>CALLUY010000042.1 GCA_938010615.1 uncultured Pirellulaceae bacterium | reverse complement strand
AAGCAAACATGATCCCGAAGGGATCACAGCGGGCGTTTGCTGCGATCCCTTCAGGATCGAATCGTGCATTCCTAGGGTTCCGGAGGTGGTCGCTACGCTCGACCTCCGGCTAATGGCTGAAATTCCTTCGGAATAAAAATGTGTGCAACTTCAAAACTTGCGCTTCGGGCTTGTATTGCACGCGAGTTACAAAATGGGCTCTCCATTAGTCGGACTTACGTTCATAAGATTCGAAAATTTTCCGCACGTCGGCTTCGGTAAAATCTCCGGGCTTTCGAATACTGACAGCCAACGCAGAAAACTCCTTTTCATTATCCGCAATGGTTGTCACGGCATACCGTATGACCTCGAAGTCTCCCTGTTTGGCGTGCAACGTCGTTCGCGTGACTTCTCGTTCTTGTCCTGCGAAACTCCACAACCGTTTGTCGCTCCGTCGCGAAGACTCATCAACTTCAATATCGCGATGCAAATCCATGCTCATCAGTTTTCCACGTTGAATTTCGGCAAACTGGGTTTCCGTGACACCTTTGACCAATAGGACTCGGCCATTGGCTGATTCGAGTTTTGAACTGTCTCGCCAATCGACTTGCTCAACTTGATTCGCCACGCGGTTGGCCTCCACCGCATGAAAGTCTTCGGGGATGTCGATCGTTCCAATGTTGGCAAGAATTTCCTGAATGCGTTCGGGCTCTTTCGTTTCTTCAACCAGAAACATAAAGATGAGTGAAAATGCACCGATCATCGCGACGATACCCGAGCCGACAAATCCAAATAGCAAGCCAAGGCAGATGCCAGCAATCGCAGCTTTCCGATCATTCTTCTGGCTGCGAACAAAACGCATCTGCAGCAAGCTTCGAACGCCGTACCAAATCGCGGGGATGCCGGTCAAGCACAACAGAACGATCGACGTTAAGCCTAGCCAGAAACTTCTCCATGCAAATCGGTTTGCCTGATTGGACGATTTCGTTTGAGGAATCGAAATGTGGCCGCACGCCGTACAGCGAATCGGATTGGGAGTCTTGAAGACGTCCGTTAGCAAGATGGATTCACAATTTGAGCAGTTCATTATTTTCTCATCAATGAAGTACCACAAAGCAAATCAGCGATGCCACGGTCTGGCTTCGCAAGATTCAACAGCGTCACCACCAACATCACTAACGCGACCAGCATCCAAACGGATGACATGACCAGAACTTCCGTCGGAAATTCGCCAGGCGGCATATTGACTGACGCAGCCATAATTCCGAGCAGCGAAGCCACGAACAGGACTGGAAGAATCCAGCTTACCAAACACCGCATGCCCAATCGAAAACCCGATGCGTTCTGAACTTTGTCGCGTTTTCGCGCGGTGATTCCAAGGAACCAAAACGTTGGACTCTCAAAAAAGAATCCTGTCACAAACGCGACCAATAAGGCAGCAAGAACAAACGTCCCGCAGATCGCAGTGGCGCCCGCGCTGAACTGAGTAATGCAAAGCCAAAGCCACGCCTGTCCCAACAAAAACAGTATCGACAACTCAACGGTCAGCGAAGCGCAAATGACACCAACGCGATCGATCCAAGTCCAGCTCGACGGATGATCCACCATGTCATCCAATGTGTCAGCGATCTGATCCATCGAAATTTCGTCTGGAACTTTCCATTGCTCGTACAGTTCAATGATGCTCTCGGGTACGGGATGGTTTTCGATTAGCTTCCAGACAATTCCCGTAAAAACTTCACGCGCTGGTTTGTTTGTTTGGCTGTTGTTTTCAACCGATATTTCAACCAGCTTCAAGCGGCCACTTCGGTCAAGCCAAACATTGTCTTCTGAGAAATTTGTTGGCAATGAATCTTCATCAATCGATCGATCCAGTTCCGCAGCAAGCTCACGAAGCAGAGGGCGAAAAACCGTCCACGGAACTGGATCCGCGGATTCAACATATCGAGCAAGCGGCATGCCTTCGGTGCATTCTGCGATAAAATAGTTCAGCGGTGGATCGCAAGAGTCATCTTTTCGTGAAGCAATGATTCGCTGTCGCGTCGGACGAATCGTGGCGCGGGAAAGTGGCGGTGCTGGATCTTTCGATTCGTAAATCCAGACTTTCCGATCCAACTCCGGATCTTCACCGACTAGGATTCGTTCACTGGAATTTGCGTTGCTTCCAAACTGTCCCAAGGTGCGAAAAGGTTCGATCTTTTTGGAAATCGAATCCGCATCATCGACTGTCAGCGGCGTCGTCACGGCGACGTCTTTTGGAATATCGGAATCCAGCGAACTGGAAAGTCGCACAACGCGCGTTCCGGTCAACAAGTCGTGAACGCCACGGTAACCGTTGGCGGCCCGCGCTGTCAGCATAAGTAGCAGACAAGGAATCCACGCAAGCATCGAAAACAATTGGGCCAATCCGATAGTGAGAAGGTGTTGGTCATTCATTGCCCCGCTGTTCGGTGCACTGATCCAAATCATCGAAACTGTCAACACGAGCGACCGTGTACCGGGAATCAAAAGCGGCCTGACGATGGCTTGCCAAAGTCCGGGCGAATCATTTTGTTCATTCGTGATTCGCATTTTGAACAACCATTTACCGATGGTCGTCCCGCTAACGTATTCTTGAATTGCAAACCAACCGACTAACGCGATGAAGTTGGTGATAAACAAGATCTGATTGACACGATCTGGATCAATGACGACCGCCATAGGGCTAACGACCATTGAGATTCCAAATCCAACGAATCCAAATAGGAACACATCGATGAAGAAGGCCGCCATTCGTTGCCCGTTGTCGGGAGCAACGGCTCCCAATGACGAAAACGGCAGCAGGGCAACGCGGATCTCTTCGAGACTACTTGGACGACGAGCCGGATCTTTCTCCAGCATCGCCGCAATCAGTGAGGCAAGCTTTTCCGGAATGTGTTCAGAGATCGACTTGATGTTAGGAGCCTGCTCGGCCGCGATTCCAGAAATCACTTGCGCCGCGTCGCCAACAAAAGGTGCTCGAGCTGTCAAAAGATAAAACAGTGTCCCGCCTACGGCATAGATGTCCGTCCTGGCGTCGACGTGTCCGGCACGCAGTTGTTCAGGGGCTGCAAACTGAGGCGTACCAACGAAGGTTCCTGTTTGAGTCAGTGCTACGTCGCCAAAAAAGTTCTTCGCCAAACCAAAGTCGCCGACTTTTGCACGACCGTCGTCGTCGACGAAGCAATTCGATGGCTTGAAGTCACGATGTACGATCCCAACCCGGTGTGCTACGGCCAGGCCATCGATTGCCTCAATCATGAAGTCCACTGCTCGGGCAACTTCAAGCGGGCCATCTTCTTCGACGACATCTTTCAGCGTGCCGCCATTCATCAACTCCATCGCGATGAAGAATTGTTCTCCGTATTGCCCCGAGCGATAGACAAAGGTGCTGCCGGGATGATTGATCGATGCGGCTACCTGACTCTCGCGGCGAAACCGCTCGACACCTTCGGACGTCGCGTGAACTTGCCTAGAAAGAATCTTCAACGCGACTGGACAATCGCTTTCGGTGTCGTGAGCTTCATAGACCGTTCCCATTCCCCCGGACCCCAAAACGCAGCCCAGCTTGAACGGGCCGACGTTGTCTCCTGGTTGCAGTTTCCCGGCCGATTTAGAGGGTTGGATCACGAACGAAGAGTCGTGTGTTTCGTCCAACGCCAAGCGATCAGAATCCGTAGCAACCGTCTTGGTTGGCACCTGATGCTTCGTCGAATCTGGCGTGCCAACTCCCTCGGCAATCGAATCGAATTTCGAGCCGCAATGGCTACAAAATTTCGGAGTCGCCTCAGCGGTGGGCGTCGCGTTGCCACACTGAGCACAGTTGATGGAGTTGTGTTTCGACATTGATCGAAGTCGGTCGTTTGCGTTGACCGCAAAACGATTCAAGGTAAGGTGACAGCTGTTAATTCTAATCTAATGTTGTGTTCGCCGTATCGTCATCTTGATCGAATTAAAAATCCGGATATCCGGCATTTCCACGTAAGTTTCAAATTTGACTTGCGGACAACCGAAAACCACAGAATTGGCACTGCGCAACTTTCACTTCAAGAGACACTATCGTGGCCGAGCGATCCAAATACCAGCAGAACATCATCAAGAACTACTACGAGAATCGCGAGAACATCGCGCTTCAGCGAGTTCAGGAACTGGTGACCGAATTGTTCCTTGCTGAGGGAAAGAAACGGGAGACGCAGTGGGATCGGCTAGAGAAGCATTTGCTCAAACTGGAAGTCAAACAAGCAACGATCGATAGCCTGCGAAAAAAAGACGATCCGCAACTGGTCGCGAAACTTGCGGAGCGACTTGGCAAAGAAATGGAATAGAAGATCTCTTAGCCAGATCTTCTAGCTGTCACTGTGAGCAGTGAATGCGATATCATCGTAGTACTCAACACTTGGTTTGAGTTCGACTGTAACAGAATGCTTCAAGTTCATTTTACGGCGCAAGTAGTCACCAAGTTCTTCGATGCCTTCAGTACGAAAAACGCTCGAGTAGCAACCGGGCTCCCCGCAACAATACGGCGATCCCGAGGGTAGAAAACGCACCAACACCGATACTTGCATTGAAGTCGGTGGCGATCCTGACACCTTCACATCGCGGACAAGAATGTAGAAACGATTGGACGGAAGGTCACCGACTTCGCGAATACCGGCTTCAACCATTCGAATCAATGCAGCGTGAGAATGTTTCGAGGGCATTGGCAAGGTCGGTTCGGTTGGACAAATGGGATGTTTCGTCGCAAGATCATTAGAGCAGATTTCAAATGCTGATCACCCTCTCGCTGGGAGGATGATGTTTTTGGAAATTCTCGCTCTCGGAGAGGCCGAGCTACTATTGAGCGCCTAATTTTCGCAAAACCGGTAGCCAATGCCGCGAACCGTTTCGATACGGTCGGCGGACTCTTCCAGTTTTTTCTCAGCGACCGGATGTGAACGTCGATCTCCCGTTCGAGCACAACCGTATCCAAAATTGTTGAAACAGCGGCAGCCAATTCCAGATTCTTTTACCAAAACCACGTTTTTGACAGAGCTTGGAAAATCTATATAATCTCCCGAAGACATTACAGGGCTATTAATTTTCAAAAGGAATTAGCAATGAGAATTTTTCTGCTTTCTGCTTTCTGCTTTCTGCTTTCTGTGTAGTTGAGCTAAGTGCTCAGTTACTCAACGATAGCCCGCCTCCGCCTCCGAACGTCCCACAGGCCACAGGGACAACATCAATCGATGCTGTAGCTTGGCAAACATCGACGGGACTTTTCTTCGACATTTACCAAGATTCTTCGGTAACAATCCCGTCCGCATGCTCTGGAGGCAGGGTCTTCAGAACCATAACAGTAACCAAGAGTGATCCTCATGAGTTAATTGGGTTTGAGCAAACAGTCTTCTTCGATACACCAAGCGGAGACGCAAAGGTGTTTTGGGATGACCAAGCAAGTGGAACGAGCAAACCGTACGAAGACTACTACGGATACAATGCGCCGATGGCGCCGAACTTGCTGCCGGGAAAGTACACAATATACGCCTCTCTCAATTTCAAGCCTTCGGGAGGTGGTGTCACGAGAAAGCTCGATCTAAAGACGGCTTCTTTCACGATTGAAGACTAGACAATTCAATTTCGAACTCAGTAAAACCTGAAGGAAAGATAATGTATAACAATCTATTGATCTTCGTGACCTTGATCTTTTTAAACCTCGTTGGCGTGTGCCAAGCTCAAGACTCAAAATCTCGAATCTTCAAATTTGAGCCAGATGAAAATCCACCGGGCACACATCGCACAATTACTTTGGAAAATGGCGAAAAAGTCCGTGAATTTGTACCTCATCCAGGCTCAACGGCGGAAGCTGTGTCTTTAGCGGTTGACGATAGGATCTATCTACAGGAAAGCACGGAAGAAGGGAAATTAAGCGTCCTTGAGTTGCTGTCAGCGGAGGACGTAGGTCTTTTCTCTGATTTGGAGCTGTTGCAAAGCCAAAAGAGTGACCTAAATGAAATTGGAAAAAGTTACGCAGACAGCATGAAGAATGCAACGCGTCGTCAAGCGGTAAGCGTTCGTGTCGCTCATTTGAAGAAACTGGAAAAAGTCCTCTTGCCGGAACAGATGAACGCAGTTGTTCGTAAAGTACATGGCAAGCGGTTGTTTTCACGAATTCTAACAGCAAAACTTTCTCAAAAAATCAAACTGACGAGAGAGCAAGAAGAGTCGATCGTGACAAAATGTGCAGAACTAAACATATCGGTAAAGGAACTCGTCGAAGAGGTGAAGGAAAGGAAACTAGAACTTCAAAATCGACTATTGGATATTTACTTTATGTCGCTTACGAAGGATCAGCAGAAGCAAATTGGACTAGAGGAAGAAGTTAAATCGCTTGTTGAATCTATGTCCGTTTTTGACATGGATGCAGATACCGAATTCAAAAGAAAATGACCTTGGGGAAACGCGGAACAGCTTGTGACTCGGGCTAGTTTTCGCAGAAGCGGTAGCCGATGCCGCGAACGGTTTCGATTCGGTCGGCTGAATCGTCCAGCTTCTTGCGGAGCGAACGGATATGAACATCGATGGTGCGTTCGAGAACAATCGCGTCGGTGCCCAACGCGGAGTCGATAAGTTCTGATCGGTCAAACGCTCGGCCGGGCTGACGGATCAGTGTGTCGAGCAATCGAAATTCGCTGGGCGTCAAATCGAGGACTCGTCCATCAAGAAGAGCGCGATGTTTGACGCGATCGATTACGATACCACCGACGGAGATCGTGTCGTTGCCTTCGCCCATGCGTTCGTTGCGCCGAAGCAACGCCTTGACCCGCTCCAAAAGAACTCTGACGCTAAACGGTTTGGTAACGTAATCGTCGGCTCCAACGGAGAATCCGACAACCTGATCCGTTTCTTCGCCCTTGGCGGTGAGCATAATGATCGGAGTGTTCCTCGTTGCGGGATCGCTACGAAGCTGTCGGCAAACCTCGACTCCATCAATCACAGGAATCATCACGTCGAGCAAAACTAAATCAGGCGCTTTACTTCGCGCTTGGTTCAGCGCGTCTTGTCCATCCATCGCGCAGGATACGTTAAATCCCTCGCTGTTGAGGTTGTACTCCAACACACCAGCAAGTGCTCTGTCATCTTCGACAACCAAAATGTTTTTGGCAGGCATCGTTTAGCGGTTCTCGTTCGGGTCAGAGATGTGTTCGATTCTTTCATGGTGGTGGCGAACGATCTCTCCATCAATGTAGTAGATCATGTCTTCAGCAATGTTCTCTGCAAGGTCAGCGATCCGTTCGATCTGTCGTGCTGCGGTGAAGCAATGTAGCGCCGGTTCGACGATCTCGGAATCCTGCTTCATTAAATCTCTCAATTCAGAAATGACGGAAAGATGATACTCGTCGACCGAAGCATCGAGTTTGATGACATCTTTGGCCAATTCGAGATCCGTATCAACGAACGAGTCCAGTGACATTTTAACCATCAGACAAGCTTTATTGACCATCTCCGGCAAGTGATCTGGAATCGGGAAATAGGGATAGGCGTGAACGTCTCTGGCTCTGGAAGCAATGTTGCACGCGAGGTCCGCAATTCGCTCGAGATCGGAATTGACTTTTAAAACGGTCGTCAGCCTTCGCAGATCCGCGGCGACGCACTGATGAAGTGCCAAGATTTTCAGGCAGTCTTCTTCGATTTCGACTTCCCGTTCGTCGACCTGAACGTCAGAGGCAATGACCCCGTCCACGAGCTCAACTTTTTGGTTGCACAGCGCGTCTTTGGCGAGGTTGATCATTCGTTCAACATCACCAAATAGCGACATCAACTTTCGGTTGAGTTGTTCGAGTTCACGTTGTAAGTGTTTTGACATGTGTCCGTATGTGCTGTTTTATGATGTTATTCCAACCAATCCGTTAACCGAATTTACCGCTAACGTAGTCTTCAGTTTTCTGATGCTTCGGTCGTGTGAACAACTGTTCGGTTTCGCCCTCTTCCACGATTTCCCCTTCGAAGAAAAACGCAGTGCGATCGCTGCAGCGAGAGGCTTGCTGCATGTTGTGCGTCACCATCACGATCGTGTATTGCTCACGCAGTTCGTAAACAAGGTCTTCCACACGAGCCGTCGATGCCGGATCGAGAGCACTACAGGGCTCATCCATTAGCAAAACTTCGGGTCCGGTCGCGATCGCACGAGCGATGCACAAGCGTTGCTGTTGTCCGCCGGAGAGTCCCAAAGCTGACTTGTGCAAACGATCTTTGACCTCATCCCAAACAGCGGCTTTTCGCAACGACCATTCGACCAACGCAGCCAAGTCCTGCTTGCCGATCTTGAAGTGAAGCCTTGGACCGAAAGCCACGTTGTCGAAAATCGACTTCGGGAACGGGTTCGGTTTTTGGAAAACCATCCCGACGCGACGGCGAAGAGAAACAACATCCGTTTGCTTTTTCAGGATTTCTAGATCGCCCATTCGGATCGAACCTTTGGCCCAAGCCGACGGCACGATGTCGTTCATGCGGTTGATCCACTTCAGCAATGTACTTTTGCCGCATCCGCTGGGGCCGATGAAGGCAGTCACCTGACGGGCCATGATGTCGAGGTTGATGTTTTTGATTGCCTGAAATTCGCCGTAGTAGGCATTGAAGTCTTCTAGGCGGATGGCCAACTTTTGTTCGTTCTTTTCCGGCGACGCATCATTGCGCTGCGAAAGAGTTGGACGCTTTGGCTTCAACATGCCGTGAGTTTTCTTTGGTGTCGCGACGTTATCCATCTTGGGTTCGTCTTTCATTTGAGTCAATTCAAAGATTTAGGAAAGTTTCTTCTCGTAGCGGTTTCGTAACAAAATGGCGATCGAATTCATGATTAGCAAAACGCCAAGCAACACAATGATTGCTGCCGACGAAGCATTTTCGAATCCAGCATTTTCGTCTCCGGCCCAGCGATAGATCGTGACTGGCAGGACTGGAGTTTGATCCATAAGTGATTTAATTCCGGAAGTCGTTCCAAGGACGCCGCCCATGACGGCGAGCACGGGAGCAGCCTCTCCGATGGCGCGGCTCATCGAGAGAATCGCTCCTGTCATGATCCCTGGCGTTGCAGCGGGAAGAACCGTCTTGCGAACGACTTGCCAACGCGTCGCGCCCATTCCGAACGCAGCCTCTCGGATCGAACGTGGCACAGCGCGGATTGCTTCCTGAGATGAAATGATCACGATCGGCAAAATTACCAACGCCAACGTCAGTGCCGCCGAAAGGAGACTCTTGCCGAGCGGTAGATGAAAGTACCAAGGTGATCGTTCCGTCAGTCGCGAAGCGCTACGACCGCGGAGGGCGTAACCTTTTTTCAGCTCAGGATCTTTCGGAGCTTCGGAACGCTTGTCGACGAGCTTGAGTTCGAACGTGTTGCCATCGGCGTCGACGCACATTTCGTTTTGCGTCAGCTTGATCGAAGTTTCCTCCCGATCACCGGCTGGAAATTTGACGAACGTTCTGCCGAGCGTTTTGGTTTGGTAAAAGTGAGTCGCACCCACTTCCCATGGAATCGGTTTGTTGACTTGGATGCTTGGGACCAAGTTAAACAGATAGACGAAAGTTGTCAGTCCAAGGATGCCGTAAACAATCGACGGAACACCAGCGAGGTTGCTAATGTTGAGCTGTACGAGGCCGTGTAGAGAGCGAAGGATTTTGTTTCGAGGTTGGAATTCTTCTAGGAAGATTGCCGTGCCAATGCCGATTGGAATCGCGACCGATGCACAGAGCAAACAGATCAGAGCTGAACCCAGAACGGCTTGGCCGATACCAGAACCTTCCGGGTTGTCTTCCTTGTGGACTCCGCTGAGGAATTCCCAATTCAGCCAGCTCCCTCCGCTGATGAATATGGTCGCCAGCAGCGTTATCAGAATCACAACGGCGAGGCTGGAGATTACCAGACAAACCATCGCAAACACGTTGGACTTGAGTTTTCGTCCGGACTCTTTTTTCGGATTGGAGTAATAGTCGTTCGCCATTAGTTGTACTCCTCCCGATACCGCATCCGCACGATCTGACCGATCAAGGTGATGCCGAAAGTGATCAGGAACAGCAACGCGGCGACGGCGTAAATCGAGTAGTAGCCGGGCGTTCCGGGAACAACTGATTCGCTTTGGAAAGTGTGCACGATGAAGCCGGTCATCGTCTGAGACGGACCACGCGGGTCCATCGTGAAGGTCGGCGATGAGCCAGCCGCCAATGCGACCACCATCGTTTCTCCAATGGCACGTGCGACGGCCAACAGGAATGCAGAAATGATTCCCGAAAGCGCTGCCGGAACGATGACTTTAAGGGTCGTTTCCAGTTTCGTGCTACCAAGTCCGTAAGCGCCTTCGCGGAGCGTTCGTGGCACCGCGCGAAGTGCGTCTTCGGCCAATGAAGCAACTAGAGGAATGCACAGGATTCCGACGGCGATTCCGGCAGCGGTCGCGTTGAAAGTTTTGAATTCGCCAAGCGGTGCGAGCAGGTTTGGCGTGATAAATTTCACGGCAAAGAAACCCAGCACGACGGTTGGAATGCCGGCAAGGATTTCAAGTGTCGGTTTCAGGATGGCACGCACACTTTTGGGTGCATACTCCGAAAGGTAAATCGCGGTCACCAATCCCAGCGGCAACGCAAGGATCATTGCGATGGCTGTGATTCGAAGTGTTCCTGAAAGCAGCGGCCAGATGCCGTAGTCAAATTTGCCTTGGGTGCGTCCGACCGACCATTTCGTCCCGGTCAGGAATTCCCACAAGTTGATGTCGTCCCCAGCAAAGAATCCCATCGACTCTTTGATCAGCATGTAGATGATGCCCACGGTCGTTCCAAGTGTCACCAAGGCACAACCGATCAGCAGCGATACCATGATCGCTTGATTTCGATGGCTGCGAGCCGATGATTTGACTGGGAAGTTCGGTCGAACGAAGTTCGGGCCGCCAGTCTCAGACACGGATGATGAACTCATGCATTTTGGGTGGGGTGGTGTGGTCGGGTCCGAAAGCCATCACTCGAGGGAAACTCCCTCGAGCGGTGACCAAATTCGGTTGGCGTGGCTCGGGCTATTGACCAGCCCGGTTTTCTGGAACGAATACAGACTCTAGAGCACCAGAACGCTTTTCGCCTTCTTTGTCGACGAAGTGAGTTCCCGTGTTGCCGGCGTCAACATTGTCCTGAGCCGCGGTTACGACTGCTTCAGGCAATGGAACGTAGCCAGCGGCTTCGACGATTTTCGAAAGGTTGTCGAACATGAAAACAACGTACTCTTCGACTTCCAATTTCTCGTACGACTTTGTGTTGACGTAGACAAACAGAGGACGACTAAACGGAGCGTACTCACCCGACTTGATCGTTTCGATCGACGGCGTGACAGCTTTTTCAGTCTTCGGATTTACGATCGGAATCGCACGCAGACCATCACGGTTAGCGTCGTAGTAAGAGTAGCCAAAGAATCCAATAGCGTACTTTTCGCCTTTGACTCCCGTGACCAGCATCTTGTCGTCTTCACTGTCCTGAACTTGTTCGTCAGTCCGAAGTGTTTTGCCGTCTTTCTTTCCGATGACTTCCTTGAAGTAATCGAACGTTCCTGAAGCTGAGCCCGGAATGTAAAGTGAAATTTTCTCAGCTGGCCATGATGCGTCGACGTCTTTCCAAGTCTTGGCGGCGTAATCTTCGCGGAAGATCAATTGCAACTGCTTCACAGTGAGTGACTTGATGAAGTCGTTCTCCGGATTCACAACGATCGTCAAACCATCGTAGGCGACTGGAACTTCGACAAATTTGATGCCCGCGGCGTTTACTTTATCGAGCTCTTTTTTCTTGATCGGTCGTGACGCGCCCGAGATGTCGCACTCGCCAGAAGCAAGCGCTTTGAAACCGTTTCCAGTTCCCTCACCACCAACACTAATGTTCACTTTGCCATGCACGGCGTTGAACAGTTCTTTGGCTTTGTTGGAGATGGGTTGAACCGTGCTCGAACCCTGAATGTTGATGTTTCCAGAAAGATCCTGAGCTGTCCCCGTCAAAGAGAGCAGAGCAAGAACGAGAATGGCAGTAAAAACGGTTTTCATTGAAATCCTTGGCGAAAATCGTGTAACAATGACGGTAAATTGGTAGCAATTCTGCTGGAAATTGGTGGCTCTTTGAGCCGCCTACATCCTTCCAGTCGACGAAAGAGTAACCTAGGAATATTAAGGAAACGTTAAGAAACCTTAAAATCGTGGAGTAGCTAATCAGGGCCTGCAAAACCCCCGTTTGTGACGCATTTTGCGGCCTTGATCGTCAAGGTTTTACTCTTCCGTTTATTCAGCAATGGAACTTGGGCTCTTTCTTGGCTGTGCAAAAATCGTTCGCAAATGCTCGGGTTGGTCGGTTAACTTTGCAGTGTTCGAATTTCAAAAATCGAGACGATCCATGATTCACTTTATGACACGGCACCGATTCCGGTTCGCTGCCTTCGCCCTTTGCGCTATCGCTTTTTTTTGGAGCACGAGATCCGCCGTCGCCGGTGGAGGGCCAGAAAACGTTTTGGTGGTCGTCAACAATGATTCAGATTCCTCCAAGCTGATCGCCAATCATTACATCTCGTTGAGAGGGATACCGAACCAGAACGTTGTTTACTTGAGTGACATTCCGTTTAAGGAAGCGATTGGCTTCGATGATTTTGAGGCAAAGATTCTGCGACCGATCTTGGCAACGATTGAAGATCGCAATATCAATGGCAGCATTGACTACATCGTCTATTCGTCGGACTTCCCCACGACGGTTCGAATTGGAGACATTCTCACGGATTTCATTGCAAAGGCTGCAGAGAATGGGGTGAAAGTTGACAAGCGATTGTTCAAACCAGAAGCTTCGATTTCATCGTTGACGTATCTTGCCGGACACTGCATCCACTTGCCGTACCAAGCGATGGATCTGCGAGTCAATCGGTATTACCGAATTCCAACCGCCCGGATGTTGCAATTTCCGTTCAGTGGCCCCAAACAGAAAGAGTTTGAGCGTTCGATCGCCGCAATCACTAAACGGAGCAACGACCCTCTCTTTGAGAAAGCGATTGAATCGCTACAACGGATGGCAAAAGAGAATCCTGGACAGACGGCGGTGCTGTATTGGTTGGCGAAGTTTGCTGCGAAACAGAATGATCATGTCGCGGCGACCCGTTGGATGACGCGAGCGATTGGAATGGGTTGGAGCGACCGAAACGGCGCCGTGACCGATCCCGATTTTTCACGCATTCGCGACAAAACGTTCCAGGGCTTGGTAAGTCGGATGTCCAACGACGGTCGACCAGACACCGCATCGCGTGGCTTCCGGCAACTTTATCAATGGGCACCCAACGGCATGCTCAATATGTCGGTGGGGCAGGGCGATCGGTACTTTCTTTCAACCGTGCTGGCGGTGACTCGAAACGATGGAAACAGCGAAGCCGAAGCAGTTCGACAGCTCCAACGCACCGTCAAGGCTGACTTCACGCGTCCGACAGGAACGTTCTATTTTACGACAACATCCGATGTCCGCACCAAAACACGGAAGCCAAAGTTTCAACAAGCAGCCAACATGTTGCAGGATATGGGATACCGCGCAGAAATCATCAAGACGGCGATGCCGAAAAACAAGAACGACGTGCTTGGATTGACGTCAGGTACTGCAAAGTTCGATTTTGGAAAATCTGGTAGTTCGATTCTCCCCGGAGCTATTTGTGAAAACCTGACCAGCTTCGGCGGCAGGCTTGGCAACGTTGGTGGGCAGACCAAGCTGAGCGAGTTTCTGCGTTACGGAGCAGCTGGATCCAGCGGCACGGTCACTGAGCCCTATACGATTCCGCAAAAGTTCCCGAGCCCAATGATCCATGTGCACTACGCAAGGGGTTGTTCGTTGGCAGAGTCGTTCTACCAGTCGATTAATGGTCCTTTTCAAACGCTGATCGTTGGTGATGCATTATGCCAGCCGTTCGCCATTGCACCGCAAGTAAAGGTCGATGGAATCGCTCCAATGGATACGGTTTCGGGCATCAAACGTATTCGCTTTGACAAAGAAAATTCCCCAGTTCGCGTCGCCGGAATGGAGATGTTCATCGATGGAACGCTTCGTCGACGAGACCGATCGATGGAGCCAATCGAATTTGATACTTCGCTGTTGTCCGACGGCTACCACGAAATACGAATTGTCTTTATTGCGGCCAATCAAATTAGCACCACAAGTCGTGTCGTTCTCCCGGTGGTGATCGACAACAAAAATCAAAATTGTGCTCTGACGACTTCAAAAACCGTTTGTGGAATTGACGATTTGATGACGCTGACGTTTACGGCTGAGGGTGCGAGCAAGATTCGTCTTTGCCAACATGAAAAAGTGCTGCACTCGGTCGATGGAGAAGGTGGCGTTTTTACAGTCACTGCAAAAGAGCTTGGCCGCGGGCCTACGGCTCTACGAGCGATCGCGACGATCGACGAGAAAGAAGTTTCCAGCAGGCCAATTGATATTCGGATCAATGGCCCGCTGTCGGAAACACGTGTTCGAACTTCGTCGAAGAAAAAAGCGAAAGCGAAAGCCAAAGCAAAGAATTAGTGTCGCAAGCTTCTGTTACTTGTTTTGAATGCTTGCCAGAAGTTTTCTAGCGGCGGATCGATAGAGAAACAGCCCTTTTGAATCAACGGCCTGCTGCAGTATCTCTGCGGCTTTATCCGATTGACCGTTTTCATTGAGCCAATGCGACAGGAAAAAAGAAATCTCGGGAGTCGATTGTCGTGTCATCGCGACATTGGCCATCAATCGCTGGGCTCGTTCTTTTTCTCCGTTTTTCTGATAGATGTAGGCGAGTGATGCCAAGGCCAAGGGGTTGTTGGAAAGTCGCCTAGCGACCTGTTCAGAGATTTGCTGTGCCTGTTTCCGTTTCTCAGGATCTTCACTTTCGATCAAACAGAGTGCATAGATGTTCGCACTGCTGGGATCGTTTGGCGTTCGTTTATTCAAGTTGCGAAAATGATCGGCAGCATATTCATACGATCCACCAGCGAACGCGATGCGGCCTTGCATGTCGATCGTTTGGTCAGATTCTGATCCATTGATCTCAATAAATCGCTTGAGCGATACCAAGGCGTTGGGGAACTCTTCGCGGGACATATACATTTGAGCAGCCATCATTTGCCCGAGCTTGTCGCCCGGATTCTTTTCGAGCGTTTCGATCAGTAGTTTGTCCGATTCATCTTGCTTGCCCGTGCTCTTGAGCCAGTCAACCAATGTCAGTTCGGGCAAACGCTTGCTTTCGATTGAGCTCGCATGCTGTCTGAGAAACTGTAGCGCTGGCTCGTACTGCTGAGCTCGAAACGCAAGTTCGGCTTTGCTGAAAAAGTAAAAAGGCAGGTTGGGCGAAACGGTTTGAAGCTTTTCCAATGCGTCGTTCGCCTGTTGGTTTTGCTTTCGACGCAGATAGATACCCGTTGCAATTTCGTAATACTGTTTCAGAAAGTGATCTTTCTTTTCCGGTGAGAGACCTCCGGATTCAATGAGCGTCGCGGCTTTGTCGGCGTGAAGCGATGCGTCGGTAACCCGGCCCGTGTTGAGTGCGATTTGGGCGAAGCTCAAGTAGACGCCGGGATAGTTGGGGTGCTTTACGGCACTGCTTTCAAGCAAGACATTGCCGGACTTATTGTCGCCCACGGCAAATGTGAGCCCAGCCATAAGGATATCTGCGGGAGGCAGTTGGGGATCTTCTGCGGCCATCTTCTTCAACGCATCCATTGCGTCTCGAGCTTGGCCGCGACCAAACATGTCGATCACGGCGGAAAAATTTTTCTGACGTGGAGTACCCTTCGCGATCCCGCCAGGAATCATGACCGAGATTGCCTTCTCGATGTTTGCCATCGCCTTTTGAGTTCGCGCTTTGTTGGAAAGCGCTGCATCTGCGGTGGGTTGACTGTCTTTCTGAGCCGCCGCTTGATCGCCAATTTGAGCGGATGACACTGCGCCGGAAGCGACCATGAATACGAGCGAACAAAAAATCGTGGCGAATTTCATGAGTGGCTTCTTGTAGTGGTAAAGTTGGTAACTGGTTCCGCGATTCGGTTACGCCGTTGGAATGGTGTCCAGCCGCTTCATGATCTCCACGATCGCTTTGGAACGATTCAGCACGTAAAGATGCAAACCATTGATTCCGCCAGATTTTAACTCTTCGATTTGAGCGACGGCTTGCTCGACTCCAACCTGAAATTGATCTTCAGTGCTGCCAAGAGCATCGACAAAGTCCTGCGGCAGTTTGGCTCCGCAGAGCGAACTGATTCGTTGAATCTGCTTTAGATCTGTCACCGGCAACAAGCCCGGAACGATGGGAACGTTGATTCCGCGAGCATCGCATTGGTCACGGAATCGAAAGAAGTCTTCATTGCAATAGAACAGTTGCGTGATCACTGCATCCGCACCGGCATCGACTTTTCGCTTCAGGTTGTCCAGGTCTGCTTCCATGCTGGCAGCTTCCCGATGCTTCTCCGGATATCCCGCGACGAACACTCCGAAGCTTTTGAACTCGCTGTTGAGGAGCTCGACCAATTCGTTGGCATACCGATAGCCGCCATCGGTTTGCTGGAATTCAGTTTCTCCTTCGGGAGGATCGCCACGAAGCGCCACGATGTGATCCACGCCTTGCGCTTTGGCTTCTTTGATGTAGTCGCGAAGCTGATCGGCGGTACTGCCGACGAGGGTCAGATGCGATGCCACGGGAATGTTGAAACGCTCCTTGACAGTGCGAATGATGTCCAGTGTTTTGGTTTGTGTTGATCCACCGGCTCCATAGGTGCAAGTGATGAAGTCGGGCGAGTACTCCATCAACGTCTCGACGTGGCGATAGAGATTCGCTTCGCCCTTTTCCGTTTTTGGAGGAAAGAGTTCAAAGGAAAGTGTGAGCTTGCCGGGCTGGTAGAGGTTGTTCGGGATCATCAGTTTTCAATGTCGTTTCATGGGTCAATAACCGTTCAATCATCGCACCGGGAACACGAAAGTTCAAGTGTTTTGTTGATGGCTGGACACGGATTTAAAATGCAAGCGGATCGTTCGTCCAGGAGTCTTCACGTTCAGCCTGTGTCATCGTGAATACATCGTGGATCAGTTGAATGTCACAAGGGCGCTGTGCGACGTTTCGTCGCTCGAACATTCGCAATTGGATCGAAGCCAACACTTCAGGTGGCAGGATTCCAATCTGATTTAGAGGTTGAGCACAGTTGACAAAGCTGGGCACATTGTGGGGTGTCATGCCGTAGACAGTGCTGCCGACCCCGATGATCTTTCCCGTATAGATGCTGGTGTTGATCGCTGTGCGAGAGTAATCGCCCATCACGCAACCAACAAACTGCATTCCTGTGGAGACTTTCCGATCACCATAAATCATGTTCACGGTACCGTAGGTGTTCTTGAGGTCGCTGTTGCAGGTTCCCGCGCCAAGATTGATCCAGCTGCCGACGTAGCTGTGGCCTAGGAATCCATGGTGTTGTTTGTTGGACCAAGGTTCGACCTGAATACCTTCGGCTTCGCCACCAAATTTGCAGTTGTGCGAAATGGCCACGGAGTCCTTGATTGAGCTGTGTTCGCTAATTTTGCAATTGGCACCAATGTGGATTGGGCCACGAAAAAAGCTGAACGGTCCGACATGAGTATTGCCTCTAAATACAACGGGCCCTTCGGAGGTGTCGAAAACCGAGCTGGGGGGAATCTCCGTCGCAGGTTGGTCATCGTTGGCGACGAACACGTTGTCGTTGACTTCGCGGTAGTCGCCGTTTTTGATTCGCTGTTCCACCGCAACACCGCAGTGTTCCATGTGCTGAGCGATGACATCGTGTGGATAGCTAAACAAATCAAAAGCCAGCTCTTCGGCAACCAACTCATGTGAGCCATCTTTGGCTAACGTTTCCAGTTCTGAAATTCGGTCCGTGTCGGTGTCCGTGCTGACTTTTCCGACTAAGCTTCCGGGCACGATTGCAGCTGCCAAAGCCCAGCCGTCACGAATCAGTATGATCCGTTTGTTTTCTTTCGAGTCGTGTCGACCAATGAAAGTTCTTAGCAATTCGATATTTGAGATCGTGGGAGCCATTCTCGCATTGATCATCACAACAGAGTCGTCAGAAGCCTCAGGTGATTGCTTGAATTCAGGCCAATCATTGAGTTGCAGTGTTTGCAAGTGTGGTCGAACGATGGAAGTAATCGATCCGCCAATGTTGGTGATCCAGTCGACCAGTCGAAAGCTTGCGCAGGTGATCGCCCAAGCTGGTCGAGTGAGCGTGATCGGGGCCAACTGTTTGGCCGCAGAGTCTTCGAAAAGGATGATGTTCATGGGAAACTAGATCATGCGATTAATGGTTGGCTGGGGAGGGTGCAGCTGCTTATGTTTTGTCCGTGCAAATCCTAACCCGAAGCGTAAGTTTTGAAGTTGCACGAATACAAGCCCGAAGCGCAAGCGAGCGGATATTTCCGGGGATTTCCCGATCCCTCGCTTGCGCGTCGGGCTTGTATTGGAACGCTTCGCTTTTTTTAATTTTCAGGTGTTTATCAAGTAGAATGCGAAATCTTGTCTCAAATGTGCAACTTCAAAGCGCGTAAGCGAGGTACCAGCTGCACCTCGCTCACGCGTCGGGTTGTGATTGCCAGTATGAACTTTCGTAATTCTCCGAATGACAGAGCCTTACGGCAGTCCATGCAATTTCCTGTTAGGCTCCGACCCTCAAAGTAGGAGGGGGAAGATGGATGGATCGTACCGAAAAAAAGCCGACACATGACTGCGTCGGCTCTTCGTTTCGTATTGCAGCCAACCGAGGCTACTTTGTCTGAGTTTGACGAGCCGCTTCGGCGACGCGTGGCCCCATGCCGTTGATAACCATGTTAGTCAGATCGATATCGCGGTGGTAGACAACTGATCGATTAACCGCTTTGATGACGTCTGGACGAACAGAAGGATCGACAGCCGCGCCGTCGTAACGAACAACCAGTGCGATGCCGTGCTTAGCGGCAAGTTCACCGACAACGGTCTGAAGTTTCGAGTACGTGTCGTAGTAGACTTTTGCTTCGCTGTTGAGCAAGTCGGCTTCGGCCTGACGTGCTGAGGTGCGAAGAGCAGCTTGCTTCTGCTCAACTTTGGCTTCCATTTCGTTTCGCTCAGGCGTGCCAGCTTCATATTGGCTGATCTGCATGGCTTCTGCCTTGATGGCTTCTTGCTTCTGTTGGATTTGTGATTTGAGGGATTCAGCATCCTTTTTGATTTGCTTCATCGCGGAATCAAAGCCTTGATTGACTTTGAAGACCCTGGCGACATCCAACACGGCGACGATTCCGCCTTCTTGGGCGACAGCGGTTGGTGCGAATGAACTGATGGCAAGCATTGCCAACACGATGGTTGAGATGAGCGATTTCACTGTCTTACTCCCTGACTGAACGAATCGTTGTTTTGTGTTGCCAAACGTTCCGTGTTCGGCGCTGTATTGATCTGGATGGGGCACCGCATGGGGTGTGCCAATTCCATGAATATTGCCAATCATTTGTGTGAAGCCGGTTTTTCGAAGACCAAAGCAACTCTCGCTTTGCGGTGAAAGCAGGAGGTCAAATTCGACCACGCAAATTTTGCAACGGGTTTGTAAAGATTACCGCTCAATGGTGCAATGCAGATTGAGTTGCTATCGAAGAAAGTGCTATCAGAAGACGGACGCGTCGCCCTGTGGATTGTGTTGCGCTAAGGTTCCGCCATTGATAACTGCATGAGTTTTGAAGTTGCAGTGTTTAGTGCTGAAAGCACGGCATGTATTAGCCATGGACGCAAGTCCATGGAAAGGTTGATGCATTAACTGGTAGTCCTGAAAGGACGATAGGAAAATTGCGGTAGAGCAAAGCTTGGCTCCTGCCGTGCCTTCGGCACTCTGCGGCGGTTCATTAACCGTAACCACGGACTTGCGTCCATGGCTAATACATGCCGTCACTTCGTGACTGAAAGTAAGCAACTTCAAAACGCGTGAGCGAGGTGCAGCTGGTAACTCGCTTACGCTTCGGGTTAAGATATGCACGCACGAACCAAAACCATGCAATGCCCTATGTCACACCGATCGATTCTAACTGGTCGCAACACTGTTCTTTGATTTCGGCATCATCGCCAGAGTCGTCAGCGAACACGGTTTGAACGGAGTCAAATTTGCCACATCATCAGGCGTAAATTTGCAATCGAAAATTGCAGACGCGACCAAAACGTGCTGGCAGCCTGCAGACAGGAGCCGCTGAGCATCCTCTTGGTTGCGAATACCACCTCCAGAGGTCAGCCGAATGCCGGGAAGTTTTTCGGCAACTTCGCCAATCAGCTTTTCCGTAGAAACACCGTGGTAAGTTCCGACGGACTCCAAGTCCAAAACGATCATTTCTTTCACGCCGGATTGCCACGCTTTGGTGATCATTTCCAACGGAGGCGTCGACGAAAGCGCATCGGACTTTGTGATGACTTTACCGCCCCGCAAATCGAGGCTGAAGATTGGATTGGCGCCGCTTTGAGCCAACCCGGCAATGATCGAAAATTCATCCCACGAGGACAACGCTTCGCTGGAAAAAATTAGTTTAACGTTGGGCTTTTGAGCGAGCGACAGGATTTCATCAGTTCGTTTGTCGCAGTGTAGGGAACCCATCCAATCGGCATCGATCCACAGTGAGAATCCAGCCTCAATCAACTGGTCGTACACGGTAGAGATCGGCGTTGCGCCGGCAAAGCTGTCGATGTTGGCCAAGTAAAGGCAATCGCAGCCCGTCTGGTTGTAGACAGCAAGTGCAACGTCCAACGGCTGAGCACTATTGGTCAATGGACAGCAAACCGGAGCGTAGCTGCCTCGATTCCCGCCTTTGGCCCAAACGACCTGTCCAATCATCAAATCGAGTACCGGGACAACAGTGCTGACGTAGCGGTTCATTTGGTCCTCGTAGTTCGTTGGCGCAGCGATCATGGATGGCAACTATATGAAAGTGATGAATGGCGCTTTGGTGGGTGAGTGCAAACAGGAATCTGCCAGGAGGGAATTGGCAGCTCTTTTTTGGGTTGGCTCGGGAAAAATCTAGATGATGAGAATCTTCTCGAAAATCCGCTCATTCGGCATCCATGGCCCGAACTTTCACGCCCTCATCTACCTCGTAGAGCGGCATGAAGCGATAGTAGACTTCAAGAGTCATTACGGCCATAGCTGTCGTATATAGTCTACCGCCGACATTGCCGTGGAGGTCCGTAAAAAACCAGCTTCCGGCCTCGTGTCCATTCTTCTGTTGCGTTCGAATTAAGTTGTCGCGGACAGTTTGGTTCCACTGCTTCCACTGCGGAGCACCGGCATGATGGAGCACCAATGTGGCGTAATAGTTGTAGTAAATATCCGAATCAGAACTGCCAGCATCGGCCAGAAACTGACACGCATTGCTGAGGTCCGGATGTTCTTGCTCGCGGCCAAAGTACATCTGTAAAAGGTTTCCGATAGCAGTGCAGGACGGTTTGCGATTCTTCTCCGGTGGCTTGATGTCGCCGTCGCCGATCATTTCATATCCGTATCGAACGCCGTCCGGATAGGCGAGGGAATCGACAAACTCCCGAGCCATTTTTTTGCATTCTGGTAGTGTTGCAATGTCGGCATTCTCACAAGCCTTGATCGCCATCACGATCCAACCGGTTACCGACATGTCTCCAGGCTTTTGCGGAGTATACTTCCAACCACCGCGTCGATGCTGAGCCGTCACGATGTAGCGGTAAGCTTCTGTGACGGGCTTGCGATATTTTTCGTCGCCGGTCATGGCGTACGCCTCGGCCAACGCGATCGTGGCAATCGCGTGACAGTACATTGTCGAAGATCCGCCACCGCGAAGTGAGCCACCGTAGTCGCGGTACACAATTTGTCTCGCAAGATAATCCAATCCCATTTCGACTTGGGCTTGGTACGGTCCAGCTTTGTGCGTGTAACCCCTGCCAAGCAAAGACATCAATGCGAGGCCCGTCGCTGCCGTAGGAGCGTCGATGCCTCCTTCGTCACCGCACCGTCCGTCGCATTCGGAGCGGTGGTGTCGAAATCGCCAGCTTCCATCCGACATCTGATGGTTGACGATCCATCGAAGTCCAAGTTCAACGGCTGCTTCGCTTCCTGCGCTGCCGCCGTGTTTGGCAGCAAGTTTCGCGCGAGATTCTGCGTCACGTCCTTCAAGCCCGCCTCCTGTTGGGAGAGTTTTCATTGGCGCAACGGCGACGGGTTCGACAGCGTCAGCGACGGCTTCTTTTTCCGGAACGGCGTCGACGATGGTTGGTACTTCTGAAGCTGCCATTTCTTCTACGTCAGTACTTGTGGCGTCAGCCTTGTTCTCAACGGGCGATTCGGCAACTTCAGGCATCTCGAATTTGATCTCCGAAGGCTCGATCGATTCTTCGACTTCTGTCATATCGAGCGTCGCGGTGAGTCCGATCTCAGGTTTTGGCGTTCGATCAAATGCCCACAGTGCCAATATGAGGAAAATGATCGTGTGCAGGATGGTGCTGGTCACGATCGAAGAAAGCTGCGAACGATTTTGGTGCAGTCGATCGGTAACGCTCAGTTCGATCTCGCGCTCCGTTTCGATTTCAACGGTCAACGATTGAGAAGGTTGTTGAATCGGTTTCGGTGCCGGCGTTCTCAAAGCGGGCTTGGAGGGAGCAGGCGTTGGAAGGTTGCGGGCCTTCTTCGGTTTTGTTGGCGGAATGAAATCGAATCCGGAATCCGAATCCGCGCTTTGTGAGCTGGAGTCAGATGGATGATTCATGAAGTTACCCTGCGGATACGATTCGCCGGCATTGGCCTATCCCCATTGTAGTTCGACCAGTCACTCGATGACTCTGAACCGTTCGTCAAATTTCGACGACTATGCGCTGCTTCAATGCGCTGCTTCAATCGGCAGATCCCGCAGAGTTTACGGGCAGTCGAAGCGCATTTAGCTTTACCAACTATCGAAACGTCATCAGCGATCCGGAGGCGGGAACATCGACGCCCCAAAACACGCCGTCAGTCCAAGGCATCTCGTTTTGCAATCGGCGAACGTCAATTCGCCAAGTATCTTCAGCCTTCACGCTGGCTGCTAAATCCTTCAGCGGAATCGCACACTCGATCGACCAGACTCGGTCGTCCTGATGTTTGGCAACAAACATTTTTGGGTTCCACGATTTGGCGTTGCCGCACGATTCGTGAACCCGGCCTCGCCAATCAATGGAAACTTTCCAGGAACTGAGCAAGTCTCGATCAATGTCAAAGCTGATCTCGATGCGATCCTGATTCGTCAAATCCGCGTCACGTTCTCGCTGAGACACATCCTTTGCCATGTAAGAAAATTGTTCCGCTTTGAAGCATCTCGCATAGACGTAAACGTACTCGCGATCGTAAGCCACCATCGCGATGTCGTCGCCGTGGAAATTCCCGATGAATTTTTCAAGTTCGATGGTCTGCCGATCCTTGATCACTTTCTGCCAAACCGCATCATCAGGAAGCCCATCCAAATGAGGGCGTTCCGCGGTCGCAATCACTTCGGTGGTCAGCGATTGGTTGTTGGCTCGCGTTTCGTCGCTGGCTGCCGGTGAGAAGATCGCGTGCGGTTTTGCCTTGAGCACATTTCGATAATACGGTTCCGCATCGTCCTTACCGCTTAGCTGTTTCACGATGTGGGCATGCAGATACTGAAAGTCAGCGCGTTTCAGCAGGCTCGGATCGCGTTGTCCCAGCCGTGAAAAGTGACTCGCCGCAGAACGGTTGCGTTGCTTGAGAAAGGTTTCGATTTCGATCGAATTCATCGGAGCCAGATTGGCGGCTTGCGTTGAAAGATCGACTTCTGGTTCTTCGGCATCCAATGTTAGATCAACGGTTTCAGGATCGAAGTCCTGCAACTCTTCTTCGACGTCGATGTCCAGTGGCATCGCTGCCGCCTCTTCAAGCGCAGCGGCAAGATCAACTTTGTCCCAACGATATTCTGTGCTGCCGTCCTTCAATCGACCTCGTTGAATTGCGACTTGCGGTTGGCCGCCGGTGAGCCCTTTTGGAATTCGACTGGCTTGTCCAATGTTGGATCGAAGCTGCTGCCAACGATCGACCGCAAGATAATTCTGTTCTGCACTTGAGTAGTACTTGGCCAACGTCGCCGATGCCAAAGGGGTGAAGCAGTGTTCCGGCAAGCTGACTGCCAATTGTTCCAATGCCCAAGCGGCTTGTTGTGGTCGACCCTCTTCAACGAAACGATCTGCCAGTTGCATCAACCAAACGCCAGCCAAACTGCTGCCAGTGCGTTCGGTGTTGAGCCCAAAAGTGAATTCCGCGATCGCTCGCTTGCACTGTTCGACATCCAACACGCTGTTGATCGGCATCTGCACTAACGCCTTCATGCGTTGTCGTTTCTGACCAATCTTGCGAACGGCTGAGAGACTTCCTAGCGGAATGGACTGCTGTTTTCGTTTGACGAGGCCGGATTGCAGAAGCGGATTCTTTTCGACCTCGGAGCGACGAGCCCCCGCACCGTCACCGATAAATTTCCACGCAAAAAATGCCCCGTTCTCCTGCGAGTACATCGGCAATCCGCAGATCATTCGACTGGGCATGACGACGTCTTCGAGGAGCGTTCCCAATCGAGCCAGATACACATCGTTGTCGAATTCGATCGACCCGTTTGGATCGGTGACGATCATGAATTTGGACTGCCACACATTGAGCCCTGACGCCAATTGTTGCGGAAATGCGTTTTCGTCAGAGGCCATCCGCACCGCCCGTTCGATGAATCGCGTTTCGGCGCCGATGACGATCGTTGGCTTCTGCAGTCGGATCGTCCTCACGGTTTTTCGAAGCAGAGTTTCTTCACTGGCATCTTCGCCAGTTTGGATCGGAGTCACAACGGCAGCGCCGACGCGTTCGGCTGCCAATCGTACCGAATCGAAGCTCTCTGATCGAAGCATCGCAACGCTGAACAGTTTTCCGTCTTCGCCGGCGTGTCTTGCGATCAGCTCCAGCGGTAACTCACTGACGTCTTTGCAGAAAGCAAGGATGCCTGTTTGCGACATCCCGTGAGCAGATCCGCCACGTTGCATTGTCCAATTCTTGCCGCCATCTTGCGTCGCGTAGATCTTACCGAAGTCGCCAACGGCCCAGCCGAAAGTTTCGTCGATGAAAGTGATCTTGTTGATTGCGATTCCACGCGGCAGCGGATGGGCCTGAAGTTCGTTGCTGTTGCGATTCAGCGAAAACAACACGTGCCCTGGATCGCCTGCGAACCAAACTTTGTCTTTGCCCAAATGAACGCAGCGAAAATCAAACGTCGCCAACAACGCTTGATCGATCGGGGCTGGTGACCAACTCAATCCGCTGTTGTTGGTCGTCAAAACGGTTCCATCACTGCCGACGGCCCAACCCGTTTTCTGCTCCATGGCGACGTCGGCCAGAACTGGCGTCGCATCTGTCGCGACAACGGAGTACTCAAATTTGGCGGTGTCGAATGTCGCCAGCTTTCCAGATTGGTCGATGCCGACGAATCGATTACCGGTTGATTCGGCATCGATAAGATCGGGCATTCGTTTTGATTTTTGGCTGCTCCAAATGTTTCCCGCATCGGAAGTAAAGAACAGCCCTGAATCGGTTGCAGGGTCACTGGCTCCGATCGCCCAACCGGAGAGTCGTTCCATGCCGCGGAATTCGATTTTGTGAATTCGCGGAATCATCAACTGCGGAAGCGATTGCCAAGACTTGCCTCCGTCGTTGGTTCGCGCAATGACGGCGCGCGAGTAGTTCAAGTACGGCACGTCGTAGCCGCCAGCTGCCCATCCGTTTTTGGCGTCAGTGAAACAGACCGATTCGAAGCGACATGAGAATGGTGCAGAATCGTTGCCAGCGCTCGCGGCACCGATCTGCTGTTTCGCACGAATGCCCCGGAACTTTTCCGTCAGCGTCGATTCGGCGACTTTGCGATTGGTCGAAGTGAGGCTTCCTTCGCCCCAAGTCTTGCCACCGTCTTCGGTGCGAAGCAGCACACCTTGCGACCCGACCGCCCATCCGCGCTGGTGATCGACAAAGTACACGTCGGTCAGCGCCGCATCTTGCTTCCAAGTACTTGGCCGCGGTTCCTGAGCAAGCCCATCTAGAGGTACTGCAGCCGTTGCGGGCTCAGCCAATGACAGCATCAGCAGCATCAGAAGTAATAATGGGGTAAGGCGAATGTAAGAATCCGTTGTCAGCATGGCGATCCTCGTTTTTATGGACCGCGGAGTCTACCAAGCTGTCGTCAGGGCGACCAAGCACGTTTTCGCTAGCGAGAACCCGGTTTACGTGGCATAGGCTCTCAAGGATAAACTCCCCAATCAGCCGAATAGGGCACCTAAGCTGCGTCACTGCGTCGCAATCCACCCAGAAAGTGACTTGGCGAAACGACAATCTGTCGACTAGACTTAATGCCTTAGAAACCTTGCCAACGATAGTGAATTTATCCATGAATGTAGCTCAAAAACACATTCATCTACGCGACCTTCAGTCCGGCCAAATTGCGAAGGTCATTTCCATCTCCGGAGACCCGCGCGAGATCGCCCGCATTGCATCCTTGGGACTGCGAACTGGGGAAGTCATCTCGATTACGCGTGGCGGCATCACGTGCATTATCCAGTTCTGCAACGGAACCCGTTTCTGTTTGCGAATGTCGAGCAGCCTCGAAATTCTTGTCGAAGTCCTCTGAGCCTAATTGATGGCCAACCAGGTTGAAGTTTCTTCTCAATCCACCGTTGTGGTTTTGGGCAATCCGAACGCAGGAAAGTCCACGCTGTTTAATGGACTCACCGGCGTCAAGCAACACGTCGGCAACTATCCGGGCGTGACGGTCGAAAAACGCAATGGCCTGATTTCGATCAACGACGAACAGTACGAACTGGTCGACCTTCCCGGAACTTATAGCCTCGCACCGAACTCGCCGGAAGAAATGTTGGCGGTGAAGATTTTGCTGGGCAAGCCACCGGCTGAGAAAAAGCCCGACGTGATCCTATGCGTGATCGACGCCAGCAACATCCAACGGAACTTGTTCCTCGTTAGCCAAGTGCTGGAGCTGCATCAGCCAACCGTCGTCGCTGTCAACATGATCGACGTCGCGAAGCGTGATGGCATCGAAATCGATTGTGGAAAGTTGCAACAATTGTTGGGCGTTCCTGTCGTGCCAGTTCAAGCCAAACGACGTGAAGGTTTTGAAGAGCTCAAGCAGGCCATTGCCAAATCGAGAAACCGTTCGCCGGAGTTTGTTCACGATCCTTTCGAAGCGAGCATGAAGGATCGGATCGAACACCTTGAGGCCACTTGTCCCAACGATTGCGAGCTGAAACGATTCGCCGTCACGCGAATGTTGTTCGACACCGATGGCTTCATGTCAGATCAACTTAAAGCAGAAGTTGGACCGGACACGCTCAAGCGCGTCGCGACAGAGAAATTGGAAATGGAAAACAGTGAAGGCGCTGTTTTCGAGAGTGAATCAAATGCCAGATATGCGTGGATCACACGTCATCGGGACGATTTCGTCAAACAGACGGGTCCGGTGCGAAGTTCCAGCATCACCAGTCGACTTGATGGCTGGCTAACGCATCCCATTTGGGGATTGTGCGTTGCTTTGGTCGTTGTGGTTCTGCTATTCCAACTGGTCTTCTGGATTGCTGACCCTGCGTCGACGATGATCGATTGGTTCAATGGCACATTGGCTGCAGTCGTGAATTCTGTTGTTCCCGCTGGAACGTTGAACAGCCTGTTGGTCGACGGTTTGATCAATGGCGTTGGAAGCGTGTTGATCTTCCTGCCGCAGATCCTACTGCTATTTTTCATTTTGGCTCTGCTGGAAGATACGGGCTATCTGGCGCGAGCCGCGTTTTTGATGGATCGATTCCTTTCCAAGATCGGGCTTAGCGGCGTGACGCTGTTCCCGCTGCTTTCATCGTTCGCGTGTGCCATACCTGGAATTATGGCGACACGTGTGATCAAGAACGATCGAGAGCGGCTGGTGACGATTTTGATTGCGCCACTAATGAGCTGCAGTGCGCGGCTGCCGGTTTACGTGCTGTTGATCGCGACGTTTGTTCCAGAGAAGAGCTACCTTGGTGGATTGCTTGGGCTTCGTGGACTGACGATGTTGGCGATGTACTCGATTGGGATCGTGGTTGCGATTGTGGTCGCGTGGGTGCTGCGGCGAACTTTCATCAAGTCTCCGCCGACTTCTTTCGTTTTGGAACTGCCGTCTTATAAAGTGCCAAGCCTACGAAACATATGGCAGCGGATGTTTGATGGTGGTTGGTCATTCATTCGAGACGCTGGAACGATTATCGTTGCCGTTACGATTCTTGTTTGGGCCGCGGCGTACTTCCCACGAATCAATGCGGACAATCCACCCGCGGAACTGGCGAACGATTTCGCGACTGTGGCTCGATTGGAAGCAGATGGCGAATCGTCCGATGAGTTGGAGCTGGCCAAGAACAACATCGCTGCTTTCCATTTGCGGCAGAGTTATCTTGGACGAAGTGGAAAGCTAATCGAGCCGGTCGTGAAGCCGCTCGGTTGGGATTGGCGCATCGGCAGTGCTGCGATCGCTTCTTTTCCTGCTCGAGAAGTCGTCGTTTCCACAATGGGAGTGATCTTCGGATTGGGTTCCGAAGTCGACGAAGAATCCGACACGCTGCGGGGACAATTGTCGTCCGCGACGTGGGAAGGTACCGACCGTCCGTTGTTTACGTTGCCGGTAGCCTTGTCGTTGATGGTGTTTTTCGCGTTGTGTGCGCAGTGTGTGTCTACTTTGGCGGTGATCAAACGGGAAACGAATTCGTGGTTCTGGCCAATCTTTTCGTTCGTCTACATGACAGTCTTTGCGTATATTGGATCACTGGTCACCTACCAAGTTTTAAGCCGATTCTTTACCTAAGCGCAGGATCAGGAAATGGACTGGCAAACGGTTGTTTCAGTGTGCGTTGTTTTTGCAGCGATGATTTTCCTGATCGGAAAACTCTTTCGCTCGGCGAATTCATCCAGCGGTTGCGGGAGTAGCTGTTCAACCTGTCCGGCGAGTCATTCAGAGCAAAACTTGCGTCAGGTTTCGCTGGTTCAGATTGAGGAAGAGTGACGACGTGGTTGTGGCTTCTAGCCGCAAACGATCAAGCATGCTGCGGCTGGAAGCCGCAACCACGTCAGGACTACGGCATGCGATCTTCAAGCAACTCTTCGACTTTGATCGATCTGGGAAATCCAATCACCATGATCAGGACGCCGACTAGGGCAACGAACAGCGTGATCAAGCTGTTTTCCAGCAGTGTCACGATCAGGTTCATGAAGCAGGCTCCTTCAATGATTGCGAACCGCACAATCCAGGCAGATTGAAGCACTTGAAAGTGTGACTCAGGGCTGTCCGAACGAGCGTCCGTTTGAGCCGACAGAACTTTGAACGCGACAAACGATGTCGAATACATCACTGCACCAGACGCGGCCGCCAACGCCACCAACATCGATAAACTCGAACTGAGGTTTGCGAAATCGAGTTGTGTGCTGAGAAAAAGTCCCATCATGCAAATCCCAGCGAGCAGCGCTCCGCAGATGATTTTCAGGTTTCGCATTGGTTTGCTCAATGGAATGAGCTGTTCGTCGGTTAGCGGCATGAGCGTTTTTCAATGAATTGAGATTCCGTTTACAATATAACAGCCTTTCCATTGGTTTCACTGCGACAAATTATGTGCGGACGATTCACGCTTCAAACTCCCTCGCATCAGCTCGCGACGCTCTTCGATCAGATTCAGGATCTTGAAATTCCCGAACAAGAGTCGCGACACAATATCTGTCCGACTCAGGATGTTTTGGCGGTTCGAAAACCTGATCAAAGCCTTGAGGCGGTGATGCTGCGTTGGGGACTGGTTCCGTTTTGGGCGAAGGAATTGAAGATCGGCAATCGTATGATCAATGCCCGATCGGAAACCGTGTTTGAAAAGCCTGCTTTTCGAAACGCAGTCAAATCAAAACGCTGCGTGATTGTTTGCGACGGGTTCTACGAATGGAAACCCGTCGAAGGCCAAAAGAAAAAGCAACCGTATCTAATTGCAAAAGAAGATCGGGCTCCTTGGTTGATGGCCGGTTTGTGGGAAAGCTGGCGCGATCCGACGGGACCAAAGGACGCGGAACCAATTGAAACTTGTACGATCATCACAACGGACGCGAACGATTTCATGAGCGAGTTGCATCATCGCATGCCGGTGAAGCTGGAGGACGATCAGGTTTCGTACTGGCTCGACTGCGATTTCACGGACAAGTCGCAATTGAAAGCGATGCTTGAACCGAAAGATTGGGACGGATTTGAAATATCAAAGGCCGCGCTTTAGGTGGTATAAGCCTCTGGCTTGTGATTGCATGTCTGGGTGTGCTGCGCAAAATTTATCACGACCCAATCTCCGCTGCCAAATAATGGGAGCAGAAGTTCGGCCTTCAAGCTTTGAGTATGCAATCACAAGCCAGAGGCTTATGCCACCGAAAAAACTGTTGACAACGTGTTTTTTTGTCTATACTATGTTATGCATAGTAAGTGTGACACAGTAAATACGAGGCCATGATGAAGCTGGAACGGGAAATGATGCGGGGAGCCGGACCGACGGCGGTCATGCAATTGCTGTCTTCTGGAGAGATGTACGGTTATGAAATCGTTGAATCCCTGACAAAGCGATCCAAGGGCGTTTTTGAGCTGGGGCAATCGACGCTTTATCCGATGCTCTACAACCTCGAATCCAAAGGGCTGGTCAGTTCTCGGGAAAAGAAAGCCGACAACGGCCGCAAGCGTCGCTACTACAAGCTGACCGTAAAAGGAAAAAAGAAGCTTGAGACCGATCGCGAGCAGTGGAAAGCAATCACCCAAGGCATGAAGGCTCTGGGGCTGACTCGCGATGATGGAGGCAGCGGAGGATCGACGGTTCCGGCGGGAGTGACGTCATGAGCCAAGCCCATCCAACGGAAGGCAGCTTTCGTGGCAGAATTTTCGATCGCCTTCGATTGCAGTTTCTGGCCGCCGGCAATTGGCGTGCTGCCATCGCAAACTCAGCGTTGCCAGAAGAAGTACAGACCACCATTCGAGAGGTCGTTCAGCAAACGGGTTTGCTTCGATTCGAAAAATCCGAGATCACGACCGAGCTGATTCACCACTTTCAGGACGGCCACGAACTGGGCCACACCTTTGACGAACTTGTTCGCGATTTTGGCCACGCCGACGTCGCGGTTTCCCTTTTTCGCAGTAGCAAACTAAGGAGTCGTCCCATGTCAGTCAAAGCGTTCCGCGGTTCAATGATTGTCTTCGGCGGAGGCTTGATTGGCTATCTGCTGCTGCAACTGTTCTTTCATTCCGCAAAGCCGAATCCAACGGTTGACTACGGAGCAAAGCTAAACGAAGCGGTGACTTCGATGCCTGTCGAACAGCAGGCTTGGCCGCTGTACAGAAAATCGTGGCTCAAACACGGCCTGGTAGACGGCTCCTATTTTGAGGAACTTTGGTTCAATGAGTCCAGCGTCGATGCTCCTGAAGTCTTGTGGACGGATCACAAAACGCATCGTCGCCTGATCCGGCCAACCGACCAAGGCTGGGACAGAGCCGTCGAGAAACTTGAGTCCCTTGCTGATCTGTTGGCAGACTTTCGCGAAGGTTCAAAATTGCCCTACGTCGGAGCTCCGGTGTGCGTTGATATGAACCAGTTGTCTGACGATGACTTGGCTGTGTTGTTTCCGGACCTGACGCGAGAATCGATCGAAGGCGGGCAGAGCATGGATTTCTCTGAGCTTGACTATATCGCACCCGTGAGCGAGGAAGCAGGCAAGCTTCTTTCAGCATCGGCGTTCAACCTGTCGCTACCTTTTGTCCATCAGTTTCAGCGAGCCGCGCGGATCCTGCATGTGGACACACGGTATGCAATGCAACAGAACGACCGCGATCGGGCAATCGACAATGTGCGGACTACGATTGAGCTCGGCAAGCAACTCGGGAATTCTCCTGTTCTTGCATGTTCTCGTTTTGGAATCGGAGTTCAGGGGATCGGTTTAAGCGTCGCTGAAGAACTTGTTTGTGAACACCTTGATCGACTGACGGATGATGAACTTAAAGAACTTCAATCCGTGGTCGATACCGCAAAGTTTATAGATGTGTTTGACGCAAAATTTGAAAAGGACATTGCTTTTGACTTCATTCAGAGGATGTACTCCGACGACGGCAATGGCGACGGGCGGCTGACTGCCGTTGGAGCTGAAGTTCGATACGTTGTGTCTCAAATGGGGCCGCGAATAGAGTTCAATCCACCAGGCTGGCAGGAGCAATCTTTCGTTCGAAAGCTGTCGGATCCAATCCAGTTGTTCTCGGCTCCATCCCGTCGAGAGATGGAGGAACTGGTTGAAGAAGTCCACGAGGAACTTGTGCGTAATTTGAAAACGAAGATGTGGGAGGACACAGATTTTGACGCAATCGAATATCTCAACGAGAAAGATCCTCATGGTTTTCTCGGCGGGGTCGCAATGCTGTCCAGTGTCCTGAAGTCGCGCCGCGAAACAAGGATTGCGCGAAAAGATGCCGTGCTTCTGGCGATTGCTTGCCACCGTTTTAAGCGAGCGAACGATAAGTGGCCGACGAGCCTTGATCAACTGCTGGGCAAGTGGCTAAAAGAAACACCGATCGACCGGCTCAATGGAAAGCCTCTGCACTTCACGATCAAGGACGCCGCACCAGTGATCTATTCACTGGGCCAGGACGGCGACGATGACGGTGGCAAAGCTCTGGAGCTTTCCGAACCACACTGGTTTGATAAGACTGGCGATGGAGATTGGATTCTCTGGCCAACAAATAGCCATTGAAAAAAAGTGGCATAAGCCTCTGGCTTGTGATTGCATGTCCACCGCAGCGCCGAGTCACGAGTTGATGGTGCGAGCAGTGAGGCTGGTTTAATTTACATTTGGCCCGACATGCAGTTCACAGTCCAGAGGCCTATGCCACCTAGCGTCGTCGCCGACTGTCTGGACGAGAAGGATGCCGTGGCAAGAAGTGCCTCAAATCATTTGCTTCGCGTCTGGCGACATCGGCCTCCTCGTCGCGATTCAGATCATCGAGAATCTCTGCTTGAGTTTCATACTGGCCAATCAAAATGTGCGTGGCAGGAACGTTGTCGCCAGCCCCTGACAACAAATGAATTGACTCTTTGATCGAGTTCTCAATCAGCTCCAATGCTTCCTTCGAATTCTCTCCACAAAGGCAGCTTGCGAGATTGTCGCGCATCCTCGCCAACCAAATTTGCTCGGCAACAGATTCAGGAAACTGAACGCTTTGAGACTTCTGCAGTCTGACGGCCATCCGCAAATGCCTGAGCGCGTCGGCGATGTTCGCTTTGCGATTTGAACTGGATTCTCGGGCGACTCGACGAAGCAGCGTTCCCAATTTGTGATGCGTGTGAGCAGCCGATTCAATGTAGCGAGGAATGTTGGGGTGACTCTGCGTCAACAAATTCAGTTGCTGCAAACTCAACCGGAGGCGGTCGATCGAATCGGAAATATCGGTGCCATGAAAATCATGCACGGGAACTTCCGCCAACGTCACACCGAGTTCAAAACGGTATTCGGGCACATGCGGATATTGCTCACACAGTTTGACTAGGACATCGATGGACTGCTGTTTGTCGCTTCCGGGTTTCTGATTCGCTTGCTCTCGATAGCAAAGAGACAACAAAAACTGGTGCTCTGGATGCACCGAATCGTTCGATGTGAGTTCTTCCAAAATCGCAACAGCGCGTCCTAGGTGTTTCGCGTCGTCCGGGTGTATCGGAGGAGGTCCATTGTGCGGACCATTCGGTGGTGGACCCGGTCCGCCCGGCCTGTGCGGCGGTGGGGGACGTCGATCACCATGCGGAGGTCCACCCGGAGCTTCGGGTCTGCCTTGCGGTTTCCGGAATCTCTGTCGCGGATCGTGCGGACGACGTTTTGCCAGCAGATAGAGCGTTCTGGCAGTTTCAAATTTGGCTTCATTGGCATCGGCAGATTTCGCCAACAACGGATCGAGCAAATCGAGGGCGTTGAAGAACGATGCTCTGGCCTTTCCGTGTTCCTTTTTCTTGCGATGAACTTCGCCCAGCGCATTTTCGATTCTTGCCAGCTCCAACTCTGAGTCACCGATGTCTGTGTACATCGAAATCGCAACGAGGTAAGCCGTTGTTGATTTTTCGAAGTCTCCCAACTGGCGATGGATGTCACCCACGCGTCGATTGGCTTTGGCGGCTTCTTTCTTCAGCAAGTCGCTGTCGATATCCTGTTGCGCGAACTGATCGTAGAAGCTGAGCACGTCCTCCAGCAGCGCCGCGGTTTCTCGGGACAGCATCGGCTGCGAAGAAACAGATAGCTGCTGGCCATCGATACCTTCCATCGTGATGCTTGATTTCTGGCTGAGTCGTTCGGGAGCAAAGCGTTTGTAAACGCGATCAAGTGCCTGAAGCGAAATGCCGAGCGTCTCTTCTGCCTGAAGCTTCGCAACTTCGACGCGACGTTTTTCGATTTCCGTTCGCGTTCGTTCTTCGTGTTCTCGCTTCAAAGCTGCGTTGGTGCGGGCGTATCCGATCGAAGTGGAAACAGCGACCAAAGTCAGCAGCAAAGCCGCGATCCCTGACAGGCTGGCGATCGCCGGATTGCGACGGCACCATTTGGTAAACGTTTCCAACGCCGACGGAGGCCGTGCTCGAATGGGGCGGCCTTCCAAAAAGTTCTCCAGATCCTCGGCCAAATCGCCTGCGGTTTGGTAGCGATCCTGTGGCTCGCGTGCACACGCCTTCATCACGATCGTCTCAAGGTCGCGAGGGATGTCTGTGTCGAGCTTCGACGGCAATTCGATTCCAACTTGCGCCGCGTTAGCACCAGACAGCAAGTGCGAACGGCTCGATTCGTCGTAAGCTGGCTTCAGCGTCAACAGTTCGTAGATCGTCAAACCCAAGCTATAAACATCGCTACGCGGATCGGGATGTCCAGAGAATTGCTCGGGTGCCATAAACCGCAGCGTGCCGATCACTTCGCCTGTTCGGCTGACGTTACTGTCTTCCATCGCCTTGGCCAAACCAAAGTCGGTGACCCAGACACAGCCTTCGTTATCCAGCAGAAGATTGGCCGGCTTGATGTCGCGATGAAGCGTGCCCTGCTCGTGAGCGTAGTGAAGAGCTTCGGCGACATTGCGCCCGATCTCAGCCACCGTTTCGTGATTCGAAATGAGCGACAGATGAGTCTTGAATCCCTTCGTCGGTTCAGGACTTGTATTCGATTGCCGCTGGTCCTCGATGATGCGATCGAGCCCCATGCCGTCAATCAGTTGCATCACGTAATAGTGAAAGCCATCTTGGCTTCCGACGCCAAACACCGGAACGATGTTGGTGTGGTGCAGGTTCGCAGCAGTGCGAGCTTCACGTTCAAATCGTTGCAGATGTTTTGGGTCGGTCGACGTTTGCAGCAAAAGTTTGATCGCCACGTGCCGTCCGAGCGATTGCTGGATTGCTTCGTAGACGATCCCCATTCCGCCGCGACCCATTTCGCGAACGATTCGATAGTCGCCAATTTGCTCGATCCTGTTGCGATCAAAGACAGCGTTGGCTTTGGCGAATCGCTTTTCGGACGCGGCGTGTGAGCCGAGCTGTTCGATGGCTTGGATTGACGGGAATAGATCACGAATTTTGTTGGCAAGTTCCGGATTCTTTTCTGCGTACTCTTCAACCGACGGCTGCAAACCGTCACGACACTCGCGCGTGAATTGCTCAGCGAGCACATCCATTGGGTTGCGATCGGTGTCGTCGATGTTGGTTTTGGTTTCGTTGTCCATTTGATTCGTGTTTTGGGTGGCATAGGCCTCTGGCCTGTGGACTGAATTTCGATCCTCTGTGACATGCAGTTCACAAGCCAGAGGCTTATGCCACCTACGTCCCCAATGTCTCGTCCATAATCTTTTTAAGTCTTTCCAACGCTCGAACGTATCGATTGCTGGCTGCCGTTTTCCCAAGGCTCAACACTTCGGCAACTTCTTTGTTGGAAAGCTGTTCGAAATGTCGCAACGCCAAAACTTCTCGATCGATGCTGTCCATCGAATCGAGCGCCTCGCGAAGTTGTTGAGTCTGTTCGCTTCGAATGGCTCCTTGGCTGGGTGAAGTGACGTCGCCCATCAGGCGTGACGCGAGCGACACCGAAGTTCCCTGACTGTAGCCTCCGCCGTGTAGTCGTACTTCTTGGCGGGCATCACGTTTTTGTACGCCCAGGTGCGAACGATGCGACATCATCAAGGTTTGCCACGTGATCTGGCGAGCCCACACAAAGAACGAAACGGCAGGATCTTCCAGAAACGAATCGACGCGTCTGGCAATCTCTATATATGAGTCCTGCAAAATATCGCCAGCGTCCACACGGCCTAGCAGACGACGGTCCATGCGAAAGTCGACCATTCGCTCAAGCTGCGGTCGGTATTTCGAGTACAGATCTGCGACCGCTTGCGGCCCGCCGCTGCGAAGCGATTCGAGTTCTTGCTGAGTTGCGTCGGTTTCGCTCAAAGCAAAGCGGTGTTTGAAAGGAAGATCTGGGCCTGTCTGCGACACGCTAACCCATTCCAATACTAGCATTGGAATGATCGCGAATGAAGATGATTCTGACTTAGCGGCAACAAAGTGTTTTTCTTCTAATGTTGAATTCTGGGGACGTTATCTGCGTATTCGAATTTTTTTTGGTGGACGGTGCGGTTCAATTTTCAGAAAATGGGAGAGCATGTATTTAAAGGATATTTTTATGAAAAATCGACTTACGCGTTTCAAACGCATTGGCGTGTTCGGTGCGATTCTCGCCGCGGTGGGATTCGTTTTCGCTCCCTTGGCTCCGGGCCAGAATCAGGCAGCGGATGCTCCACGAATTGCTTGGTACGCCACGCTTGAAGGCGGACTTGCAGAAGCCAAGCGAAGTAACCGTCCGATCCTTTTTACCTCAGCGGCGCCGCAATGTTTGGGGGTCTCCGGAATTTGGTGACCGGGGAAACAGGGTAACGACAGGAGGTTCCTGTTCAACGAAAAAGTGGTTGAAGCATCTCGCAACTTCGTTTGCGTGCGCTTGGCGACCTACGAGAGCCAAGCAGAAGCAGACTTCATGAAGTCGATTTATCTCGACCGAACCGGAATGATGAAAAACACGACGTTTGCCATTCTGTCACCCGACGGGAAAAAGAAGCTCACAAAAGCCGGTCGAGGCCCGTTCCACGAATACCGCAGCGCATCGCAGATGGCCAGCGGAATGGACAAGATTGCCAAAACCTACAACGTCGACGCGGAGTCAGCGACGGGCGATACGAATTTACCTTATGCAGAATCCGTGGAGATCGGTTTGAATATTTCGTCAGCGGACATCATTCCGATGGTCGTACTTTTTTCCGGCGACGAAGAGAAAACGAAAGTTCTCGAACAGAAAATGATTCCGCTTGCGTGGAAGGACGATTCCATCATCGGACAATTCACTTACGCGAAAGCATCCCAAGCGGAAGAGCTTTCGTCGCTAACGGGAATCGAAGGCGATCTTGAAACGCTGAATTCGATTTTGATCGTCGAGCCCGGGCAGTTCGGAATGTCCGGAAAAGTTTTGGCTCAGTTCGATGAGAAGACTTCCCATGAAGATCTCAAAGCAGCCTTGGTCGACACGATCGCGAACTGCAAGCGAATGGCCAAGGATCACAACGGGCATGTGCAGTTGGGAATTCAGTTGGGCATCGATTGGGAGTCCGAGATTCCCGAAACAGATAACGAAGCGGTTGCTGCAAAGAAACGGATGCGTGGTGACAAGTAACTGCAAGACGAACCGGTCTCAATAGATGGACCAGACAGAACAGTAAAGAAAATTTAAGGATCTACGAAAGAGAATTATGAATATTAAAAACGCGTTGATTGCGATTGCTGCCTGTGCAGTTTCGACATCTGCCGTGATGGCTCAGCCGCCGCAAGGTGGTCCTCCTCATGGTGGTCAGGGAGGCAACCCAATTATGGAAGCGCTTGATCCCAACGGGGATCACGAACTGTCGGCCGAGGAAATTAACAACGCCACAAAAGCGTTGAAGGCGCTCGACAAAAACGGCGACGGAAAACTTGATACAGAAGATGTTGGTCGAATGGGGCCTCCGGGCGGCGGCCCAGGGGGTGGTCCTCGCGGTGGCGGTCCTCCGGGTGGCGGTCCAGGACGTGGAGGTGGTTCAAACGCTGATCAAGGCGAGATGGCGAGCGACTTCGCTAGTCGACTTTTGGCTTTCGACAAAAACGAAAACGGTAAGATCGAGAAAGACGAACTTCCGTCTCGCATGCAAGGCGTGCTCGATCGATTGGACAAGAACAAAGACAACGTCTTGGACAAAACCGAACTTGGTGAAATGAAGGCTGCGTCAAAAGCGGCTGCTTCAAGCGGCGGTCGCAACCGCGGTGGTGAGGGTCGTCGTGGTGGCGGCCGAGGAGGTGCTGAAGGTGGTCGCGGCGGTCGAGGTGGTCGTGGTGGAGGCCGCGAACAACAAGGTGGCGGCATGGATCGAATGATCGAACACGCGTTCGAATTTGACAAAGATGGCGACGGAAAACTTAGCCGCGAAGAGTTAACGGAATTCGCCAAGAGTATGCCTCAGCCAGGTGCTGGAGGTCCTCCAGGCGGCGGCCGTGGCGGCCCTCCTGGCGGTGGGCGTGGTGGCCCTCCTGGCGGTGGTCGAGGCGGACGGTAGTTCGAGAAGTTTTTGCCAAACAGATAGTCTTGCAGTTTGACTTGGCGGGCTTCTTTTTTGGATCTGTAGATCGGACATCACCCTCTGAGAGTGTGCAATACAAGCCCGAAGCGCAAGCGAGTGAACTTGTGCGGCTATTCACTCGCTTGCGCTTCGGGCTTGTATTGGGCGACGTGCGCAAAAATTAGACCGATTTGCCAAATTCAGTCTTTCTTCGCGACGATTTGAACCCAAGTGAAATCGAGTTCCAATCTTCCTCTGTCTTCAAGCATGCTTGCGAAATGCTGTTTTAGAGTTTCGTA
>CALLUY010000041.1 GCA_938010615.1 uncultured Pirellulaceae bacterium | reverse complement strand
AGCGAGGGATCGGGAAATCCTCGGAAATATCCCCTCGCTTGCGCGTCGGGCTTGTATTGGTGCAACTTCAAAACTCGCGCTTCGGGCTCGTATCACTTCAACAAACTCATTCCACTTAAAAACATTATTACAAACCACACTAAACAGGCCCCAAAATGGATCGCAGAAACTTCATAGGCTCCATCGCCACCGGTAGCGCCGGCCTTGCGCTTTCGACAAACCTTCTGTTGAATCACGCTCATGCGGAGTCGAACGACGGTGCGGTCGGCAGTGACTTCGACAAGCTGACCAAGAGCCTGCTTGTTGATTGGTGTGACGGCATGCTCCGTCGGCAGATCAACAAGCCAGACGATCCAGCAGTCCACGGCGCATTGGGCTGTCCCGCTTGCGAACATATCCACGGCCGATGTTCAGACGCTCTGTATCCATTTTTGCATTTGGCTCATGTCACCGGTGACAAGAAGTACCTAAACGCAGCGATCGATGTTTACCAATGGGCAGAAAACAATGTCAGCCAGCCCGATGGAAGTTGGCGAGTCAGCACTCGGCCGAAAACCTGGCGTGGGACCAGCATCTTCGGCGCCATCGCGCTCGCCGAAGCGTTGCACTTCCACGGAGAAGTGCTCGATGAAAAACGCCGAGCCCAATGGATGGCGCGCTTGGATAAAGCCGCTGGTGGATACCTGTATCGTGACTTCAAGAAAATCGACTTCACGAATCTGAACTACGGCATGACGGGCGTTTATGGGTTTCACCTGTTCGGTCAGCTGCTTAAAAAGCAAAAGTTCACCGACCGAAGCCATCAGTTTGCCCAACGCGTCAAAGAGTTTTTTACCGAACCGAATTTTCTGTTGTGGGGCGAAGGCAAACCGAACAACAACCGCAGCGGTCGAGGGCTGTTACCGGTCGATCTTGGTTACAACGTTGAGGAATCTTTGAACGGCGCGATTCTGTATGCATTGGAAGTCGACGATACAGAAATGCTTGACCTGCTGGTTAAAACGATGAACGGTCACCTCGAATTTATGTTGCCCGATGGAGCCTGGGACAACAGTTGGGGAACGCGTTCTCAAAAATGGAGTTACTGGGGCAGTCGTACGTCAGACGGATGCCAGCCGGGATTCAGCCTAATGGCCGATCGCAATCCGGCCTTTGGCACCGCCGCGATGAAAAATGCTCAGCTGCTCAAGCGCTGCACCTCGGACGGTTTGCTGCACGGTGGCCCGCACTACGTGTCACATGGTGTGAAGCCCTGCATCCACCACACCTTTGCACACGCGAAAGTGATGGCCTTTGTGCAGGATCGGATGCACGAAATGCCAACGGTTGATACAGCGACTCCCCTGCCACGTGAAACCGCAAACGGCGTCAAGCATTTCCCTGAACTCGCAGTTTGGTTGGCCGCGAAAGGGCCATGGCGCGCGACGGTGTCGGCTTACGATTCAATTTACAAGACAAAGAAACACGATCACTTGCAACAACCAACGGGCGGCTCTTTGTCCGTTCTGTACCACAGCAAAGTAGGCACGTTGTTGGCCGGCAGCATGGCTCGCTACATTCAGGTGGAGCCATTCAATATGCAGGCCCAGCCCGGTGAAGAATTTCCGTTGACGCCACGTATCGAAACGCGTCGCGATAATGCCTGGTTTACGAACTTGTATGACTTGAAAGCAGACGTTCAAGTTAAAGATGACGACGACAGAATCACTTTCGATATCGCGACGACTTTGCAGGACGAAGACAGGCAGGTCGTTGTCGACGGTCCGTCGAAGTTTGCACTCCGATACGAGTTCGACAAAGACAGCGTGACGATTTCAGCCAGCTGTAGCGACGCAAATGCAGAACCGAATGCGACGTTGGTCGTTCCGATTCTTTCCCCGACTGGAGAAAAGGTGACTCAGGTTTCCGCAACGCGTATCGAAGTTGTGAAACCGGAAGGAACCGTTGTCATCGAGTCCAATGTCGAACTGAAAATCAAAGACACCGCCAAGGGTCGCGTCTTCAATATGGTTCCCGGTGCCGAAGCGATTCCGATCATTGCATCACTTCCGAGCAAACCGGATGAGAAAGTCGAATGCAAGATCTTCGTCGTTTAGGCGAAGTCGCGATTGGGATTGCAAACCGGTCGTAGTCGAAACCGCGGATGCTTGCAGAGTTCATATCAACCACGGATGGACGCAGATGAACGCGGATTTTGCGCGGTTGATATCCACCTAAGCCGATAGATCGTGACGACGAAGGCATGCTTAAGCCATTACGAAGAGCAGCCGCGCTGTTCGGATGTATCGTTGTGTCGGACTGAGGCGTTATCTGAAACCTGTCCCGTTTTCTTCCGTGAGAGTTGATCCTCATGGTACTCACCCAAAAATCATGATTCTTTGACCGATATCATGTTTTCTACCGAAGCTCCTTGGCGCCTGTTATCCTTGAATGAAAGGGCCATTCGTGCCTGTTGACAAAAGTTTTAAAAATCCAACTATTTTCAACGTTGACAATCATCCAAAAATGCCGAATACTGTCAACATGAGCATTGGGGATCGAATAAAGCAGGCGCGGTTGGCACTTGGAGCCACACTTGATGAAATCGCAACAGATTTGACCGATCGCGGTACGCCCATTAGCAAGGCAGGGCTTTCTAAGTACGAAAAAGGCAAAAGCACACCGAGCCAGACTTTTATGGTTGCGTTGGCCAAACGCCTGAACGTTAAACCGTCGTACTTCATTACTGAGCCCGAATACGAAGTTGGCTGGCACGCGTTTCGCCGGCAGGCAAAACTGCCCAAGAAATTGCAAGAGCACGTCAAGGCCAGTGCGGAGCGTAAGATCGAGACATACATGCGATTGGTTTCGCTGCTGAACAAAGACGAGAGTCCAAAGTTCCCCAATCCGACACCCATCTCGAATTTCGATGATGTCGAAGATGCGGCAATGGTTCTGCGAAAGAAATGGGGACTACGGCAGCAAACAATTGGACGCTTGGTCGCCACCGCTGAATCGAACGGCGTGATCGTGATCGGTCACGTCGGTGTCGAACGCGATCGCCAATTCGACGGCTTGAGCGGCATGGCCAATGGCCGATTTCCGGTCGCAGTGATTTCAATGTCCGGCACTGATGATCGAATTCGCTACACGCTGGCTCACGAGTTGGGGCATCTGGCGATGGACTGTTCCCAGTTCGATGAAAAAGAGGAGGAAGCGTTCGCACACCGGTTTGCTTCGGCGTTCATAGTTCCTCAAGAGGTAATGCGTAAAGAACTTGGCGATAGCCGTCGAAATGTTTCACTGCGTGAGTTCGCAGTGCTGAAACAAAAGCACGGCTTAAGTATGCAGAGCCTCGTTCGGCGGGCGTATGACTTGGCGATTATCACGAAGTCGCATTACTCGTCGCTTTTTCGCAAGTTTTCCAGCATGGGTTGGCGGAAGAAAGAACCTGTTGATTTTGTCAGCGGCGAGGAACCAACACGACTGCTACAGATGCTGTTGCGTGCGGTTGCCGAAGGGATCATGACTGAACAACAGGCGAATCAGGTCCTGCCCGGTTCAATGGAAAGCCGGCTAAAGAAACATGAATCGCTGACTGCTCGCGACGTCCGAAAAATGGACGCAGAAAGTCGCCGTAAAATTCTTGAGGCGGCCGCGGAACAAGCAATGCAGGACTACCAGCCTGATTCGAAGCTAATGGAATTTGAAGCAGTCAGCGAGGACGATTTTGTCGACTACTAATAACCCTCCCGCACGCGGCGAGATCTGGAATCTGAACTTTAATCCTTCGCAGGGCGCTGAAATAAAGAAGATTCGTCCCGCTGTCGTAGTCAGCGAGAACTCGATTGGAAAATTGCCACTACGAATTGTCGTGCCGCTTACTGACTGGAAGGACTCTTTTGCCTCTTCTCCTTGGTTTGTCTGCATCGAAGCAACGCCCGAGAATGGACTGTCGAAGAAATCTGGGGCAGACGCCTTTCAGGTGAAGTCTGTATCGACGATACGATTCGTCAAAAAGCTGGGGTCCCTGACTGGGACAGAAATCGATGATATCGCGTCCGCCATTGCGATGTGCGTGGGGACACCATCCTGATTTTGAAAGTTGAATGATGAAATACACTCCAATCCTTAAAGGCAAGTCCGGCGAGGGCACGGCGTTAGGGCACTTAACCGATCGAACACTGGGTCGAATATTTCCAATCATTGAAGTGCCGCCAATTCCGACCAAGTTTCTCGACAAACAGCCCGGCGTGCCCGAGGGACCAAGTCGATCGCTTCAGGAGCATCTCGATACGTTTGTTCGCGGGATTGCACAGCAAGTTCCAAATGGGCTGAAGTTTGCCATCGACTTCAGCAAGCTTGTTTCATCCGACCGAACGCCTGATAATCCCGTCGAGTATGTATTCTCAGAATTTGCGGCATTGGGTCATTCTCCCTCGCTGGTCTTACGCCTAAGTGAAGACTCTCGGTTTGCGCCGCAGTTATTGCAGCAATCCCAGTGTTCAAAAGATTTTGCTGTCGTTCGAATCGGGAGAGAGCATTGCGGCTTTCCCACTGCGATCATGAACCAGCTGGGCCCGCTGCTGCAAACAGCTGGCCTTGCTTTCGAGCGGACGGGACTACTGTTCGATTACGGTCTGATTACGCGCGGTGATCTAGACGACATTGTTGGTGAAAGTCAAGCGATTGAAGATGAAATGCCGCTCGACGAATTCGGTTTCTCATCTATTGCGGGAACGTCGATGCCAAGTTCAGTAACGATGGATATGAGAGCTTACTCAACTGATGCGGTACCACGATTGGAATGGCAGGCTTACAAGCGAATCAAAACACAAATACTTGGGTTTGGTGACTACGGCGTTAACTCGCCCGATTACTTCGACCAAGATATTCGCCTGATAACACTAGGCGGAAAAGCGAGGTACACAACGCCAGATAGCTGGATGATTGTGAAAGGCGAAAAGCTCAGCAAGAATTATAAACAGTTCCATCGGTTGGCCGGGATGATCCGCGGAAGCGCATCTGGCAAAGGCTCTGGATATAGCTGGGGCGATCGTTGCATCCACGCGTGTGCTGAAAAACAGACCGGTCCGGGCAACCTCGAGAGTTGGGTTGCCTTTACGCTGAACCACCATCTGACAATGGTCGCTAGGCAGCTCGCCAGTGCTGCCTGAGCTTCATTGCGACAACAGCAAACTGAATCGCTTGTTGAGGGGTTGAGCGAGCCGCGATGAAGGTTCGAAGTTTTTCGCGGCCCCAAGACTTCCGGATACCCGTCCAGCCTTGGTTCGCAACAATGCTCAGTAGTTCATCAGTCCACAACAGCTCTAAAATTGACGTACCGCACAGGTTGGGGCTGAGCGTTGGTTCTTGCAACGTTTCAAATTGCTGCGAGGCACCATTGGAAATGCGAATGACGCCCCAGTGAGCTGGCAATATTTGCATCACCGATGATATGTGACGCTCGGCGGCGACAATCGAAGACAGTTCAAAAACCTGATCGTAGTATTTGATTTGACCCGCTAGTCGAGTGAGGCTGTCTCGATCAGATTTGATCTCATAGCCGGATAGTGTTTTGCCAATCGTTACGACATCCGCCCTTGCCAAGTGCCCACAGACCGGCAGCTCTTCGATAATTGAAAGTCTCGGTTTCTTCGCAAATCTGGCGCGAAAGGCGTTTTTTATCTGACGCTCGTTCATGGTCTTTGATTATCAAAATCAATGATACGCTACAACGCCAATCAAGTTGTGCTGACTTGGTTCCTTTTGCGGACGAGAAAAGGGGACGCAGCGGACGCAACTCAATATCATGTCAGGGCAGCTGAGATGGCCAACGCACTCCACTAGGTCGCTTCGGTCACATCGACCGGTTTGGTTCCAACGCGGATCGTTTCCGATTATTCGCTTTCCAAAATTTGCGTTTATTTGCGTTCATTCGCGGTCAAAAGACGGTCATGACCAGGCTGTGAATCTGGCTTGCGTATCAAATTCAAGGATGCGTAAGATGAGTGGAGACGCTTTGCTTCGTAAGCGGATGGGGAGAACCGCCGATGGACCGGCAAGAGTGGCAGGTGCGTGCTGAACGCGACGCAGTGAGACTCTTGCTGACCCGATTCAATTTTTTCACTCACATTTTTTGGACGCTCAGAGATTCTTCATGCAACGACTTGCTTTCAAAATGCACCTAAAGCTTGATTGCGCGGACGAGTACACTCGCCGGCACGATGCGATTTGGCCAGAGTTGAAACAGCTCCTGACCGAAAGCGGAATCAGTGAATACTCAATCTTCCTGGATGGCGAAACCAATACGCTGTTCGCGTTCCAGAAAGTTTCCGGTGAGGGTGGATCGCAGGATTTGAAAGACAACTCGATCGTTCAGAAGTGGTGGAGCCACATGGCGGACTTGATGGAAGTTCACCCCGACAACTCGCCGGTATCTACGCCATTGGAAGAAGTGTTCTTTCTTGAGTGACTCCGGCATCATTGTTTGTGCCTCCAGCATTTGTCGAACCGCTTTCTGACTTCATTTCGAGGTTTGTGAAATCTTCAGTCGATGTCGTTGACTTGTTCGTGAAGCCAACGGGTGAAATGCATGCGTGAATGGCTGAGGGCGTCGTGTGGAGTTGAAGCCACGAATGCCAGCCCGGAGGGCGAAAGACTCCTGCCGGTGGCGTCAGCCACCGGAATCATGGCAAAATGCCTTGAAGCCCAGAGGGCGACACACCTATCATCAAAAAGGGAGAATTGAAAGCTATGGCATCACATCAACAACTCCTTTACCACATCGTTTTCAGTACTAAAGAGCGGCGCCTTCTATTGCGTGAAGATGAATTCAGAGATAGCGTCTGGTGTTACATGGCTGGGATCGCCAGCAATTTACAGGGCCATGCTCTGCGGATCGGAGGCTACTATGACCATGCGCATTTGCTCCTTCGCATTCCCGCTAAAATTGCCGTTGCCGATTTTGTGCGACAGCTTAAGGCGAACACCAGCAAGCACATCAATGAAAATCAAGGATCGCGTTTACAGTTTCATTGGCAGGACGGCTACGGCGCTTTCACGGTAAGTCCCTCCCAAGTGAATGCAGTGTCGGCATATATCGACGGCCAATTGGAACACCATCGCAAAAGAACATTTCAGGAGGAGTATTTGAAGATGCTTGCCGATCATCAGGTTGACTACGATCCAAAGTACCTATGGGAGTGACTCTATCAATGTGTCGCCCTCTGGGCTTGGGTATCAAGACAGCCAATTCCGGTGGCTGACGCCACCGGCAAAAATGTACCGCCCTCCGGGCTGATCGCCAATTTCAACAACCACACTGGTCACGTCGACCGGCGAAGTTTCGAAGGTGTAACGTGCAAGTGCGTGCTAAGTTGGCACCATAAATCCTGCCAGCCCGGAGGGCGAAAGATTCCTGCCGGTGGCGTCAGCCACCGGAATCATGGCAAAATGCCTTGAAGCCCAGAGGGCGACACATCCGTCATCAAAAGGGAGAATTGAAAGCTATGGCATCACATCAACAACTCCTCTACCACATCGTTTTCAGTACAGAAGAGCGGCAATGCCCTTGCTGGTAGCCGTGTTCGTTCTTGAGTTTCGCTGCGTTCGAATACGGCGTGTGAATCAGATGTCGTTTTGCGACAACGGAACGTCGTTTGTTTGGGGTGCCATGCTCACGCGCAGCATGAGCATGCTTACGCGTTGCGTAAACATGGCACCCAATCTTCCAGTCAACAGGCAATTCTTTGCTGGAACTGGGGCATCCTCAGTCATCAACACCTTCGTCAAATTGACCGGATTGGAAGGTCATTCGCTCAGTTCATCGCCATCTTCGAATTCCAGTTGCCCTCATGCGACACACTTAAGTCGGGCTGCGAACCGACTCGGCATATACTGATCGGCTTACCGAACCGCGGCGCACCCCACCGGAAGTGAACCATCAATAAGTCAGCCTCCATGTTTGCCAGTGGCTTGCTCGTCGGTTGCCTGATCGCGACGGTTGGGTTTGCTGTCTTTTCGCGATACCAATCTAACAGCGTCGGTTCGCGGCAGCAGATTCTCAAACTTGCCCACACTCAAGACATGGGGCATCCGGTTCACAAAGCGATGGAACGGATGAAGACACGGTTGGAAGAACTCTCCGACAACGCCGTCACCATCAACATCTATCCGGGAGCTGTCCTGGGATCAGAAACGCAGTGCATCGAGCAACTTCAAAATGGCTCGCTCGCGATGACGAAGACCTCCGCCGCCGCGATGGAAAACTTCGTGCCGTCGATGGCCGCGCTCAGTTATCCCTATGTGTTTCGGGACGCCGATCACTATCAACAAGTCCTCGACGGCGAAATCGGGAAAGAGTTGTTGCAAAGTGGTGACGACAAATTCTTGCGGGGTCTGTGCTACTACGATGCCGGAAGCCGAAACTTTTACAGTAAAGACAAACCGATCCGTTCGCCTGATGACCTGAAAGGTTTGAAGATTCGCGTTATGAACAGCGCGACGGCGATCAATATGGTCAAAGCCATGGGAGGAGCACCGACTCCCATCGCGTGGGGCGAACTCTATTCCTCACTGGCTCAGGGAACCGTCGACGGGGCAGAGAACAACTTGCCTTCGTTCACGACCAACAAACACTACGAAGTCTGCAAACACTTTGCACTCGACGGCCACACTCGGGTTCCAGACATGTTGCTCATCAGCACCAAGGTGATGGAGAGGCTTGATCCGCAAGTTCAGCAATGGCTGCAGCAGGCGGCGTCCGAATCGGCGGTTTATCAGCGTGAGCTGTGGCAGGTCATGACGGCCGAAGCGATGGAGCGTGCGATAAGTGAAGGCGTCACGATCTATGAAGTCGATACGAGTGCGTTTGCCAAAATGGTGGCTCCGATGCTCGAACAAGTGCAGGACCCTGACGTTGCGAAACTGCTAAAGCGAATTGCGAGCGTTGGCCGTGAAGACGCGAAACGGACGGACGAATGACGGGTCGCCTGAAGCAGATAAAATTCGTGCTGACGAAAGTGCTTGAGTTCTTTCTGATTGTAGCCGTCGCGTTGTTGGTGCTGGACGTTGTCTGGGGCGTGTTGACGCGCTACGCCGTCGGCCAACAAGCCACCTGGACCGAAGAGTTGGCTCGATTCCTTTTGATTTGGGTGACGCTGTTGGGTGCTGCGGTTGCCTTCGGCACCAAGGGGCATCTGGGCGTTGACTATTTTGTCCAGCAATTCCACCCGGAAGCTCAGCGGCTGATGGCGATCGTCAGCAATCTGGTCGTTGTGTTTTTCGCGATCGCTATTTTCATCTATGGAGGCTGCCAAGTCGTTGGAGGAGCCCTTGCGATGGAGCAGGTGACGCCGTCGCTGGGCTGGAAGATGGGGCATGTGTATCTTGCCTTACCAGTTTCTGGTGTCTTTATGCTGATGTTCGCCTTGGACAATCTTGTTGATTCAATGGGGCCAGTCGAAGGAACCAAAGGCGAAGATGGTTCGCAAGGCTTTTCCGGTGGCAATGGGCAAAGGCAGATCGACGGAGAAGCCAACTGATGGGAACCATTGCACTACTGTTAGTCGTTACGTTTCTGCTTCTGTTGATGATGGATGTTCCCATCGCGGTTGCGATTGCTCTGGCGACGTTTGTTGCGGTTCTGGCGGAAGGCTCTGATCCCGGCGTGGTCGTGGCGGCAAACATGGCCAACGGAGTCAACAGTTTTGCGCTGTTGGCGATTCCTTTCTTTATTCTGTCCGGCCATTTGATGGGACGCGGCGGCATGGCGGCACGGTTGATTGACTTTGCCGCAACGCTGGTTGGATTCTTGCCCGGCGGTTTGGCGTACGTGAACACGCTGACGTGTATGCTGTTCGGTTCGATTTCCGGTTCGGCAGCGGCAGCGGTGTCCTCGGTCGGAGGTTTCATGATTCCGGAAATGAACAAAAAGGGCTACGACCGCGAGTTCAACGTTGCGGTGACGACGACCGCCGCGACAACAGGGCTGTTGATTCCGCCCAGCAATATCATGATCGTCTATTCGGTCGCCGCCGGCTCGGTTTCGATTGCAGCCATGTTCATGGCGGGCGTGCTGCCGGGGATGCTGACTGGCTTGTTTATCATGTTTGTGTGCGGATGGTTTTCGTTTCGCAACAAATACGATTCGCAGCCGCGTTCAAGCCTGGCAGAAATTCTGGTCGCGTTCAGGCGAGCTTTTTTGAGCCTGTTTCTGATCGTGGTTGTGATCGGCGGAATCCTGGCCGGGATCTTCACTGCCACGGAAGCTGCAGCGATCGCGGTCATGTACGCGATGGGTTTGACGGTGCTGCTGTACCGTGAGATCAAAGTCAGTGAGCTCCCGGAGTTGTTGTTGCAAACGGGGACGACGACGGCGGTGGTGATGTTGCTGATTGGAGCCAGTTCTGGGATGAGCTGGATCATGACGATGGCAAACATTCCTCAGGGCGTTAGCGCGACGCTGCTGGGGCTTTCCGATAATCCAATTGTTATTTTGCTGACGATCAATGTGTTGCTACTGTGTGTCGGTACGTTCATGGATATGACGCCGGCTGTTTTGATCTTCACGCCAATTTTCCTGCCGGTGGTTGAGCAACTGGGTATGCATCCGGTTCATTTTGGCATCATGATGATCGCCAATCTTTGCATCGGATTGTGTACTCCGCCGGTCGGTACGTGTTTGTTTATCGGTTGCGGCGTTGGCAAGACGACGATCGCTAAAGTAACCAAGACGATGTTGCCGTTTTTCTTTTCGATGGTCGCGGCTTTGATGGTGATTACCTATGTGCCCGCGACGTCGTTGTGGCTGCCAGTGCAAACGAATCAGTTGAAAGAAGAAGAGGTTCAAGCCAGCACGTTTATGCGAGGCGGGAGTTCAATGAACAATGATAATCCTGAAGCGGGGACGAAGTGATGCAGCGTCTGGCTTTCAAAATGCAGCTCAAACCCGGATGTGCTCAAGAGTACCAGCAGCGGCACGATGCGCTTTGGCCTGAGATTAAACAGGTTTTGGCCGAGGCAGGTGTGAGCGAGTATTCGATTTTTCTGGATGAAGAAACAAACGTTCTGTTCGCGTTTCAGAAAGTTTCAGGCGACGGAGGTTCGCAGGATTTGGCAGACAACGAAGCGGTTCGGCGCTGGTGGGGCTACATGGAGGATCTGATGGAAACAAACCCGGACAGTTCGCCGGTGTCGGTGCCGTTGAGAGAAGTTTTTTATCTGGAGTGAAGATGATGCAATACGAGCCCGAAGCGCGAGAGGAAATTTCATGGCGAGATGTTAAGGTCCGCCGGTTGCAGAGTTATCGAATTTGATACAGCCAATCACAACCCGACGCGTAAGCGAGGTACCAGTGCGCACCTCGCTGACGCGTCGGGTTACGATTCGGGCGGACCAACCGAATCCATCTATTCCCTCGCTTGCGCGTCGGGCTTGTATTGCCCCTCTGTAAGACAACATATTTCAAAAAAACACATTGAACCAATAATCCACAAACCATTATCAACATGATCCATTCCTTCAAAAACTCCCTATCGTTCGCACTGAACCTGAGCATCGTTTTCGTGGCAACGTCGCTTTGCTCGCATTTCAACACTGCTGTCGCGCAGCAAGAAAATGCCGAGACCGTTGCTCTCCAGCGAAAACTCAACCTTAACGCGGACTGGAGCTTCATCCGGGACGACATTGAAGGCGCTCATGCAACTGACTTCGACGCAAGCGAGTGGTCAACCGTGAGCTGTCCGCACACGTGGAACGATATCGACACGTTCAATAACTTCGGCACCGGCGGGCACCAGGGCGAAACGGACCTTTGGATGGGCACGGCGTGGTATCGCAAAGAGTTTACGCTGCCCAAATCAGCCGCTGGGAAGAAAATTATCGTTGAATTCGAAGGCGTTCGACAAATTGCCGACGTGTACATCAATGGACATCTGCTCGGACAAGACAAAACGGGCTTCATTCCGTTCGGGTTTGACCTGACCCCGCATTTGAACGCCGACGGTAGCAATGTGTTGGCAGTCAAAGTCAACAACACGGTGACGGAAAAACTTTACTCCGGCCCAACGCCGTGGCATCACCAGAACTGGCATCCGCCTCATGGTGGAATCTACCGCAACGTCTACCTTCACGTGTTGGACTCTGTTCATGTCACGTTGCCGCTGTATGCAAACCTTGAAGGCGAAGGCATCTACGCGTGGACGGAGACGCTCAGCAAGGAAAAGGCAACGGTTGGCGTCAGTGCACAAATCGAAAACGCTGACCAGGCAAAGGCTGATGTCGAGGTGACTTTCGCTTTGCTCGATCGCGACGGGAACATCGTTCAGAGCACCAAACAGAACGCGTCAATCGATGCGGGCAAGAGATTGAAGGTTGCGTCGACGTTGGACGTCAACGATCCGCATCTCTGGGAACCCGCCTATCCGTACGTCTACGAAATTCAGACTGAGGTTCGTGTAAATGGTGCCTTGCGTGACACGTCGTCGACGCCGTTTGGGATTCGCAATTTTCGCTTTGATCGCGATACTGGATTTTGGATCAACGGACATCCGCAGAAACTTCATGGCTGGGGGCAGAAGCCGATCGAAAGCTGGGCGGGGCTTGGTGCAGGAATCCCGAACTGGATGCACGACTACACGCTGAAAATGATGGAAGAAGCCGGCGGCAATTTGCTGCGCTGGGGACACTGTGCCGGACCGCCGACTGGTGCCGATTCATGTGACAAGTACGGATTCGTCACGATCATGCCCGGCGTCGATGGAGAAAAAGACTGCGTTGGCGAAGCTTGGACAACGCGCGTGAATGCCTTTCGTGACATGATCGTCTACTATCGAAACCACCCTTCGATTTGTGTTTGGGAAGGCGGCAACTACAGCGTCAGTGCGGAACATACTGCGGAACTCAAGGCAGTCACGACCAAGTGGGACTCGAAAGGGAAACGCTATTTCAGCCACCGCATGTCGACGCCAACGATGCTCGACAGCATTGATCTGGAACTTGGAACCGTCGGCCGCGCACGTGCGCTTCCGTCGCTGGCCGTTGTGGAAACCGAATACGACCGAACGGAAACGCCGCGACGTGTGTGGGACAAGTTCTCACCGCCGGATTTCGGCAACCTTGGTGAGTTGCATGATCTCAACACTTACAAGCTGGCGCAAGAAGGCTTTGCCACCAACGCCATCAAGGAGTGGTGGACGCTGTTTGGAAGCAAGCCAGAACATTGCGGTGGAGCCAACTGGGTCTTTTCCGATGGCCCGCATGGGACGCGGCAACGCACCGATTGTGCGCGGGCGACCGGAGAAGTCGATGCCGTCCGTCTTCCGAAAGAAGCCTACTTTGCGTTGCAGGCAACCTGGGACGACGCCGATCGAGTGCACTTGATCGGACACTGGAACTATGCGGCAGACACGGTGAAGCCGATCTACGCGGTTGCAAAAGCGGACCGAGTTGAATTGTTCGTCAACGGGAAAAGCCTCGGTGATGGTGAGAAGAGTTTGGACACGCTGTTCACGTGGCCGGATGTCAAGTTTGAAGCTGGTGAAATCAAAGTTGTGGCTTATCGCGGCGGTTCCGAAGTCGCTTCTCAAGTCAAACAAACGGCTGGCGATCCCGTGGCGATCAAGCTAACCGCAATGACTGGTCCGGGCGGCTGGATTGCCGATGGTTCGGATGTTGCGTTGGTTGACTTCGAAGTCGTCGATGCGGAAGGACGACGCTGTCCTGTGGATCAGGGCCGAGTCGATTTTGAAGTTTCGGGGGCCGGCGTCTGGCGAGGCGGCTACAACAGCGGCACGGAGAACAGCACCAATCACCTCTACCTTGATACCGAGTGTGGTATCAATCGCGTTAGCATTCGGTCAACGTTGGAAGCGGGCGAGTTTTCGATAACGGCAACGCGAGACGGGCTCAAGTCGGCAACGTTGAAACTTGAGTCGACGCCGTTCGCTGTTGATGGAGGTCTGGCAAATGTGCTTCCCGCCGTTTTCGAATCGTCGGTTGCTGAGCGACCTGAGATTGACGCTGCTGCTTTGACGGAACTTGCGGAATTGCGAGCGCAGCCGATCGACAAAACGTTGACCGTTGATAATGCCAATCGAGCCTTTTCAATGTTCACCTACACCGGCACGGGGCTTGGTGGGAACGAGTTGCCATTCAGCCCTGAGATGTTGGCCTTTACGGATGACGCCAGGATCTTCATCAAGGAAGTTCCAGAAATTTTGAAGGACAGCACGGTGATCCGCACCGCGAAAAACGACGCGGGTTACTGGGCGGCTGACTACATCGCTGCAACAGCAGGAAAAGAAATGGACCTTTTTGTGGCTCACGATCAGAAAGCTCCTGTTCCCGAATGGCTTAAGTCGTTCCGCAAAACGAAAGACAAGGTAAGACTCAACCGTGGAACCATGAGCGTTTTCACCAAGCGACTCAAAGCCGACGAAGCATTGCGAATTTCTGGCAACGTGGACCAGGGGAAGAAGGCGCCAAGGCTGAATTTGATTCTGTTCTGCAAGCCGGTTAACTAGATGGCCTCTTTCACGCACTCAAGAGGGCTGCGTCCTTTTGCTGGGCGCAGGACGCTACAATAGAATTTGACGTGTTTGCAAGGAGCTTGGCGATTTTCTCTTCTGTTTGCCGAACACGTTGACAGTGGCACAAGACGAACTCGCCCGTTTCAACGCCGCTACAGGAAGTGTTCTTTCTTGAGTGAACGAAAGTCGCCTTTCGCTCCGCGAAAGTGTGTTTGGCCCGTGCTTTCGCGGAGCGAAAGACGACTGTCAGACTCTATTCGAAATCCAAAGTCACCAGATAGTTTTGCCTGAAACTCAGCAAATCAAAGACATTGATGTTTCCGTCGCCGTTGGAGTCAAAACCTGCGTTGTACCCTTCGTCACCGTCGCTCTTTAGGTAGGTGTTTCGGAAACCCAGCAAGTCAAAAACGTTGACTACGCGATCTCCATTGTTGTCGCCGTAGAGCCTGAAGAACTTGTCCGTTTCGATATCGCCGAATGCAATCGCATCTGAGTCGTCGCCATCCGAGTTGCTGTCGATTCCATGACCCGTGTTGGAAAGCACTTTGCCCGCAACGATGTCCAGCTGGTAGTTGCCGTCGATCAGGGAACCGAATTCGACGAAACTGCCGGAAAATGTCAAGTCGACGATCGTGTTGTTGGAACCGGCTCGAAACTGATAGTCAACACCAACGGAACCGCCGCCCGCACCGCGATTGGTGACTACGAATGCTCCGCTTTCGATTGTTACCGGTCCATCAAAAACGATGGAAGCAGAATCAATACGAGACCGAGAGCTGCTGGTGCCGATTGCGATATCGGACTTGGAAACTTCAACGAGATTGTTTACGTCCAACTGAAGTTCTTTCTCAAACGACAAGCCGAAAGAGTCCGTTGTTCGTACGCGAATCTGATAGGCAGACTGGTTTTCATAGTCCAGAACCTCATTCTGTTTAACCATCAACTGATCGTCCACGATGACAAACCTGGCATTGTCCTGATCCCCCGCTCCAGCAACCAATTCAAACATGTGTACGTCGTCTGTTTCACTATCGACAGCGTAGAGATCGGCGAATAATCGGTCTCCGGCGATCGTGCTGAGGTTTTCATTGATCGAAGTGGCAGACAGGTTGATGTCGGTCGGCGCTGAGTGGACTGTGGAAAATTCGATCCAGTCCAAATTGAAGTTCCCGCCAACGAACTCCAACCGCAAAACTTGATCGTCGCCAGCGAACGCGCTTAAGTTAACATCGTTCAGTGTCAGCGTTTCCCACGTGTTCCATCCGCCGGTTGATTCGACTGAGAACGTACCGAAGTCCGTAAAGTTGTTCCCGTGATGGAGCAACAACTTCAAGTCTCCGGGATCGGCGTTGTTCGAAGCGACTCGCACAGAGATGTCGTAAGCTCCAGCGTCGATATCCGCCGTGTACTCAAGCCATTCGCCGTTGCTGGCCCAACCGATACCGTAGCCCGGTTCGCCATCGTCGGTGTTGGCTCCGATGTCAACGTTTTGGTCCGTTCGATAGTCGGTGCCAAAATTGCCAGCGGTCGTGTCGTGGTAGCCGACTCCTTCGCCTCCGCCGTTGTAATGTTCGGCTTGGATGCGTGTTCCGTCGGAAACAACAATTGGCATATCGATTGCGATGTTGGCAACGCCGCCGTTATCGTCAACTTCGGCGATGGCTTGGTAGGTTTGACCATCGATCGTAACGGTGACCTGTTGTCGTCCATCGAAAGCCATCGTGCGGTAGGTCCCGTCAGCACGAGTTGATCCCAGTGTGTTCGTTTGCCATTCGCGGTGGACTTGATCGACGTAGACTTCGCCGTTGGGTTTGGCTTCCCAATCCGACGTGTACCAGTGGCCACCAACATCGTGACGCCAATGAGCCAACTGATAGAATCCGTAGCTGATGATGAATTCAGTTGCCGGATTGGCGAACACGTTCAGGAAGTAGTCCTCCGACCAGTCGGCTTGCGTTTGCAAATCGGTTCCGGTGGCGTTGATGTCGAACTCGGTCATCCCCAGCGGCAATCCAAGCGTCGCGAATTCGTCCAGGTGTGCATTGAATTGGGTCGGTGTTGGTGCGTCGGCCAAACCGAAGTGGTTCATGAAGCCGACTGCTTCGACGGGTTTGCCAGCGGAGAGCAAATCGGCGACCAGGTTGTAGTATTCGGTTCGCCGCGCGTGATCCACGAATTCGATCGTTTGGCCTTCATTGACCATCTGCAGCGTATCGGGGTGAGAGTTCGCTTTTGCGATGTCGAAAACTTCACCGATTGGGTTCGCGATAGGTCCGCCATTGGCGAGGATGTTCCAAATCTCTTTTAGCAACACGGGATGGTTGGCCGTGTCCCAGTGAGTGATCTTCGGCAGATCAGTGCCTTCTATCGTCCCTGAGAGTTCTGCCGCGATGTCTGCGACGTGATCCAACTGCGCGTTGCGAAGATACTCCCTCGCGTTGGCCGCACCGAAATCACTCAACCGTTGATTGTATTCGTTTCGCACCGACGACGGGATCATCGAAAGCTGTCCCCACGTGAGGTGATGGCCGTGCTGGTTGTCAACGTTGTCATTCACCCAATCAACGGTCTCGATGCCGCGCTGGCGTTGGCTGTCCCATGGAACCCAGCGAATCCCGTTAGCGATCGTGATCGTGTTGAACAATCTCGATGCAATCGCCGCATGACGTTGTGATGCCGGATCGGATGCTTGACCCCCAGCGAGGTCACTAATGAATTCGGTTCTCAGAATGTTGCCAAATCCGTAAGCGTGTTCAAGCTGATTCACTTCGACCGTCGCGCCGGCGATCGGAGCACCAGCAAGGTTGGTAACGTTGACTTGCAATGGGCTACGCCGATTTTCCAGCACGTTCTGTTGAGCTTCCCAACGCCAGTCGCTGTCCGCTTCACGTTCGCCGTACGATTGATAACTCTGTGGCAAGTGTTGGCTCAGATCCGGAGCAGCGCCGTGGTTCCACAATTGGAATCCACCGACTTCAAGTGTTCCCAGGCTGCGTCCAAAAATGGCTTCGAAACGAAGTTCTCCTGGTTGAGAAGCTTGGCGAGCCGTAATCGTGAACTCATGTCGCGTCCATTGGTTCGTGACCGACAGGTTTTCACGAAGCAAATTTCGATTCACCGCCGGAGACTGTTCGACTTGCAATCGTACGCTAAAGGGCGCGTCGTCGGTGCGCAGCCAGGCTTCCGCCGTGATGATCGAGTTCTCTTCGACGGCAAAGTCGCTGTACCAGCCGGCCCGAATCTGAGTCAGAAATGTGGCGGAGGTATGAACGTCGACGGTCAAAGCGTTGTCGAAGGGCACTTGTTCAGCGGCCGTTGTCGTTCGGTTGGAGAAAGTTGCGTAGGTGCCCTGCCCTGCCTTGATGTCGGTCGATGAGACTGTTGCTCCGTCGATCGGTAAAACAGCTTCCGCATCGTCGATGCTGTCAACGAAACGTTTGACCTGGAAATTCGCAATTTCGACTTTGGCGATTCGTTCGCCAAGGAACATTTCCACGCGCGACGCGGAACTGGAAATGGAATCACCAAGCGTGATCGGAATCTGGGCTCGTTGCCAGAACCCTTTTGCCGTCACGTCAGTTCGACCAACATCAGCAAACGGTCCCGTAGTTCGAATGTTGAAAGTCAACGGACTCCAAAGCGTTCCGATTCGGCGGTAATAAAATTCTGCGTAAAGCGTTTCGGATTCGTGAATGTCCTGGTTGATGTCCCAGCGTGCCCAGACGCTGGTCGAATTGGGCGGTTCCGATGTGGTATCGATCACCAATACAGTTCCATTAATCGTCCCGCCGCTTTCCCCATTGGCAGTTCGATTCGAGAAAGTCGCGTAATTGGTTCCATTGATTGAGGCGACATTTGCAAGGTCTAGCGGATCATCGGCAATGATCGAATTGCCTTCCGGGATCAGGTTTCCAAAAATGGAAAGCGTCGTGCGAGCGCGGACAGGCGACACCAATCCATAGTCGGCCGCATCGGCAACACTCACTTCGATTGACTCACGCAGCTCGTCAACCAGGTCGTTGGTGACGGTCAAAGTCACTCGCGTCGAACGCTGGCCTGACGGAATTTTGACCGAAGACAATGCTCCGGTGTAGTCAACACCTCGAGCCGCCGCGCCGCCATAGTTCAGATTGACGTCAAGGTCGCGACCGAAGTCTTCGTTGCGTGAAACGTCGAATGACAATTCAACTGTTGCACCGTCGTAAGACTCATTGGCCGCCGAAACCAAGGCGCGCACGCCGACTTCTGCCTGGATGGGTCGAAGTTGTTCATTGGGAATCGCTTCCCATGTTGAACCAGTCTGGCGCCATTGGACTTCCAGTCCGTCGTAGCTGCCGCTGTCGGTTTGCCTGGCTTCAAAGTAGTAGCGAACGCCTGCAACCAATTCAATGGCAGGCGACGTTTGACTCGAATCAACATCCCATTGGCCGGGCGCCGATGTTGAGTCAGTGGACGCGATCACCCGAGCAAGTGCTGAATCGCTATCGTCGGCGATTAGCAATCGATTCGCATCGCCGCCGGAAATTCGAAACTGATACGTGCCGGAAGTTTCAGGCACGATGTAGCCGCGTGTCCGCTGTGCCGGATGGGTTGTAGAATTAGGCGAGGCACTAACTGACGAAACGATGGCTCCGCTGGTAACGTCGGCGAAATTCACATCGCCCGTGTCGAGAAAGTCTCCATCGACTGCCGTCAGTTGTTCGAACAATACTCCACGCGGATCGGCATCGTCGATTGCGGCCTGTTGGGCTTGTGAAAGCGGCGTCCACTCGGGGCCGACAACTTCTTTGGGTAGTTCGGGACTTGTCCAACCGAACCATAGTTTCGCGTCGCCGGCGATGTCACGATACTCGACCCGCACAGAGGTTGCTTGGTCGGCAACCAAGGCAACATCGGCCGTCAATTCATCGGTTCCTGCACCGTTCCACGCATCGACGGTCAGTTGATCGCCAACCCAGACTCGCAATCCGTCTTCTGGATTCGTTCGCAGGATCAATTCATGCGTCGCCGTATGGTCGGACTGCAGGTTCGATTCCCAGCGAGCCGAGAATCCATCGCTGTTGGCAGTGTTGTCGAGCGGTGATCGTTGTCCCCAGTCGAAATCGATCAACGCATCATGCTGGACCAACGTCGGAGAAGAATCAGGATTTCCGCTGGCGTAGTAGCTTCCAACGAAGCCGGCATCGGCTGCGAGTAGTTGCCGCGGTTCAAGTGTTTGCCAACTCAATAAGGCTTGCTTGGAACGTTGTCGGCGGACAGGGCCTTTGAATACCAACTGATCAAGAAGATTTTTGAACACATCGAATCCTTCGAGTTTACAAGAAACGGAAGCCCAACAAAAAACGGCGAAGCGAGAAATACTCGCCTCGCCGTCATGTTTTCGTCTTCGAAATTCGGGCGGCTGACGCCCGCGATTCAGACTACTTTCTGCGTCGAACCATCAAGCCAAGTCCAGCCAAGCCGAAGATCGCAAGCGATGTTGGCTCTGGAACAGCTACGATGCTTCCACTAATCGCGATGTTGTCCACATACTGGTGATGGCCACTAGCCCCTGTGCCACCAGCCAAGTCGAGACGGAAAGTGACGGTTTCGCCTGCTGCGAGAACGTTGCCGCCAGTGAGTCCGGACAAGTCGATGTCATAGTCATACCAATCAGTAACGCCACCTGTGATGTTATCTGCACTACCAGATTGGATCGACTGAGCTGTCAAATCACCTGATTGAACCAATACAGTCCATTCATGAGCAGCATTCGGTCTGAACGTGCCTGTGTCGAAGTGGAAAAACTCCAATGCATAGTCACCAGCGGAGCCGTTGGTGATTGAGAAATCGTAAGAGCCATTAGCTCCGTTATTCAAGGTCAATCCCCTGTTAAAGGCGACGGCAGTTTCAGCGCCTGCCAATGTGCCGAAAGTTCCATCGTCGTGAGATCCAGCGGCACCACGGCCCCAACCAGTGGTTACTGTTGTGGAGTCACCAGAAAAACCAACTTCAGTTGAGGTAGCGGCATTCACAGCACCAGGGCCTGTGTTGGGGTTGGGTCCTGTCCAACTCTCAAATCCGACCAAAAGGTCTGCCTGAGCCGCTTGCGGGATCGCGAACATCGCAGCCGCGGCAAACAGCATAAAAATTTGTTTCTTCATAGTTACTTTCTCTCCAATGATGGCAATCGTGATGGCGTTCACGCCGGAAATTTTGAGACGATTGGTCGCGATCGTTAAATCCAGCCAAGTCGACGTATTTAGCATGGTCTATTATGCCGGATCGTAGCCCAATAACACGGGAATTCAGTTGTCGTTTCGCGACACTAACTCTCGGTATTAACGCCGATTTAAGACCCTGACAGCGGCGTCAGCATCAAACCGAGTTCAACCAAAGTGTCTCGCGGTTGGACTGTTGCTAGGTGCGTATTGAATCGGTATCGGAGAGGTTGAACTGCACGGTTTTACCGGAGTGCCGACACTATGTCGCAAAACAGAAAACCAATTACCACAGTTATCATGCGATTCACTTCTATAATGCCATTCTCACCGCGCATGCGAAAAGACGGGCGGCCAAAAGGACCTTAGCCGCGGTCTTCTTCGAAGGATTTTCGCGCCCCGCAAGTATAGGAATTCAGATGGCAAGACAGACTTCTTTCACGAAATCATTCAAATCAACGTCACAGCAAACCATTCTGGCCGCGATCCTGCTGGCCATTTGCGGCATGTTTCCCGAGGACGCGGACGCGCAGCTAACTCCCTCCGCAGACATGGTGCTGGATGCCAATGCCTTAATGATGCCATCAGGTGCCAATTTTTCGACTGCGATCAATGGCAAGGCACATCAATCGGAGCCCCTTGTCTCTTTCGGTGGCTATCAGTTTGCGACTTGGTATCACAACGGCCCCAATGACGAACAGGACATTTATCTTGCCCGCCGAGATTTGACGACCAACACTTGGGACTTTTTTGACACAGGCTACAACATGGAGAACGGCGACGAAGATGGAGACGGAACCGGCCGCGGAGCGTGGGACAGTCACAACGTGATCGCCTTGGGGATTTCTGGTGACGGACGAATTCACCTGACTTACGACCATCACGTTGACGACCTCCGTTACCTGACCACGCGAGGAGTCAACAGAGCAACGCTTTCCAATGCGAATTGGGCGACTCAGACGGCTGACCCGGCAAACCTGTTCTTTGTTCCTGGCGGCGAACGAAAAAAATTCAACGCTCAGGATTCGGGCAACGTTACTGGCATCACCTATCCGCGAATCGCACCAGCAACAAACGGCGACATCCTGACGACTTTCCGCATCGGCGGTAGTGGCAACGGCGACACACATTTTCTCAGCTACAACAGTTCAACGACGACCAACAGCAGTGGAGTCATCAATCAGCGTTGGGGTAGTCCTCATGAAGTCATCGACGGCGGTACAGGATCCTATTCCGACGACTACACAACTGGCAACTCAAATAATCGCAACGCGTATCTGAATGGTGTTGACGCATCTCCCGACGGAACGCTCCACATGACATGGACTTGGCGTGAAAGTTCGCAAGGGACAAACCACGACATCATGTACGCTTACAGCGAAGATGGCGGAGATATTTGGAAGAACAATGATGGCGTGATCGTCGCTGACAAGGCGGCGGGCATGAAAATCAATCTGAACTCTCCGGGAATTAACGTCGTCGAGTTGGACAGAACTCAAAGCTTGATGAATCAGCAAGCACAAACGGTGGATGCAGACGGAGTTGTTCACGTCGTGATGTGGCATCGCAGAGACGATGGCGTCGGAGACGAATACGACTGGGTGCCGGGCGAAAGATTTAATGGAACCAAGTCGGCTTACTATCACTACCATCGCGATCCGAATACAGGCGATTGGACGCGACACCAGTTGCCAACTTCACGACGCGTGGGAACGCGACCGAAAATCGGACATGACTTCTTCGGCAACGTGTTTGCAGTCTACACGAGCAACAGCGACCTGATCGTTTGCGGTGCAACCAAAGCCGCAAACTACACCGACTGGACGATTCTCTACGAGGGCACTCGCAACTATCGCAGCGACCCAATCCTTGACCAGAAGCGGTTGTTCGACGATGGCGTACTGTCGATCTTTCTTCAAGATTCAGGCGTTAACTCAAACGTCGCAACTGGCACGTCGCTGCGAGTGCTTGAGTTCAACGTGGCAGTTTCACCCGTCGTGGCAACACTCGAAATGAATCTCGGAGAAACGCAACGATCGGCCATGGAGTCAGTCACGATCTTTTTCGATGGCGATGTGACACTTGCACCAGGAGCCGTTTCTTTTCTACAGCGAAGTACTGCAACTGCGGAAACCAATGAGCCCGTAGCCGTTACCGTTAACACGCAGTTTGATGGCAACCAAACAATGGCCACCGTTTCATTTGATTCACACGTTCGCAATTCAGCCAATGCACTCGTTGACGGCAACTATCAGATCACGCTCAACGCTGATCTTGTCACACTTGATGGAGTCCCGATGCGTGAGGATTTTGTTTTCGGTGATCAGGAGAACCACGGCTTCTTCAGCTTCTTCGGAGACGCTGATGGGAATCGGACGGTGAACATATTTGACTTACTCGGCTTGAGGCAAACCTATCTTTCTGTTGCCGGAACTCCGGACTACGACTACTTCTTTGACTTCAATGCGAACGGGTCGATCAACGTTCTTGACCTCCTTCCGTTTCGACAACGTTACCTTGAGACGATACCGTTTACGTTTGGCTCATTGCGTTCATCAGCA
>CALLUY010000040.1 GCA_938010615.1 uncultured Pirellulaceae bacterium | reverse complement strand
AACCGAAGCAACTTGCCGGACCTTTGGTCCTAAAATAATCGGGGGAATCTAAGTCCCAGCCCGATGGGCTGGGCTAGGCAAGAAACGGGGCTTTGCCCCTAAACGCAAACACTGCAACTTCAAAACTTGCGCGTCGGGCTTGTATTTGGGCAACATCCAAACGCGCAAGCGAGTGGTTTAAGAAAAAAACCAGCGATTCAAAAGCAACGCAAACTCAACTTTGTCCCCAAAATGTCCCACGGCACATTGCACGAAAAAAGGGACTTATGACTGAATCGTCATAAGTCCCTAGTTTTCTCAAGTGGGGGCGACAGGAATCGAACCTGCACTCCAATAAAGGAACTAGATCCTAAATCTAGCGCGTCTGCCAGTTCCGCCACGCCCCCGTGTGTCTGACGACGCGAATTTTACGCGAATCGCCAGACGATGCAAGCCAAATCTGAACGGGATTCAATACCAACTCTATCCTCCCGGCGTTGCTGCTTTCATCAGCAACGCACAAAGCATCGCACCATACGTTCCCAAAGCGTAACCAAGCACAGCCAGCAATACGCCGACCGGAGCGAGCGACGGATGGAAGGCCGCGGCCACAACCGGAGCACTCGCCGCACCGCCAATGTTGGCTTTGCTGCCCACCGCAAGGAAGAAATATGGAGCCCGAATCAGCCAGCCGACCAGAAACATTAGCCCAACGTGAATCAGCATCCAAATGCCGCCGACCAGAAAGTAGCCCGGATACTCACGCAGTGCATTGATGTCCATCTGCATGCCGATGACCGCGACCAGAATGAAAATAAATACCGTCCCGATCTTGGAGGCCCCTGCCCCTTCATAGTTTCGCAGCGGCGTGAACGAAAGAGTGACGCCGATCGTTGTCGAAATCACGATCAACCAGAAAAATGCACTGCCCAAACCTAGGTCTTTCAGGAAATAGTACGGTGACTCCTGAGCAACCCCTGATTCTGGTGTTGTCCGCGAGATCAAGTCGCCAACGTAGCTGGAGATTTCGCTTCCGAGGTAGTGTGATATCGCCGTCGCTCCGAAACCAATCGCTCCCAAGACCATGTAGTCCGTTGATGTCGGAACTCGAGCGACCTTTTTGCTGAACGTTTCCATCTTGTCCTGAAGCCGTTTGATGCTCGACGAGTCCGCTTTGAACATTCGATCGATCGCATCGGCTTTACCGACGCCCAGCAACAGGAACATCATCCAAACTTCCGCCACGATCACGTCCACAGCAATCATCACGCTGAAAAGTTTGTTCAGGCTCGTTTCCATTGCAGGCGTTGGATTTTCGGGGCTCATGTAGACGACTTGCATCGCGGCCTGGTTTGCTCCGCCACCGATCCAGCTTCCGGCAACCGTGCTCAGTCCTCGCCAGACTGCATCTGGTCCGTCAACACCGACGATGTCTGGTCTTACGTGCGAGACGATCAGAACGGCGATCGGGCCGCCGATGACTACGCCAATGGTTCCGGTTAGGAACATGATTAACGCTTTCGGGCCAAGTTTGAAAATTTCTTTCAGGTCGATCGACAGCGTGAGGAACACCAATGTTGCTGGCAGCAAGAACCGCGTTGCGACGTAGTACAGATTTTTGTTCTCATGGTCGATCAAGTGGAAGAAAGTCAACAGCGATGGCAGGAAATAGCAAACCAGCAGCATCGGTATCACTTTGTAGAACAGCTTGAACGGTCGGAATTCACTGTGGGACGTCCAGAAGATTAGGCCCAGCATCACCATCAGGATTCCGAAAACGATCGCGTCGTTTTTGATAGGGGCTTGGGACTTCTCTTTTTTGAGTGTCTTCGTCAGTTCCTTAACCAATGCTTTGTCATCGGGGAATGCTTCTTTGAGTATCCCAATTTCTTCGGCATGCGGTTCTACCTCTTCCGCCTGAACCTGTTCAGTGTTTGTTTGTTGTGGTTCTCCAGTCGGCGAATCCTGAGCGAAAACAGGCAAGGAGGCGGTCGAAAGAACGAACGCGACTAACGATGCAAAAAATGGTAGAAAAGGGGTTCGCTTTTTTGAGCAGTTTTTCATTCGTAGGTTCCACGCCAAGAAGTTCAGTTGCGACATTATATCGTTTTCGCCGAACTTCGTTTTTGCGGTTAAAAAGAGAACTTATCTTTCGATTTTAAGCATGAAGTTGGCGTAGGCGTAGTTAAGGTAAAGCGAGGCTTTGGGGCTTTGGGTTTCTCTTATGGGGATGTTATTTGTTGGCTGTCAGGCACAGCCTGACCTACGCGGAGCGTTGCTGGTTGGTTGTCAGGCAAAGCCTGACCTACGCGGAACAAATGAAGGGTTAGCTGATGAAAGTTTTGATTCCAGGTGGTAGCGGTCAGGTCGGGCAAGTTCTCAAACGAGCGTTAGAATCGCATGGCGACGAAGTCGTTGTGCTCAGCCGCGGTGCGAATAATGAATCGGCGCGATGGGATGGGGAGACGCTGGGTCCATGGACAAAGCACATCGATTCAGCTGACGTTGTGATCAACTTGGCCGGTCGCACGGTGAACTGTCGCTACACCGAAGAGAACCTGAAACAGATGATGGACTCAAGAGTCGACTCGACGCGAATTGTCGGAGAGGCGATTGCCAGTTCAGAAACACCACCGAAGGTTTGGTTACAGATGAGCACGGCTACGATTTACGCTCATCGCTTTGACGCTGCCAACGACGAAGCCAGCGGAATCATTGGAGGCAACGAACCGGATGCGCCAGCGTATTGGGCCAGAAGTATCGACATTGCGAAAGCTTGGGAGTTAGAGCTGGAGGCTGCTGGAACGCCCAGCACGCGAAAGGTTGCTCTCCGAACCGCGATGGTGATGTCGCCCGACAAAGAAGGAGTCTTCGATGTGCTTTGCGGGCTGACTCGAAAATTTCTCGGTGGGCGAATCGGATCTGGAAAGCAATACGTTTCGTGGATTCATGAAACGGACTTTGTAAACGCGATTCGTTTTCTAATTGAACACGATTCGATTTCTGGTCCGGTCAATCTTTCGGCTCCCAGTCCGTTGCCGCAGTCTGATTTTCAAGCTGTGTTGCGAAAGAGTCTGGGCGTTCCGTTCGGTTTGCCGGCTATGAAGTGGATGGCAGAGCTCGGGGCCGTGTTCATGAAGACGGACACTGAACTGATCCTCAAAAGCCGTCGCGTTGTTCCCGGACGATTGCTGGATGCGGGTTTCGAGTTTCAGTTTTCGAATTGGAGCGAAGCCGCAAGAGCCTTAGTCGACAAAAGCCTTGATGGATGACGGCGCAAAAAAAAGACGCAAAGAACTGATCGCTCTTTGCGTCCTGTGGTTTTCGATTTAAAACCCTTACTTCGTTGCCACACTGCTCGCAGATGGCTTGTCGAAATCGAAATCGAAAAAGCGAAATTCGCCAGCGGCGAGATCGAACTTCTCCTTGCGAGTCAACGTTTTTCCGTTGCGAACTACCGAAACTTCAACGGAATAGTCATCCCATTTTCCGGACTTCAATTTCTGCGTCGAAAACGAACGGTAGCTTCCCTTGGTCGACGTTTCTTTGCCATCGATGATGACTTTTGCGTCGTCAGGAACATTCACAACGACTCGCGTTACGATTGGATCGAAGTTGAACGCGACATCGTTTGACTCACCACCTCGCATCGTGACGACACGTGTCTTGGTGACTTCTTTTCCAGCGACGTCCGAAACAACTTTGACGCGGTAGCGATACTCTTGGCCGCGAATCAGGTTGCGGGAGACGTAGCTGCGGAGTGTTCCTTTCGTTTTGGTCAGCTTGTCGTTGATGTAGACCCGAGCATCCCCCGGAACGTCAAGGCTAAGAATCGCCTTTCCACGTGGCATGTAAGCTGAATCATCTTCATCATCGGCGCCGAAGGCGTCAGCAGGAGTCGGTTCGGAATCGTTGCCGCCGGGAAGATTGAATGTGTCTGGCGATAAATCGATGTCACCTCCACCAGTATCTAGGTCGACTGGAAGTCCCATCGGAGTAGGCTCCAGCATTGGCCCCGTAATCATCGCGCCGTCCATCATCGTCGCATCGGTTGAAATCCCAAGTTGCCCGGACTGCGAACCGTAGTAGCCGTAGTCCAGCACCGGAGCGCTGGTTTCGAATTGGGAGACGGGAACGGAATTCATGTACGAAGGTTCGACAGGCAAACTTCCGATCGCGAACCCTGAATCAATATATGCAGAGACGCTTCCTGCGGAGCCATAGCTCTCGGCAGTGATGATTGGTTGGTCCAGCAGGTTGGTGAAGCCAGAAAACGATCCCGAGTCAACAAGCGGAGCAGATGAAATGAAATCTGATCCACCGCCGTAAGTTGCTGGAGCGGAGATGTAAGATTGGTCTGACAACAGAGAAGGCGTCGAAGCAAAACTTCCGCCTGCGTTGCCCCAGCCACCGTTGCTACCCCAGCCAGCATTACCGCCCGTTGAAGCGTAGCTTCCTCGACTGCCCCAGCCACCATGGGAACCGCCGACACTGCCGCCGTTTGATCCACCGAACAGTGCTGACCGCAAAGGCCGTCGATCAATAATGTCAGCAAGTCCGCCTCCAAGATTGGCAAGTCCGTCGCCAACTCGGCTGCCGACTCTTGCCAGAAGGCTTCTGATCGGCGCGTTACTGAACAGACCACCGCGGCAGCCCATACTTCCACCAGATCCGCCCAAGCTTCCGCCGGATCCACCACCGCTACCCCAGCCTCCTCGCGAGCTACCCCAACTACCGTCGGCGTTGGCAACCTCGCCGTTGGCGAAAGTAAACAAGCAGGTAATGGCAAAGATCAAGATCCAATTCTTCATTCGCGAAGAATCACTCATTTTGGCTCCTCAAGTTGATTTTTGGACGGCTGTCCGTGGCAAAATTTGGGAACCGATCAGGTTGCCCAAGCCACCCAGCATACCAGCGGGGGGAGCCAATTCAAGGCGATGGGACGCCAATTTGGCTTCAAATCATGGGTGGAAAATCTGCCAAAAGAGTTGTCCCCAAACGAGGAGTCTGCTCGTCATTCATATAATGCGTCACATGCGTGGCGTGAATCATTCAACAGGAAACATAGATGGCCAAGTTTATGTTTGTTTATCGCGAGCCACCCATCGACTGTTCTACGTTGACGTTGATCAAGCGGAAGCTTGCGGCGCTGTGAGCGAGACTTCATCATCCTCCCTCTGGGAAGCAGACGTTGCGTTCGCTCAAGACCGAGTTGCTACTTTGGCAAACCTGTCCATTGCCAAGCTTCATACAACCACGGTTGCACCCACGGATTCTCCATCGAATATGCAGCCGATAATCCGCTCAGCACCAAAAGTGCAATGCAAATGAATCGCCCGTTGCGAGTCCGCCCCAACCACTCAACGATTGGCAGCATGCAAACCAACCATAGCGGTGCCAGCCAGAACAACCAACGAAGGGCGCTTGTGACGCCTCCGTAGTTTCGGTCCATCGCGGGTCGGTAGATGATGTAAAACGAAATCACGACAGCGGTTAGCACGATGGTCATCAAAGCGAACAGCCGCAAAGTCATTCGCGTATTTCCCAAAAGGCAAAACATTCCTGCGAATGAAAGGATCCAGATTGGGGTTAGAGAGAAAACACCGTGGTGACCGAATAGGCAATGAAACGCGTAAAGCATTTGGTCTGGTTGGCCGCGGTCGACTTCCGATTTGAATTCGGCCTGTGACGCCAACCAGTAACTGCCGGGAAACTCGTACCAGTTACTCCACTGATGCACCGAGAACTCATCGGATCCTTGTTCGTGTTGGATCGCGTATTGAGCATCGCTTTCTCTGTCCCGCACGACCCAGCGATCGATGCTTTCTGGAGTGCTAGGCCAGTCGCCCTCGACGATGATCGGTAATGTGAAATTCAATTCAGGATCCGACGCGGCAATCGCGTTTCGGAATTCATCCGGAAGTTTTCCTGCTTGCAGAGCCTCTTGGTGTTCTCCAGAAATCGTGCACACGATATTTCCATCACCGCGATGCAGATAGGGAGGCTTCCACTCGCCGTGTGCGAGGAAATTGGTGCCGAAGAAAGCTGCGACAACGACCGCGACACCAGGCACGAAGCCGACGATTGTCTGGATGGGCGATCGCACCAGACAGAACGCGCCAACGATTGCCAGAAATGACAACGCCGGAAGTTCGTTCGCCGCTGCAAACGCAGCAAACAGGCCGCATAGAAAAAAGCAGAGCCCGTCGGTGCGTTGTTTCCAAAGGATCCGGCAAAGGAAGTAGGACGCGATCATGACGCTGATCGCCGCGGGCAAATGATTGTTCAGCGTCACACTGAACGTCGAAAGATAGGTGCCGAATCCTGCCGCTGCCAATATGTAGTAGCGACTCCAATCTCGAACCGGAACGCGATCAATTAGCTTCGCCAGAAAGAACAGGAATATTCCCCACGGTAAAACGTTGGTGAAAAGCAAAATGATTCGCGGCACCCACAGCGGATGCTGGGTAATCTCCATTCCAGTCGTGGCTTTGATTGCCTTGTAAACTCCCGCGACCATCGTCGGATACAACGTGGGCTTGCTGGAGTACGTGTGCATGGAATCATCAGCGCCGATGTGTCGGACTTGATCGATCGTGCTCCATTTGATTGGTTGTCCCGCGGCGGAGACTTCATCGATTTCGTAGACGTTGTGATCGCCGAGTGCTCGAACGGTAGCCCAGCGACTGCGATCGTTGGCGCTATGAAAGACAGTGTCTCCTTCGGCACGCCAGTTTTGAACGGTCATTACGCGTCCACCAACCATCACGAGCGAGCACGCAATGAAGATCCAGTAGATCGACCAATGTCGCTGTTGGCAAAACGCTGGAAGTTCAGTTGGGCAGGAGTTGGGCATGGTGTGCGGTTTTCGGTTTTCGGTTTTCGGTGTGCGGTTTTTGTGGGGGAATGTAGTCAAAGATCGATGTTCAGTACTCAGTACTCAGTACTCAGTACTCGGTACTCGGTACTCGGTACTCGGTACTCGGTACTCGGTACTCGGTTACTCTATTCTTCTCGTTCGGCAATCGAATAGGGCGTTTGGGTTTCCGTATTCTTGGCAACGATCAATTCAGCAAGGAATCCCATGCATAATAGTTGGGCTCCCAGCAGGACTCCACCAAGCGAATAGAGCAATACGGGCCGTTTGTGGACGGGATCCCAGTCCTCAAACATCGTCATCCGCAAGACCCAATAAATCGACATCCAAACCACGCCCATGAAGCCCAGCGAAAACGAAATCAGCCCAGCAAATCCCAACAGGTGTTGAGGGCGATTGTTGTATCCGGTCAAAAAGCTGACGGTCAGCAAATCTAGGAATCCTTTCGGAAGACGTTTCAAACCGTATTTCGATTCTCCGAACTGACGAGCCCGATGATTGACGGCGACTTGTGCGATCTTGAATCCGCGTGAGGCGGCGAGGACGGGTACGAACCGATGCATCTCGCCATAGAGCTTCACTTCATCGAAGACTTCGCGTCGATAAACCTTGAAGCCGCAATTGTGGTCCTGAAGTTTGACTCCCGTCAGCCAGCTAACGAGCTTGTTGAATACTTTTGATGGAAGCGTTTTACCGAGTGGGTCGTTGCGAACTTTCTTCCAACCACTCACCACGTCGAACCCTTCATCCAGCTTCGCCAGCAAGTTGGGAACTTCTGTTGGATCATCCTGGAGATCCGCATCCATCGTCACGATCAGCGGATTTTTCGTTTCTTGAGCTCCCGCACGCAGCGCCGCGGCTTTACCAAAATTCGATCGGAAACGAATCGCTTGTGTCGACTGATGGTCGCGGCAAAGCTGTTGAATCTTTGGCCAAGTCTGATCCGTTGAGCCATCGTCAATGAATACGATTTCGAAGTCGTAGCCATTTTTTTCGCAGTTTTCAAGGATTTCGCGGTGTAGTTGCTCGATCGACTCCTCTTCGTTGAGGGCCGGGATTACGAACGAAATGGCTTGCTTCATGGGTTATTCTCGTGAAATGCCGGGATCGAATCTCTGGTGCGATCGGTTGCCGATGCTGGCGCTTTTGTAATTCGCTATTTCCTGAAAGGTCAATAAACGACTAGATTAACTGCTGTCAGAAAAAATATAGTGATCTGGAGCAGTTCCATGAAGGAATTGATGGTAACTCTACTCTTGTTGACATGGACCGGGATGGTCGTGGCTCAAGACAACAATGATAGCGGATTTCAGCCCAAAAGCGGAGCGTCGGACGCACGTCCATTCGGTGGCGGTGAAGCTCCGATGGTTCCGATTGTGTCGGGCGATGATTCCAGCCGAACCGGCGGTGATTTTGGTCAAAGGAATGATCGTCAGAACTCGCGCGCTCGCAGTGCGTTTCCTACGCAAGGCCGAACACAGCCAACGTCGGGCACCAATTCGATGTTGGACTCACAAAAAACCGTCCGCGACAGTTTTCCGACTCGGACAACGGAATCGGCAAATCCAGCGTCCAGATTTAACTCTGGAATTGTTGACAAGGCATTGGCTCCGAAACAGCCGATCGCTTACCTTGGCTTGCCTGCCAAAGCGATCAGCGACTTACAAAAATACGGCAGCGTGAAAGCTCCTGTTGAAAGTCGCTTTATTGATCAAATCAGAATTTCTGATCGCAACGTGCCCAAGGTTGGTCCGATCAGACACATTACGCCAGAGTTGCGAGGCGACACGCTTGTATTCAAATTCGATGCGAAAGAGCTTTCCGAAATCGCAGAGTACTCTTATGAGTTTGATGTTCCACCGTCTTTGAAAGGTCGATACCGATCTGCGACGATCGAGTATCCGCCGGCCCTTGATCGTCTCGCGAACAGAGCACCTGAGTCGCAAGCGACTGGAAATCCTACTTTTCAGTCTGACGATAGTCGGTGGCGGCTTGCCGGTGCAACCGATCCGCGTGATCCAGTACGAACGGATTCATTCCAGAACGACCAGCGCAATGCGGCTGCTGAATATCAACGAGAACTCGATCGTCAACGAGAGCAGTGGACACGCGACAAAGAGGCGGCTGAGAAGGCGGAACTCGCACAGAAAGCGAAGTGGTATGAAAACGAAGTTGCTCGAATGCGTTTAGAGCAGCAGCGACAGCAAGTGCAACAGCCGTTGGCGACGCAACCACAGCCGAATCTGTATCCACAACATCCTCGATACGCTGACCAGCGATATCAAGCCGGTCAAACACCAATTCCTGTTGTGCCAGCCGGTAGCTACACACCTTTCCCTCAACCGGTGAATCCGGTTTATCCGACAGTCGATCCTAACGCCTCCGCAACGGCGGCTTATTTGCAAATTCAGAATCAAAGAATGAAGCAAATGGAAGATCGAGTTGCACAGATGAGCAGTGAAAATCAATTTCTCAAAAGTGAGATGCGAAACGTCAATTCTGGGAACCGCGAATCAGTCAACAAGCGATTTGATTATCGTGATGACCTTACTCGCAACGATTCCACCATTCAGCGTCGGCGAACCGAAGCGGAAGCTCCTGCCATGAATCGTCCCTTGATGGCAATGGGCGGAAACAAACGTTCAGGCAACGATGATGTTAATCGTGCCGGCGCCGGTGCGGGTGAACCTGAAACGAAACGTAGCAGCACTTGGTCCAATGAGATGTTGTTGCTGTGGTTGATGTTGCTTTGTTCTGTTGGACTGAATCTGTACCTCTGGGCGATTTCGAGAGGCTTCTACAGTCGGTATCAGGAACTTGCTGACGAACTAAGAGAAACATTTACTGCGACCGTTTAGATTTGATTTCGCCCGTCGTGAACAATGCCGGATTATTCACGAGGCGTGGGCGACTTTAATTCTAGAAATTTTGACGAGGATTGATTTAGCCCGTCGTCGTGAATAATTCCGGCTCATATGCCAGCACATATCGCTATTTACTATTTCCCCCTCGATCGACAGAATACCAATCACGAAAAATAAACCCTGAAGGTATCTCGGCAAAGGAATGTCGTTCAACCCGTCAGGATTCATTCACGCCAGCAAGGGAGTGCTGAAAGTGACGATTCAACGTATCTTTACCTCATTCATGATTTTGGGCCTAATGGTCCTCGTATTGAATGTTAATTCTTTAAACGCTCAAACCAAAGTCGCGCTTGTCGATGTTGGAATGGTTTTCAAAAACCATCCGAGTTTCTCGCAAGAGCTTGAGTCGCTCAAATCTGAAGCGGACAAGTTCAAGGAAGAAACGCGTCAAATGCAGGCGGCTTTGATGGAGAAGGCGGGAGTTCTCAAGAACTACCAGCCCGATTCTGATGAGTTTCGCCAAGCGGAAACCGAATTGGCCAAAGAATCGGCCGCTCTGGAAGTCCAGCAACGCAGCAAACTGCGTACGCTCATGGAACGCGAAGCAAAACTACACTACGACACGTACATGCAGATCAAGTCCGCGGTTTCGACTTACTGTGAGCAACGTGGCATTCAGCTCGTGATGCGACACGACGCAACTCCGATGAAAGCGGATCAGCCAAGTGCGATCATGCAAAAGGTCAACGGAAAGATTGTGTTCCATCAACCGAACAATGAAATCACTCAGCAAATCGTTGCCATCGTTGCACAAAGTGCCGGTGCCGAACGCCGCCGCTAACGCGGTCGCGCATTTGTGTGGCATTCGCGATCAGCGAATGCCTTGACCTGATTTTCCGTCGGAGAGCATCTTTGGAAACGACATCACGACTTCAAACGACGATTGCGAATGAAGTTTCAGTATCTGGAATCGGATACTGGGGCGGATTGGATGTGATCGTTAACTTTCGACCTGCCGAAGTCGGCACGGGAGTCGTGTTTGTTCGGACTGACATCGAAGGCCATCCAAAGATTCCGGCACTGGTTCACAACCGAGTCCAAAGTCCCCGTCGTACGAAGCTGGTTTTCGGCGAACATTCGGTGGAGATGGTGGAACATATCCTGTCGGCACTGGTTGGATTGCAAATTGACAATTGCATTGTCGAAGTCGATCGAACTGAAATGCCTGGCATGGACGGATCGAGCATCGCTTTCACGCGAGCGCTTCAATCGGCAGGACGTGTTGAACAGGATCAACCTCGGAAACAGATTGTGCTTCACACGCCAATCCGCATCGAGGAAAAAGGTTCTTGGGTTGAAGCGATGCCAACGGCGAACGAATGTTTCGAATTGGTTTACGACGTGGACTACCCCGACTGTGCCGCCATTGGAAAACAGCACACACGATACAAGCTTGATCGATCGACTTACCAACAGCAGATCGCTCCGGCACGGACGTTTGTTCTTGAACACGAAGCCGAACTTTTGCGTCAGCAAGGTTTGGGGAAACGGGTTTCCTACCAAGACCTGTTGGTGTTCGACGACAACGGACCAATTGACAATACACTCCACTTTGAAGACGAATGCGGACGGCACAAGATTCTGGACATGATCGGAGATCTGGCATTGACCGGCTACGACATAATCGGAAGAGTGCACGGCCACAAAAGTGGACATCGACTTAACTCCCAGCTTGCGTTTGCAATCCTTCACCAGGCTTTCGACTGCGACAGCCTTGACAACATCAACCGTTTTTCAGCATAGAGACCTGTGGACATTATTCCTTTCGATAAAAAAGCTCGGGAAGCCAGGCAGAGAAAGCCCATGTCACCGAAAATATCCAACTTGGCTGTCGTCGATCCGCGAGCTCAAATTGCAGACGATGTCGAAATAGGCCACTTTTGCGTCGTCGGCCCAAAAGCAAAAATCGGGCGCGGCACAGTTCTGATGAACAACGTCACGATTGATGGCGATGTTGAGATCGGCGAAGACAACGTGATCTCACCCAACACCGTCATCGGCGGTGCTCCTCAAGATACCAGCTATCGCGGGGCCGAAACGAAAGTCGTGATTGGCGACAGGAATGTCATTCGTGAATGCGTCACGATCAATCGAGCGACGCTCAAGGAGGATGGCTACACTCGTGTTGGTAGCGATTGCTACTTCATGGGAAGCGTTCACATCGCTCACGATTGTCGGATTGGCGATAACGTCATCATCGGACATGGATCGTTGCTTGGCGGTCATGTACACGTCGATCATCACGCAACACTTTCCGGATCAGTCGCGGTGACGCATTACGGAGCTATCGGCAGCTACACCTTCGTTGGCGGTGCCAGTCGAGTGCTGCAGGATATTGCTCCATTCATGTTGGCCGACGGAAATCCGGCTCGCCCGCGTTGTATCAACATCGTGGCATTAAAGCGAAACAATTTCAAATCAGAAGTCATCGACGCGCTCAACGAAGCGTATCGATTGCTCTATCGAGCACGCGTTGGATTGGATAGCGCTCGCGAGATTATGAATAACAAAGGCGACATGTTGCCTGACATTGAGCTGCTGATGGACAAGTTGTCTGTGTCTCAAGCGGGTCGTCATGGTCGTGGTCGCGAACGTAGGAGAAAAGCAGCGTGAGCCAGTTGCGAGTTGCCGTTATTGGAGCCGGAAACCTCGGCCGAATTCATGCCAAATTGCTGGGCGAGCATCGAGGCGTCAACCTCGTTGCCGTCGCGGATCCTTCTCCGGAAGCCTGCAATCGAATTGCGGAAACGGTTGATACGAAAACGATTGACAACTATCAAGAATTGATCGGTCACATTGATGCAGCCATCGTTGCGACACCGACTCGGTTTCATCACGACGTTGCCAGCGATCTGCTCGAACACGGAATCCACACGCTCATTGAAAAGCCACTGACCGATAGCGTGTCGACGGCTCAGGATATCGTCAGACGCGCCGATCGAGCTGGCTGCGTGGTTCAGGTTGGACATGTCGAGCGATTCAATCCAGCTTTCGAAACCGCGATCGCAAAAGTTGGCACACCGAAATTCATTCAAGCAGCGCGAAACAGCACTTACACGTTTCGATCAACGGACATCGGCGTCGTGCATGATCTGATGATTCACGATATCGATTTGGTGAACTCAATGGTTGCCGGGTCGCTTGTCGATACGCGTGCCATCGGTTTCTCAATGTTCGGCGGCAACGAAGATATGGCTCAGGCTCGACTGCAGTTCTCTTGTGGTGCGGTTGCAAACTTGACCGCTTCAAGGTGTAGCTTTTCGCCTGAGCGAAGTATGCAGATCTTTGGGACTGACGGTTTCGCAAAGATTGATTTCGCCGAAAGTAAAGTCACGTTTGTGCGAGTGCCTTCGTGGATGAGGAATCGTGAGATTGATTTTTTCCATCTGACGGAATCACAGCAACAATTCGTACGCGAAACACTATTTGAAAACGTTTTGCCGATGGAAGAAGTCGTCGTCGAACGAAGCAATGCCATCTTGCAGGAGCAGGCGGATTTTATCGCTGCGATTCGAGACGATTTGCAGCCTCGGGTGCCGGCAAGCCACGGCGCTTTGGCGGTCGAAGTTGCTCAAAGCGTGATTGATTCACTCTCCAGCCACCGTTGGCAATCAGAGGCTGTCGATTCTTCAGGTCCCCTGCCCTTTGTCGCCGCTTCCAATGCTGACGATACAATTCCGGCAGAGTTTTTCTCGACGCCAACTGAAATTCGCCGCGCTGCCTAAATCAGTCCCAAGCCAAGATGCACAAAAAAGACGGCAGTGACAAAAAAAGGCGGCAGTGAACCACTGCCGCCAATCGTGTGTGCTTATTCGAACGAACTATTCGCTCTTGGACCATCCCATAACGTGCTTCGAGTCTTTTGCAATTTCGTTGAGCTTGGCTTCGAAATCAAAGCCAGCCTTCACTTCAAACGTCGCTGAGTTGTCGCCAACGTTGGTCTTCACATTGTAAAAACCAGCTTCTTCTGTCAAAGCGTTCCTAACTGAACGCGCACAGCCGCCTCAAGTCATGCCGGGTAGGCTAACTGAAACCGAAGTCGTGTCAGCATCAGCTTTCTTGTCTTTTTTCCCTTTACCTTTACCTTTGCCTTTCCCTTTTCCCTTGCCTTTACCTTTTAAGGCAGCCAGAGCTTTCTTTTGATCGTCAGAGAAAGTGTCGGTGACTGCTTTCTTGATCTTGTCCATCAATTTGTTGCGTTCGGTGTTCAACGCCGTTACAGATTTTTGGTCTTCATCAGAGAGCCCAATTTCTTCGTAAGCGATATTCATGGCTTCCGGCCACTTGACGCCTTCTCCGCGAGCTTTTTTTACTGCTGCGTTCATCGTCTTACGCTCATCTTTACCGATCAAGCCGTCGATTTTGCTTTGCATTGACAGCAGAGTTTCGAAATTCTCATCGATCAATCCAGCAAGTTGCTTTTGCTGATCTTCCGTCAACTCGATGGATTCAATGCCCTTGATGGCTCGTTTGGCGAGTCGAGTCTTTTTCTTCGCGTCGCCTTTTTTCTGTTTGCGATTCTGTTTCTGAACCGTTTTGTCTGTGGTTTCTTGAGTCGCGTCTTGCGCGGACAAGCCCGTTGTGAAACACAACGTGCAAATCAGTGCGAGGATGACCGGAAGTTTTTTTTGCATGGAATGGCCTTAACAAAGGGTTGGTGTGTAGGACGATATTTTACATCGCTACGTATACGATGCGTTACGATTTTTTTTATTGAGCAAATCGCAATAAAAACTGACAAAACAGGCTGACTGCGCGAGTCAGGATATCGGAAATCTATTGGTCCGTCCTGACAGACCGCTAGGCCAAGTCGCGGTCTTCAAAGAATACTAGCGAGAGCAACATCGCAACTGCCGAGTACAACGCGGTATACAGCAGCATCTCTGCCATGTAAGCAATGGGCACCGTCGTATTACGACTGATCGCAGCCTGAATATCAAAGTGGTCCAGCACCGGCAGCACCGTGGCGACCAGTTGTCCAAACACAACGACCGGTTCGAACTCCGCGAACGAAGACTGAACAATCATTGGAGTCAGGTGACCAAGCACGTAGATGGAAGCACAAATCAGAAAGTTCGCGAGGATTCCCATCCGTGTTGAAATCGCAACACTGATCGCGACGAAAATCACGATCTCAAGAAAGCACAAAAACAACCCAGGAGCGATATTGAAAGATTCAATGAATGGTTGAGCCCAGTCGGTGAGTTTATCTGCACTCTCCTGACCGTCGTACACGGGCTTGTAAGCAACCCAGATCATGAACCACAGGCCAAGGATCAAGAACATTAACGCGACCGACATCGAAATGCCAGAAAATTTGCCCAAGATGAACTGTCGGCGGCTGACTGGTTTCGACAGAACCGTGAGCGCGGTGCGTCCTTCGATTTCTTCGGCCACAGATTTACTGGCAGCCCAAACGGCAGTAAAAATCGCCATGACTCGAAGGAGGTTCAATCCCGAGTCTTTGTACATTTTGATATCTTCGCCGAAGGTGTTGTACGGGATATAGATCGCCGTCACGATAAACGCGGCGCCAACCAGCAACACCAACAGAAACAGCGGCTGGGAGACTTCTGTTTTGAAAGTTGAAAGTGCGATCGCGGAAATCTTCGGCAAAGCACTCGCCAGCATCAGCGGAATTAGATAAGCGATCAGAACCAGACCGGCAATCACGGGGATAACCGTGACCTCATTGTAAAACGGTCCTATGCCCCAAGAGAACTCAACGACCGCCGGCTCATTGCCCAAATTGTTGATGAATACTTCTGAATAAGCTTCATGTTTGAACATTCCTCTACCGTCACTGCGAGGTCGGTAAGACATGAAGTCTTCAGATGGATTGACCCGTAGCAGGTAGGCAGAGTCACCTCGAATCGGTTCGGATCCGATTTCGATTGGCTCAGTTGTTGTGACTCGAATACGCTTTAGTTCGCGTCCGTCGAAGCTAACGGCAGCAGGATCACCTGAGTGATCTTCATCGCTTGGTTCGATCGTGAACGTCTTGGTGGTCACTCCAGCGAATGGCAATCGCGCCAAGGACTTCATTAATTCAACCGGCTCTTCAACCGGTTCGATGACTCCGAAGCCATTGAATTTCGCCAATGGGAATCCGATGACAAAGAAAATCACAAACCCAACGCAAATCCGATTCAACCAACGAAGCAGGCCTTCATTGAACTGAGTCGAAAACTCACCTGCAAACTTTTTGGAAATGAGTGTCCAAGCACCGAATCCAAAAATTGCGCACACCGGCAGCATATAGATCAGCGGTTGCAGATCTCTGTCGATAGAGAACGAGCCGTTCATCCAAAAAAGAAAAGCACCGTAGAGGCCCAAGTAGACCAGCGTCAAAATGATGCCGCCGACAATGAACGAGCTTCGATTTGAGGCGACTGAATTGAGCACGGGGATCCGCTGAAGAAGCGCGATCTTGATATAGCTCAACAGAACCAGCAGAAATCCAAGCGTGATTCCCGCGGATAGGATCCAGACAGGAGTCAGCCAATAGGTGACGCGGATATCCTGAGCCAAAATGAGGGGAAAGGAAAAGTTCTCGATCATGGAGATGAGCCCGTCGGATCGCTTTACGGACGGGAAAATGCGTGAATGGATTGGCCAAAACTTCTGGTACGCACATTATGCTCGCAAAGTTCAATTCTTCAAAGTAGCCCGAGGAAAAAGCTCACATTCTCCAGTTTGCGTCGTCCGGCAACCTCAGAAGTCAGCTAATCGTTCGATCCCAGCGTGAAGATCTCTACTTTTCGGTCGCGGGATCCGTCTGAGGCCAGTAATCATCTTCGCGATCAGGATGACTGTACTCGTAAGGGCCACGATAGACTAACGGTTGCGATTCAAAGTTCCCATGCTGCGGAGGGCTGGGAGCTGTCCATTCGAGGGTATTGGATCGCCACGGGTTGCGTCCAGATTTCTTTCCGAAAAACAGGCTGCCGAAGAAGTTGATGGCGAATATCAGCTGGGCCGCGCCCATCAGCATCGCAGACCAAGTAATGAAAACGTTGATGTCATGTAGACCTTCAAGGCTTTCATTCACGTAAGGGGCCGCATAACGCCGAGGCATGCGTCCAAGGAAGTGCATCGGAAAGAATGTGCAGTTCAGGAAAATGAAGGTCAACAAAAAGTGCAGCTTTCCCAAAGTCTCGTTCATCATCCGGCCGAACATTTTCGGGAACCAGAAGTAGATCGCTCCGAACACGCCCAAGATACTGCTGCCGAAGAGCACGTAATGCAAATGAGCCACGATGTAATACGTGTCGTGAATGACGATGTCGACCGGTGGTGCCGACATCACGATTCCGGAAAGTCCACCAATAACGAACATCGAAACGAAACCGATGCTAAACAACATCGGTGTCGTCAAATGCAGTCGTCCGCCCCACATCGTTCCGATCCAGTTGAATACTTTGATTCCGCTGGGCAGCGCGATCAGCATGGTGGAAACCATAAAGGACACAGCCAGAATTCGATTCATGCCCGAGATAAACATGTGGTGTCCCCAAACGACAAACCCAAGCCCCGCGATGGCGGTGATTGAATAGACCATGGGGCGATAACCGAAAAGTGGCTTGCGGGAAAAGCACGAAAGCATATCGGAGACCATGCCCATCGCTGGCAGAATCATGATGTAGACCGCAGGATGCGAATAGAACCAGAACAGGTGCTGCCACAGGAGCACTTGTCCGCCCCCGCTGGCCGCGGTCGAGTTGTTCGCGGTCGCTTGTTCGGGGATGAAAAAACCGGTTTGGAAAGTTTGATCTGAAAGCTGCATCAGCAGTGCGGCTGTGAGGACTGGCAATGCAAACGCTTGCATGATCGCAGTGATGAAGAGTGCCCAAACGGTCATCGGCATTCGGAACATCTTCATTCCGGGGGCACGCATTTGGAGGATCGTTGTCATGTAGTTGATCGATCCCATCATCGACGAAATTCCGACAAACAGCAGCGACAGAACCCAGAGCTGTTGTGCTCCTCCGCTGCTTGGTGCGGAACTGGCCAGCACGCTGAGCGGTGGATACGACGTCCATCCTGCTGCCGGTCCGTAGCCAGGCATGAAGAAGCTCAGGATCATGCAGCCAAACGCGGGCCACATAAACCAATAGCTAAACATGTTGAGTCGCGGAAACGCCATGTCTTCGGCGCCGATCATCAGCGGAATCAGATAGTTTCCAAACGCTCCAGACAGGATCGGGATGACCACGAAGAAAATCATGATCGTGGCATGCATCGTAAAGAGCATGTTGTAAAACTCGGGCGGCATCTGCCCGCCGGATTCAGCGAATAGAGCGGGACCGACGATCGGCATGTCGCTCCAAGGCCAAGCCAGTTGCCAGCGAACGGCCAGAGCAAAGAAGCCTCCGATCGCAAACCAGATCAGCGACGAAAACAGAAACTGCAGGCCGATGATTTTGTGGTCGGTCGCAAAAACGTAAGTCGTCCAAAACCTGACCAGCGCGTTTCGTCGTGGCGGTTCGGCGGTCAACAGATTGTCGGCGGTGTTGGGAACCATATTACTCGGAGGGATAGTACTCGCTTTGGAGATCGGCGAGCCATTGATCATATTCGGCTTGGGGGACGATCCGCAGTTTGGCGCTCATTTTGTAATGGCCCCAGCCGCAGAGTTCTGTGCACAGGATTTGCAAGTCTCCGGTTCGGTTCGCGTTGAACCAGGCAAACTGAACCATGCCGGGTACAACGTCCTGCTTTAGTCTCAGGTCGGAAACGAAAAAGCTGTGAATGACGTCACGACTTTCAAGCTGCATTACGATGTCGGTCTGTTCAGGAACCACCATCAGGTTTTCAATGTACAGGTCGTCTTCGGTTTCGAGGATTCCATCGGCACCAGGATAATAGAACTCCCAACCGAATTGTTTGGCTTTGACTAAAACCGTTGGCGGTGTTTCGACCATCGTTCCATTGACGTTCGTCATTGGCCGATCCATTTTGTTTTCGGACCAAGCGTTCATCTGAACGAATGCCAACGCGACCAGAATCACGGCTGGGATCGCGGTCCAGATCAGCTCCAGTTTCGTGTTGTGCGAAAAGTAAGTGGCCTTTGAATTCGGCTCGTATCGACGATGGTCGAACTTCCAAATGATGAGGCCAATCGTCAAAACCGTGCCCAACAGGATCGCCGCAGAAAGCAAATGGATTCCGTTGAAGATCCCATCAATGGTTTTGCCGGCGTCGGAGAACGAATCACCGAACCAAACCTCTTCAAACGGCCAAATCGCGAATTGCGTCAGCAAAAACGTGACGATCGCGAGGATCGGGACCGAGAAAAAAAGGATGCTCCAGAATCGATTCATGTTTTGTGCATGTACGCAATGTTTGCGGACGCCTGTTACCTTGCGATTGCCTTGTTATTAACCATCTTCGGCTTGACTTTATCAGCGTGCTCGTAAGGTAACCATTTTACGTACGCGACCAGAGCCCAAATCTCTTCTTCGGTCAGCGTCGCTCCGGCTGGCATCGGAGTGCCTTCGATGCCATTGAGTATCCGCAAATACAAGTTTTGAGGCTGACCGCCACCACGATAGACGGGGAGTCGAAGATTTCTCGGACGGATTGCTCGTGGCTTAAGGGCACCTGCGTCAGTGAAGTCCTTGTAAGTTTTTTTGTCGGTCGGATCGACTCCGGCAGATTTAATCCAGTCGTTGGTCCAGTCGTCGTAGCTTGCCGTTTGTCCATCGCCCATCGCCGTCTCCCCGTGACACTGAGCACAGTTTCCTTTCGCGAAGAAGACTTCACGTCCTTTGTCGACCAAAGCCGCATGATCCGGATGGCTCGCAGCAATCGCCTCTGGAACTTCAGGAATTTCTGTGACTGAATCTTCCGGGTCGCTCCAACGCGTGAGTGGACCTTCGAGTAGCAATTCGTTTAACACATAGTCCAGCTGCTCTTCAAACGCTTCCTGTTCTTCGGTCGGTTCGACCTCTTCTTCATCGTCTGAATCTTCATCCGCTTCGAGCTTCACCAACGCGGCGACCAGATCGCCATCAGGAACGAAGCTCATGTCCATCAACGGTTCACCTTCGAGCGAACTCAATTCGGAAATCAACATGCGTTCCAGCTGTCCGCGGATCGTCAGATATTTGACGTAGTGAATCAGAGCTTTGATTTCGTCATCGGGTAGTGTCCGGAACGAAGGCATTGCAGTGCCCGGGATTCCGTTTCGCAGAATCATCTCCATGTCGTGATCGGTTGGAGATCGCCGCAGCGGAGTCGATTTGAATTTGAATTTTGAAAGCCGAAAGTCCCGCGGGTACGGATTCAAGAATGCTGCCGTTGGTCCCGCACCGTCACCTGTTATTCCGTGGCAATGCGAACAGTGTTCGCGATACAGTCCGCTGATTGGCCGGCCTTCACGATCGCTGTGCACCCGTCCGGCCGCCCACTTCAGATCGTCAAAGTTGACGAATTCGTGGGCCTCATCTTCATCGCCTTCCAAGTATGGAAACTTTGGTGATTCTGGTGTGCCGAAGAGCGACGTAAGAACCGCGTTGATTTCTTCGTCGTACGATTCCGCAAAGTGTTCGTCTTGAGGCAGCGAGGCTTTCTCCTGTTTCAATATTTCGACTTCGTTGAGTCGAAACTTCGGCGCCGGAGATTTCTCGCAACCGCCGAAAGCCAGGCAAAGAGCCAAGCAGAGGGCTAGGACGAAAACAGATGTGTTTAGTTTGACCAATTGAATCACGTTCGGGAAAGAAAACCTTACGCTTCTATTTTCGGCCAACATTGGTGAATCGTCGAGGTTCAAATTGTCGCGGGCTAGTCTACTTTATCGCCTTTGCCGGCAGCTTCATCGTGCCCAAGTCAGCGGTTTCGCCAGCAGCGATCGTCACGGTGGTAACGCCTTTCTTGCTGACTTTCTGGTTTTCAATGCTGAGCTTTTTCAAGTAGCCAACTTTCTTGTGCCAGAACTGAAAATCCCATTCGCCAGCAGGAAGATTCTCGATCGTGAACTTTCCATCGGCATCGGTGATTGCGACGTAAGGGTTGTCGCGAATGAAGATGACGCTATCCATCCACTTGTGCAGATCGCAAGTGACATTGCCTGGGCGAGAATCTTCGGTGTCGAATTTGACTTCGGTTTCCGAGTTCGCGGGAATGTTCGGATTGTGCTCGTTGTTGAACGTGGTGATGTGACAGTTGTGCCCGACCGCGTCCGAGTTCTTCAAGATCAGCTTTTGGCCTGTTCTGACAAAAGTCGCGTGAGGCACGAACCGGCAATTGACATTGTCCAAAACAACTGGCTCGGCTTTCTTTGCCAGGTAGGACGGATGAATCGCAGGATCCTTTTTCTTTTTCAGGTACATGATGACATAAACGTCAGCGAGGCCCTTGTTTTCAGAGTTGACCAGAACATTGTCATCCAGTGGAACCTTGCCATCGACTAAGCAAGCTGCTTTGTCGGCGTGATCACCGACGGCTTCTTCTTTAGCAGCTGCAACGTCTCCGTCGACTGTGACGGTTCCTGTCAAGTGACCCCATTCGCCTTGATCGGCAGCGGCCGCGGGTTTTGATTCCGTGGCAGCCTCTTGAGCCGTCAAAGATTGGGGCAGGATGATTGCGGCCAGCAAAAGGGCCAATGTGAAATTCGATTTCATGTTCGTTCTCTCGTAAGTAGATCCAGCGTCAACAGTATAGCACACGACACCAGTTTAAGGCCGTGACTTTCGTTGCCGATGGCCTTAGAATTTGCGGCGCTTGATGCCTAAAACTTAAACCCCGAACCTCCAAGGTCGGACCTCAGCAAATGAACATATTGATTGTCGGTAACGGTGGACGTGAGCACGCCCTCGCATGGAAAGTTGCTCAAAGCCCCAAGGTCGATCGAGTTTTCGTGGCTCCTGGTAACGCCGGTACGCTGCAGGATGCCGAAAATGTCGATATTTTGGCGACAGATATTCCGGCCTTGGTCAAGTTTGCCAAACAAAACGAAATCGCGTTCACGATAGCGGGCCCAGAAGTTCCGTTGTGCGATGGGCTCACTGACGCTTTCAAGAAAGAAGGCTTACTGGTCTTCGGCCCCTCAAAAGAAGCTGCAGCACTCGAAGGCAGCAAAGCCTTTTGCAAGAAAGTGATGCGGAACGCAGACGTACCGACGGCCGACTATCACGAGTTCCGTGACGCCGAGGGTGCTGAGCGGTTCATTAACGAACGCTACTTCGAAACGCCCGAAGATGTGCCACTGGTCGTCAAAGCAGATGGACTCGCTGCCGGAAAAGGAGCGATCGTATGTTCGACTCGCGATGAAGCATTGATGGCGATTGATGTGATCGCTCGGCAAAAGCAATTCGGCAGTGCGGGCGACAAACTGATCATCGAAGATCGGCTGGAAGGTTTCGAGGCCAGCATCCTCGCCATCACCGATGGCAAGACAATTTTAACTTTGCCGCCAGCCGAAGATCACAAGCGAGCCCACGATGGCGACGAAGGTCCAAACACCGGCGGCATGGGTGCTTATTGCCCGACGCCATCGATCGACGATGAAACATTGCGTTGGGTTGAGTCAAACGTATTCGTGCCCACCGTCCATGCGATGAAGCGACAGCGAACTCCTTTTCTCGGTATCCTTTATGCGGGCTTAATGATGACGCCGCATGGCCCCAAAGTGCTCGAGTACAACGTTCGCTTCGGCGATCCGGAATGCCAACCGTTGCTGTTTCGTCTCAAGACGGACCTTGTCGATATCATTCAAGCGACTTGCGAGCGTCGGCTCTCCTCGATCGGCCCCCTCGAATGGGACGACCGGCCCAGCGTCTGTGTCGTCATGGCTTCCGGCGGATACCCCGACAAATACGAAACCGGAAAGGTGATTCGCGGTCTGGAAGAAGCAGCAAAGATTCCCGATGTGAAAGTCTTTCACGCGGGAACGAAAATGGACAACGAAGGCAATGTTGTCACGACCGGCGGACGTGTTCTGGGAGTCACCGCAATGGGCGATACGGTCGCCCAAGCGAAGCTTCAGGCTTACAAAGCAGTCAAATGTATTCGCTGGGATGGTGCTTGGTGCCGCAAGGATATTGCTGACAAAGCAATGATCGCCCGGTAGCTCAAATCTAAATCTCAAAAGCGCACAAAAAAAGCACGGTCGTCATGCCGTGCTTTCTTCTTTTGTCCGTAGTCGTTTGCTTACTTGCGACGTCGCGTCATGAAGCCTGCACAAGCAAAGATTCCCAACATCGCTACGCTGCCCGGCTCAGGAACCGCGACGACAGTGATTTGACCGCTGCCGAATTCGACAGGAGGAGTGGTTGCGTCTGCAAAGAAGAGAGGAGGATTGGTAATCGGTGATCGACCATTTCCAATTTGTAGGGTTGTGATTGAGCCAAGGTCGCCTGCGTTAAACGTAAGTGTTGCGAGGTCAAGCTCAAAAAGGTTGGCCGACAATTGAGTTCCGTTGACGCCTGCTCCCGAAGTTTCCGACGTTTCGAATGAGATAATGTTATTGCTATCGTCAACGTTCGTGAAATCCGGATCGCTTTGAAGGAAATTAGAATTGAAGATCAATGAGCTGAACGTTGAGCCGTTTGCAGCACCTGAGAACGACGAATAGTCAACGCCAAGTCCGAATGCAAATAGGCCGCTACCCGGAGTTCCCAGACGTGATGTCTCAGCTCCTGTGATTTCCTCTGTCAAAACAAGCGTTAAATCAACGGTCGCTCCAGGATTGACGTTGTATTGAGCTTGATCAAACCCCAATGTGTAGGTTTGAGCGCTGACTTGCGATGTGCCGACGGCTAGAAGTGCAAACAGTAGGAGGGAGAGTGTGGTGCGGACGTTCATGGTGCAATCTGGGGCTTGACAGTCTGGGGGCTTAATCGAAAGGGTTATGTGGCTATCACAAGAGTAATCGCCACATTGACCACTGCAAAGAAATTTAACTGAGGAGTAAGGCGATCTGGTTTCAATCTCTGTAAATTCTACAAATTGCGTGACTGTTGATCCGATTATTCCGATTCTGCGGATTATTCTTCCTCACAATTGAAACGGTCTGCATTCTCGAAGAAGACACTGGGGTGGATTTGATCGCTATCGAGAAAAATCACCGTAAATGATACGTTTTACGAAATGAACTCGTCGATCTCACTCCCCCAATTCGGCCCAAGAACCAAACGCCATGAAATTCCAGTTCTACAACTCGCTGACAAACACCACTGAAGAGTTCAAGTCACTTGAGCCAAATCATGTACGGATGTACTCCTGCGGCCCAACTGTCTACGACTTTGCACACATCGGAAATTTTCGTTCCTTCCTATTCGGGGATTTGTTGCGTCGCTCCCTCGAACTCGGTGGCTACACCGTTGATCATGTGATGAACATCACTGACGTCGGTCACATGGTCGAAGGCGAAGAAGACAAAATGAAGAAGGCCGGCGACCGCGTCAAAGAGAACAAAAAGTCAGGCCGCGTTGCCGAGGGAGAAATCGACGATCCAAATGATCCGTGGCAAATCGCGGACTACTACACCAATGCATTCATGGACGACAGTCGAAAGTTGGGCTACAAGATTGCGTTTGAGTATCCGGAGAAAGTTCCGCGAGCGACGCAGCACATCGACGGCATGATCGAAATGATCCAGCGTTTGCTCGAACGAGGCCACGCTTACATCGCCGGCGATGCGGTTTATTTCAGTACCGAGAGCTTTCCCGAATACGGCAAGCTCAGCGGCAACTCGATGAGCGAATTGCAAAGTGGTGCTGGTGGTCGTGTTTCCGATGCCAATCAATCAACCAAAAAACATCCCGCGGACTTTCTGCTTTGGAAAGCCGACAAGACTCATCTCATGAAATGGGATTCTCCTTGGGGCATTGGGTATCCGGGTTGGCACATTGAGTGCAGCGTGATGGCTTCGAAAATTCTCGGCAGTGATGTGATCGACATTCACACCGGGGGCGAAGATTTGATCTTTCCGCATCACGAGTGCGAAATCGCACAGAGTTGCGGATGCAGCGGGAAGGATTCGTTTGCGAGTTTCTGGATCCATGCGAGGTTCCTCTTCGTTGAAGGCGAGAAGATGTCCAAATCGCTGGGCAATTTTTACACTGCTCGCGATGTCTTCGAAGGAAAAGTCAAAGACGGCGATGGCAATCCGATGGGCAAGCCCGTTCACCCAGCCGTGTTGCGTTTCGAGTTGATCAAGTCGCACTATCGAACCAACTTGAATTTCACATCCAAGGGCCTGGTCGATTCAGCGAGCACCATTCAGCGATTGATGAAATTCCGTGCGGAATTGGAATCGAAAACCGGCGGTGAAACAGCAGAGGTCGATCTTAACCATCCCGTGTTGGGCGCGTTTGCTAATGCATTGGCTGATGACTTAAACATCGCGGAGGCTCTCGGCGTGATGCATCCTTGGGTTCGCGGCGATCATCCAAATCCGCAGGAATCGCTGGCGGTTTGGAAAGCAATGAACAGCGTGCTGCAATTGGCGCCGCTGAACGAGGGCATCGACGGCGCCCAAGTATCGTCAGAGCCAAACGGCGGCGATGATCAGGCCGAACAATGGCGACAAGCCATGATCACGGCTCGGCAAGACAAGGACTATGCCGCTTCCGACGAGTACCGCGACAAGCTGATTGATGCGGGCTACGAAGTCGAAATTGGCAAGGACGACGTCACGATCCGCAAAAAGTTGGTGTAAAGTAGCAGCTGCTATTTCATTATCAATTTAGTGCACGACCATGATTGCGAATCGTTCCTGTCGATTTCTGTCGCTGTTCCTTTTGTCCAGTTTGCTTCTGTTTGATCAAACTGTATTCGCTCAATCGCAAAACCTTGAACCAATGATCCGCGCCTACCAAGCGGACTATGAGAGTCTGCGATTCAAGTACGCGATTCCGATGTCAAAATCGCAATCAGATCGCTTCATCGATTTCTACCAGAGGAAACTCAAGGAGTTGGCCGACGTCAACTTCGACGAACTTTCGATCGACGGAAAAGTCGACTATCTACTGCTCAAGAACAAGCTGCAACACGAATTGGATCAGCTTGAGATTGACCGCAAGAAAGATCAGCAGATCGGCGACCTGATTCCGTTTGCCGATACGATCGTCGGTCTTTCAGAAGCCAAAGAGAACGGCGACGACATCGAAGGGCGAAAGTCTGCTGAAACGCTCGAACAGCTCTCCGGTGAAATTGATGAACTGACCTCATGGATCAATGAAGGGACGCTTTCGACTGCCGATGCCACCAACGCGATCCGCGCTTCGCGGCGAGTCTATCAACTGCAACGGTCGCTTGGCGATTGGTATCGATTTTACAATGGCTACGATCCAATGTTTACGTGGTGGTGCAAAGCTCCGTACAAGAAATCGAACGAAGTCCTCGGCCAGTATGCGGCTCTCCTGAAACGAAAACTGGCCAAAGTTGACGTTAGTGACAAGTCAAAAATTGTTGGCGAACCGATCGGAAACGAAGCGTTAATCAAAGCGCTCAAGTTCGAACACATTCCTTACTCGCCTGCGGAGTTGATCGAAATTGCAAATCGCGAGTTCGAATGGTGTGAAAAGGAAATGCTTAAGGCGTCACAAGAGTTGGGGTTCAAGGATGATTGGCGAGCGGCTCAGGATTCCGTGAAACGAAAATTCGTTAAGCCCGGGCAGCAGCCGAAACTGATCCGCGATATGGCAATTGAAGCCGTTGAATTCATCGAAAAACGCGACCTCGTGACCGTCCCAAGGCTATGCAAGGAAACTTGGCGGATGCGAATGATGTCTCCAGAACGCCAACGCGTTAGTCCGTATTTTCTAGGCGGCGACACGATTTTGGTTTCCTATCCAACGGACGACATGGAACACTCCGATAAGTTGATGAGCTTGCGAGGAAACAATCCGCACTTTTCTCGTGCCGTTGTGCATCACGAATTGATTCCGGGACATCATCTACAAGGCTTCATGCAAGATAGACATCGTTCGTATCGTCGGATGTTCGGTACGCCATTTTGGATGGAAGGTTGGGCGCTGTACTGGGAGATGCGTTTGTGGGATTTGGATTTCGCACGATCTGCAGAAGATCGAGTTGGAATGTTGTTTTGGCGCAAGCATCGATGTGCCCGAATCATCTTTTCTCTCAGCTACCATCTGAACAAGATGACGCCAGAAGAATGTATCGATTTCCTTGTCGAACGCGTCGGACATGAACGCAACAATGCGACTGGTGAAGTTCGACGCTCCGTTCAAGGCGGCTACGGTCCGCTGTATCAGGCGGCTTACATGTTGGGCGGATTGCAAATTCGAGCGATGTACAAAGAGCTGGTTGAAACAGGCAAGGTTGCGGAAAAAGATTTCCATGATGCCATCTTGCAGCAGAATTCGATTCCGATCGAATTGATTCGAGCTCGGTTTACGAAGCAGAAATTGACGCCAGACTTCGAAACATCATGGCGATTTGCAGACTAAAACAGTTTGCGACTATCGAGCAGAATTGTGACCGGCCCGTCGTTGACGAGGTGAACTTTCATGTCGGCACCAAACACGCCGGTCGCGACCGCCAAGCCTTTGTCGCGAATCGCTTCCACGAACCTGAGGTACGTCGGCTCAGCAATTGCTGGATCTTCCGCCGTCGTAAACGCTGGCCGTTTTCCTCGCCGAACATCCCCTAGGAGTGTGAACTGACTGACGATCAGGATTTCTGCGCCGACTTGGGAAGCTGACAGATTCATCTTCCCGTCTTCGTCTTCGAATATCCGCAGGCCCAATGTTTTGTTCAGGACGTAATCAAAGTCGGACTTTGCGTCGCCTTTTTCTACGCCCAAAAGAACCAGCAAGCCCGCAGAGATCGATCCAACGGTTTTTCCGTCGACGTCGACTCGTGATTCAAGGACTCGCTGGATAACCGCTCGCACTTTTTTGCCGATATTGAAGATGGTTGGGGAGTTCTTATCTGACCAAAACCTAGATTGACTCGAAAGCCATGCTACAAAAATTTGATCCGCGAAACGAAAGCTTGATGGTCAACATTGATGGCGAACTTTTTCACCGGACGAGGCGTCCCGCGGCAGATCTGAGCAGGTCGTTGGAGTGAATCGTATAGTTTCTCCTGCCGTTTCAGTCATTCGATCCGGCAGAAGTTTTGATGACTTTGCCGACCATGTCTGAGTAAGCGGACATTACTTTACCGGTATTTCCTTCGATAATCACTTCTCCGCTCCATGAGATGGTGTAGTCCATTTTTGGCTTTGGCTTGGAGCGATCGTACCCGCTCTTTGGCATCTTGGTTTGCCAGACCCAAGCGCCTTCTCGGTTAATAATCACGAAGTAGTTGCTCAGTTTTCCGAAACCAACTGGCTTATTAAATTTTCCTTTTCCCAATGTTGGATCGACTGGAATCCAACCATGAGTGTCCAAATAGCACTCCGCAATGTGGTGGTTTGGAACGTTCTTTTCGATCGATGTGTTCTTTCCAAAATTGAAGACAGAAATCTTTCGGGCAGGAATCTCTTTCGTCCGACAAAGGGCAGCAAACAAGCAGGTGAAATCCGTGCAGTCTCCCACTCCAGTGTTCAGCACTTTTTTTGCCCCGAGGCTGGCCTTCTGCAATTTAAACTTCAATTTACTTCGCGGATATTTGTAGGCAATTTTGGCGACGAATTCTTTGGATTGACTTTCGCGAACTTTGGCAAAAGCCTCTGAAGCTGCAAGTGCGACTTCTTTTGAATCGGTCTCAATCAGTTTGGACGGTTCAAGCCAGCGAGCCATCCCCTCAGAGTCAACTTTCTCATGGTCAATAGACTTTACTTTTAGATAGTCCACTGGCCGGAGCAGTACCAAAAAGGAAACATCGATTTTGTGATCAGCTTGAGATTCGACTGGAAAGTGAAACTCTACGTATTGATTGCACCCGTTTTTGTGATCCTTGATGGCTGCAACAGGAGTCGTGCTTGATTCGAGAATTGAATGTTGAGATTCTGTATTTGGTGGAATGGTCAATCGGTAAATGTACTTGTCGACCGGCGTCGAGCTCTTGTTGATGGCAGCCAAATGAGCTGTTAGTCGAATGATTCTCGTTTTCTTGGCAGACGTAGCAATACTGGCATTGAAAAATGATTCTGTCTCTAACGTTTCAGTTGTCTCTAAATTTTGAGCTTGGGAATTCAAACCAAGCGTACCAATAAAGATTAGACTTGCGATGAAACAAGCAAGAGGCTTTGTCATGACTATTCTTTCGAGCGGAAATGCGAAAATGAACGCGACGTTGATTGTACCGTGCCAATATTGCAGATGCAAAACCCACGCGGGTAGAAAGCTGTACTTGAAGAACGGGAGAACGAAAAAGTTTCAGAAACTGTCATGTCGATGATCAAGCGACGCCATCAATCACTTGCTGTCGAACGATACGATTCAGTGAAATTTCTTTCGATACTAATCGCCCGCGTGTTTCGCCTTAGTCGTTCGCACAATCACCAGTCGGAACGCGCCAAGACGCGGCGAAGATGAAATTGAGGTGATGTGAGAGGGATCCCGGGTAACCGGGCCCCTATCTCGATACGCAATGATATTCCGCGGTTAGCATCCCAGCCATTGAGTGAGAGCTTCCCTGCGTTTGAGCCATTCAGGTGGCAGGCCATCCGCACCCACGGCAAGCGAAACCACACCACCGACGATTGCGCATGTCGTGTCACGGTCCCCAAGTCCACTCACGGTTGTCCACATTGCAGAGGTAAAGCTCTCGATGTGTTTAGCGGCACACCAAAGTGAAAAAGGAACAGTATCCTGCGACGATAGATTAATGCCATTGCCCAATACCGCAACAGCAGTACGCACGTCATACGAGGCGGGAAGTTCGGCAGCCCGGAAAATTTGGTCTCGCGTGATACTTTGGGGCGTGTGTTCAGCAACATGAGTCAAGAAAGCCTGAGGTGACTGAAGGTTTGAGGCACCGTGAATGACCGCCCAGCCGCACGCGATTGCGACAGCGATCGCGCCGGCGATCCCTTCGACGTGTGTGTGTGTGATTTCCGCAGAAAGTCGGGCCTGCTCCGCGATTTTCTGGTCGTCACCTGCAAAATAAGCACCCACTGGGGCAACTCGCATTGCAGCACCATTCCCGAAAGATCCCATTCCGTCGAAAGCACCACTTGAAACTCCACGCCAATCGGAACCATCAGCCACCAAGCGAAGCATTCGAGCCATAGTAGCTCCGTATCCTCTGGAGCGGTCGTGTTCGTATAGCTGTACAAACCTAGAAATTAGTTCGGATTGATCAATGCTTCCTTGCGAAGCAAGGGTCGAGTGAACGGCTGAAGCCATTATCGAGTCGTCTGTGAGGTACCACGTCGCGTCGGGCAGCGTCCGCGTTGATATGCGTTCAGTTGCAGCCGCCTCAGCATCAAAGAACGTTTGACCAAACGAGTCGCCCAACGAAACTCCATCGAGTGTGAGCAGTGATCGGTCTAGTGGATTCATTTGACAAGCGGAATAACGAATTGCGATCTATCAGTGCGTGGTTATGGCATCGCAATTTTGATTTGGTTTACTGCGCACCGATAGATCGTGCGTTGAACTCTGTCGCCAGTGCGGCTTCGTACTGCTGGTGACTGGACTAACGGTCGTAGCTTTCCGGATAGATCACCAGTTCGATTCTGCGATTCGGGCTCACGCCGCCAACGCTCTGCTGTCGGTGCCGAGGTCGATTGCTCGCCATCGCCATCGTGAATAACTGTTTCGCCGGGAGGCCAAGCCGAACGAGTTCGTCGAAGACTGCCAGCGACTGCGTTGCCGTTAGCTGATGATCCGTGGTGCCGGGCGGATTCAAAGGAGTTCCGTCCCAGTGTGCTTCGATTCCGACGATTTGCCTTGGGAACGATTCACGAATCGTGGACGCAATGTTCTGTAGCACAGGCAGCTGAGCCGATTGGACTCGATAGCTGCCGCTGGTAAAAAGTCGATCCGTCGGAAACTCAACCCGGATGATGTCACCATCCATACGAGCGTCGCCGCCAGGGATGTTGATCGAGTTAAGTTTTTGCATCAAGCCATTGTTGGCTCGAATCGTCGCTGATCCGTTAGGCGAGCTAAAGCCCGTGTTGCTAAACGTTCCGGCTCCTCTTTGAAACGTGCTGTTTCGGAAGTTGCCGTTGTTTGCCGTGCCGTTTCCTTGCCAATTATTTGGCTGCGAATTGTTCGTGGCACGTTGTGCCAATAAGCGATCCTGATCCGCGATCCGACGTCGATACTGGTCAATCTGCTGCTGCATGCTCGCGAATTGTTGCTGGGTGATCTTTTGTTGATTGCCCGATTGCGTGATTCGGTCGGAGGTGTCAGTCAGTTGCTGCTTCAGTGTTTGGTTGTATTGATTCGCTAATTCGAGCTTTTGCTTCAGCGTCGCGACTTCCGTATTCAAAAGCTGGTTGTCTGCGTCGTAGGCGCCGAGCTGTTGATTGATTCGGCTGAATTCTTGCGACATTCCCGGTTGCGGAAGTTGTCCCAGTGGTTGGCGAAGTTGTCCTGTTCCGTCAGTTATCAAGTTGCGAGGTTGCACAGAACCGCCGCTTTGCACGAAATTGCCGAAAGGAGAACTTGGGCTGAACGTTCCCGATTGATTCGACGTCGCGGTGCTGTTGCCAGCGAAACCGCCGAATGGATTGTTAAACGCGGAGCTATTAAAAGCTGAGTTGTTGTTTAGGTTTGTGCGGTTCGCGAATCCAAAAAGTCCGCCGCCGGTTCTGGCTTGGGGTTGGCAACCGGTTGACGCAAGTAGCAAGAAAACGCAAAACGCGGATAGCGATTTGGAGATTCGAGTTGATACGGTTCTGTTTGTCATTCCGTCGTCCATGATCGGCATCGTCCGCGCTCCGCAAACTGGGGGTACGCTTATGCTTTTTGGGCGGCGGAGAGTAGCAAGCCACGAGTCGTGCGTAAACAGCACTGCTTTAACGAATTCCTAAATTTCGTTGAGAATAGAAGTTCGCTAGCAAAACGGGTCAACCGAAGTCTAGCCATCGCCCGTGACGTCAGATTCCCAATGTTGGATCACGTGGGCTTCCTGATTAAGTCGGACAAGCAGAGGGTCCAGTTGGATGCCCTGCCTTGATTTTCCGTTACAGACTTCGGTCGAGGTCAGCCAAACGAGTTCGGGAGATTCACCAATCTTTTTGATGACCGCTTGGCGATACAGTTCGACATTGTAAAACGCAGCAGCGATCTGTGTCTTATCAGTTTTGCCGGGCAGGGTCGTGACAAAGTTGATGTTCAGTTGAGCCATACTTGAGACGACGAAATCGCTTCGTCGATCGATCTCCAATTCCCAAGCAACTTCTCGGGTGACTGCTTCCCGAAAGGTCTCTTTCTCCAATCGTTGTGCGGTCACGAAATCAATCTGTTGTTTGGCTTCGTTGAATTTGCCGAGCCACAGAACTTGCCGTTCGAGCTTCCGAACGAGTGCTACGCCGAGTTCAATTTTTTCCATCAGTTCATTACCCTGTTAAGTTACCGATGATTAAGACCGCAAATTGGACGCGGACATATCCAACCAATTACAGTCTAAATTGTGGAACCGCCGTTTGCCGCTGGTCAACCGGGCAATAACACGTAAGTTTACACGCACAATACAGGCACGTTTGCAATCTCGGCAACGCAGAAACACAACCAAGGGACAATCGATGAGCTCAGGCGAGTCAAAAATTTCAAACGGATTGGTGCGGCGTATTGTTCGCAAGGTCATCGTGTTATCCCTAATATTCGTTGCGGGGCTCCTCGTTATGTCGATGACTGCAGCCAGGCCTGCGCATCTTGGGGTTCACGGAGGCAAGCTGACCCGTGTTCCTGATTCGCCCAACTGTGTTGCCTCGATGACCGAAAAGGAAGCTTTCAAGGCCGATCCGATCGACGTTGCGGGCGTTGAGCAGCCGATAGAGAAACTCAAATTGGCGATTGAATCTGCAATTCCGCGATCGAAGCTGGTGACCGAAGACGGTAACTATCTGCACTATGAATTCACGAGCCTTCTTTTCCGCTTTGTCGACGACGGCGAATTTTTGCTCGACGAGGAACAAAACGTGATTGACTTTCGCAGCGGTTCACGCGTCGGACATTCGGACATGGGAACGAACCGAAAACGGATCGAGAAGATTCGGACGAGTTTCAAGCAGTAGAAATTGCCGTTGAAATAGTTCAGCACTTGAACAGAAGGAAACAAAGCCAACAGAGAAATTCATTTAGCTGAACTCTGTTTCCTCTGCGACCTTCTGTTCGTGGAACGGTGGTCTCCACCGTCTGCTGCATGTCCACGGCGGAGACCGCCGAGCTACGTTGGAAGGGTGATGGCGGAATTTAATGGGCCTTCTGTTCGCGGAACGGTGGTCTCCACCGTTTGCTGCATGTCCACGGCGGAGACCGCCGAGCTACGTTGGGAGGGTGACCACAATCCTATGATTTGTCGGAAGGCTTCACGTCGATGTCCTCATAGCGAAACTCTTTGCGGAATTTTTTGTGAGGCTTGCCGTCAACTTCAGCGTACGGATAGGCGAGATAGTTAATCTTGCCAGCCGCGGGAGCTGGGTTCAATTCTAGATCGCGACCGACCGAAAACGTGACTCGATCAGCAGTGAGATTGCCGAAGTAGTACTCTTCCATGTCCGGGTTCTTGTCGGCTTCGGAAATGTCGACCGGAATCCATTGGTTGTCAGATTGGAACTTGGCCCAGCAGTGATAGCCACCGACGACACCAGAGCCCCTTTCTTCCGGGATTGGGAATCCAATTTCGAACCGTGACGGAATCTTCAGATTCAAGGCTGCCGAAATGAACAGGCTGTGAAAGTCAGTGCAGTTTCCGTAGCACTTTTCGCAAGCGAATTGCGAGTCGCCCAGTCCCCAGCCAGGTTTGTCAGCAGGTTTGTCGTATTTCATGTGCTTGCCAACGCCAAGGTAGAGCCGTTTTGCGACGTCGATTGTCTCGCCTTTTGTGTCGTCGTCAGAGAGCACAGCTTTGCGAAGCTTCTCGTCATTGGGAACCATTGCTGTCGCTTGCAGCCACGCATCGTTGTCTTGGCCGATGACTTCGCGATTGAGCTCCGTCAGTTCTCTGCGAATGATTCGATAGGAAACTTCCATCGGGACTTCGCCCTTTTCGTTGGCAACTGCCTCGAAGTAGATCGTTGTGTTGCCGAATTTTGCATCTTTCGTTTCCTGAAACCTGCCAGGGAGTGAAGTCGATTCTAGTGCAACATCTTGCTCGTGATTGCTGGTCGCCATCGGAATCCAAACGCGGACTTTCGCGCCCGTTTCAAGTTCGGTCAGCGTTGCGCCGTAGACAAATCGAAAGGCGCGGGATTTGATCGACGAATCATCTGAGGCCACGCCGGGCTTAAATTCTTTTGCCGCTTCGGCGTCGAGAGTCGTCGTTTGGGCGAATGCAATGTTGCTAAAGCTGGCCAGAATCATGGCCAATAAAATCGTTGTGCTGGTTTTCATACGTTCAGAATCAAAATGCTATTCAAGAATTAGTTTTACTTCGTCGCCGACCGAAATTTTACCTTCCGTCACAACGCTTGCCGTCAAGCCACCGTGGCCTCGCATGGAATTGTAACCCCCGGGACCGAGCGCAGTTTCCATTTTCGCACACGGAGGGCAATTGCCTGTGCCCAGTAATACAACTCCGCCGATCGAGAATTTCTTTTCCTTCAGCGACTGTAGGTTGATGCCAGAGACCAAAATGTTTCGACGAAGGGTTGCCGGCGGGATTTCCTCGCATCCTAAAATTGCCTGAATCACAGGCAAGTGCTCTTTTTGGATCAGCGTCACCTGTCGTTTGGCTCCGACGGTTCCGGAAAAACGGTCTCCAACGAGCCCATTTTCCAGACAAACTTCAACGGATTCGAGCGAATTCATGGACTCTTCGCGGCTTGGGCGAACCCCGATCCAATTTACTGTTCCAACTTGTGGGATCGTATTCAAAAGCTCTTTCATTTCCAGACTCATCGCGACGATACTCGTTAAGGGTTTGATTGGTTAAGGGTTTTAAATCGGTAAGGTGTGTGAACCAAGCCGTTTGAACTATGCTGCTATCAGGCGTATCTTGGATACGACGTCCGAGAGTATCTTACCCACCTCAGCCACAGATTTCAGGGTGCGAAATGAACAAAAGCAAATCAATCTGGACCAACGGAAAACTGGTCCCTTGGGACAGTGCCAACGTCCACGTCATGTCACACGCACTGCATTACGGGTCGAGCATTTTCGAAGGCATTCGAAGTTACAAGACGCAGAACGGTCGAGCGATTTTTCGGCTGGGTGCACACATGAAACGTTTTTGTGAATCGGCAAAAATGTATCGCATTACGCTCGATCACACGCAAGAAGAGTTGATGCAAGGTTGTCGTGACGCGATCGCTGATAACGATTTGTACGCCGCTTACATTCGACCGCTAACGTTTTATGGTGCTGGATCGTTCGGCGTTGTTCCAAGTGCAGATGCTCCAATCGAGACCGTGATTATTGCGGTTGAAATGGGAGCGTATCTTGGCGAAGAAGGAATGAAGAACGGCATCGATGTTTGTGTTTCTTCTTGGAGTCGCACGACGAGTTCGTCGATTCCGGTTTTGGCCAAAGCTGGCGGACATTATTTGAATGCGATGTTGATCGGTGGTGAAGCAAGACGCCATGGCTATGTCGAAGGTATTTCTGTTTCCGATAAAGGCATGATCAGCGAAGGTTCGGCGGAGAACGTTTTCCTGATTCGCGATGGCGTTGTCTACACGCCTCCATTGGCAGCTGCGATCCTTGGAGGCATCACGCGCGATTCGGTGATGACGTTGGCGAAATCGATGGGCATCGAAGTCGTCGAACAGGCGTTGCCGCGAGAATTGATGTACACCGCGGATGAAATGTTCCTGACGGGAACAGCCGCAGAAGTGACTCCTGTCCGCAGCGTTGATGGCATCGAAGTAGGTTGCGGAAGTCGCGGCCCAATCACGGAGAAGCTTCAATCGGCTTTCTTCGGTTTGTTCGACGGCTCGACAGAAGACCAATGGGGTTGGCTCGATTCGGTTCCAGTATGACGATACTGAACTACGTCATTGCCGTGCTGGTGCTTAGCGTCATCAGCTTTGGAATGTACGGATGGGACAAGCGCCAAGCGAAAGTCAAAGGTTGGCGCGTGCCGGAAAAGAATCTGCACCTGTTGTCGTTACTCGGCGGCTGGCCGGGAGCGTTGACGGGCCAAAAAGTGTTTCGACACAAAACGCAAAAGCAGTCCTTTCGGATTACGTTCTGGTTCACCGTCGTTTGCCACGTCGGAGTGGTGATCGGAATTTGGTTTGGCTTCATCAAATAGCCATCTGGCATCGCATTTCGTCTGGAGTTGCAGGGTTCTACCGTTTGGCGGTTGATCGCAACGAAGCTTCATACTCAGTAATGAGACCGTCGTTGTAAATGTCAAACTTCGTCGCGACGTCATTGCGGATCGCATGTCGCCGCGTCGAATGCGAACGCGCCTGAGCAACTCACCCGTCCGGGTCGTCCAATAATTCCTGCAACCGCTGGCCGAGCGAAGATTCGAATCGCGTTGGCCACGAGCTATCGATCAACCCGACTCCGATCATGTCTCGCAAGTGAGTTCGATCTTTGTCACGATAACTATTGAGTTTCATTTGAACCAACTCCGTTAGCTCAATCACGCGTTTGTCATCGATCGCTTGCGTTTGATCAACCGTTGGCGTCGCTGTGGCGTAAGACGCTTTGACCTTTTGTCCCGCCAACAGGATGTGTATTCCTTGGGACGGTTTGCCGTCTTTGCCGTCGAGAAAAACGTGCACGTCCATGGCTTTGTTCCTGACAAAGCCGACGGAAGAAAGCGCTTGTTCGGCGCGGTCCAAGTCTTCTTCCCGCAATAACAAGTCGACATCTCGCGTGTTGCGAACGGCTCCATCGTCGATTGTGGCGACCCATGCCGCGACAGCATGACCACCGATGATTGCGTACGGGACGTTCGCTTTTTCCAAGGCAGCACACGATCGATTAAGGCGTTCTTTTACTTTTTCCACAGCGCCAAACATCCTTTCAAAGACCGAAGTCTCTTCTCGAACCAGATTCGCTTTCCCCGAAGTCGTTTCCATGCAGGCAATTCTACTTCAGTAGCCAAGTTCGCAAAGGCAGCTTTTTACGACAAACTACGGTTTGCAGCTCAGTTCCGTGGGTACCAAAGGGGAAAGTGACGGCGGAGACCGCCGTGCTACGTGTCAAAACTTGAAGTTTCGTTCTCTAGGCTTCCGCTGCCGGATAGATTACGGCTCGTGATGGGGCTGCGTCGGAGACAAACGGAGCACACTGAAGGTTTAGTAAATAGAGGCCGTCATTTAGCTTGCTTTCAATCGTCACCATTTCGGTGATCGTCTTCTGCAACCAACTATCTTTCGTTGCTACCGATTCGTGTTCGGGGACGTTCCAGAAAATATGATGAGCCGTTAAATGTCCATCGTCATTAAGTCGATCAACGGACGGGAGATCCAACAACAAATGCTCCACGCCGGATTTCACGATGGCTTGCATCGCTTCGACGGAGAGGAATGGTGTTTCGGCGCCGCTGTTGAAGTTGTAAAGCTTCTCGTCGGTTCGCAGAATTACCGCATCGACGTTGCCGACGCCGATCGCGGAAAGAGCTTTCTCGACGCCCTGCCCTGTTACGATTCGATCCGAATCCTCAAAGTTGGGACGGTAAGTGTCGTTCGCTTCACTGGCCTTGACCGGTTCAACGGTGATTAGGGCAGCTTTCAAAAATTCTTTTGGGCATACGTCGCTAACGACAGGAACCGAGTGAGCCTGTTGTTTTGCCAGCGCGTCCCAAGGATACTTCAGGATGTGGGCGACCGTTTCGGTGTGCGTTCCATGACAGTGAGGGATCCAGTCCAGCCGGTCAACGTTGCATGGTCCACCTCGTTCGACAGCGCCGACAAAGTCGCCAGACGAAAAAGGTTTCCGGGTAGCCTTGGGGACGAAGGCAGGTTCAGATTCAGCTTCGCCAAGAAAGTAAACGGGTCGTGAAATGTCATGGCCCTGCGACATGTCGACTTCGAATTGTTTGGACTGATGCGAGAAAGTGATCTTCATGTCGAATGCTCGATTCACGTGCGGGTACAATTAGCCATATGAATTTTGAATTCCAGTATAACGCAGCCGAACGAAAACGAATCGATCGTTTGAATTTGCCATTTGCCGTTGGCCCTGCCAAGTTCGCGTTTCTGTGGTGTTGCTGCTTCATTCCGACCGTGTTGTGTTTGCTGTGGTTGCAAATGTGGTCAGTTGTGACAGCGGGAATCGGGTTGGTGGTTGCTGCCAGCCTTGTGCCGGCGATTGTAAGGTTTCGAGCCGCAGCGCCAGAAGAGTTTTCGCGGCAGATTGAACTAACGCCGGTTGGCAAACGTGAGAAATGTGGAACTTCGATGACGTTCGTGAAATGGAATCACGTCGACGAAATTATTGAGACCAAGTACGACTTTCTGTTTTCACGCAACCATCGATTCTCAGTGCTTCCCAAACGTGTGATTGACGACGAGCAGTTTCAGTCACTTCGCGAACAAATTGGACGCTGGCGCAACGAGCCGGCTGATGCAACGGAACCGACGGAGATGTATCGCAACCTTTTCCAGCAATCCGAACCTGTGCAGAAATGGCAGTTTGACTTGCATCGCGAAGATTTGGTCACGGCCACTAAGTCTCGGATTCGATTGGTTCACGATTCCACGTTTAGTTACAAGGATGTTGTGGCCACAGAGAAGTCAAGTCGATGGCTCTCGATGCTCTCGATGCTTGTGATCGGATTGATTTTAAAAGTGTCCTTGGTGATGATTTTTATGTCGTTGCCGCCGAATCGAATGAGCCTTGGACCGCTGGTTATTTTTATCTGCCTCAATCCAATCATTCTGCTAGTCGCGATGAGCCTGTGGATTCGATGGCAAGCGGTTAAAGGCGTGCCACGGTTTCCCGCGGAGAGTTATTCGATTCGATTGCTCGAGGGAGGTTGGGCGATCGGGAACGAAGACATCGTCGCGTTTAACGGTTGGAGCGAAAGATCGATCTTTTTTCTGGCTGAAAAATTCATCGGAGTTCGCACGGACTTGGGATTGATACATGTGATGCCGAAGCGAGCGTTTCAGGGATCGGACGGGGTTTGGCAGTTCCTCGATCGGGCGGTTCGGTTGAAAAAGAACTGGCTTCGAAAGAAATCGAAGCAAGAAACGGATACCCAAACGGTGGCTTCCGTTGATAATGAGGAAGATTCAAATCAACCCGTGAACCCCTACCGGTCTCCAACGGTCAAACCAAGGTAGGTTTTTCATCACCAATACAAGCCCGAGGCGCGAATTTTGAAGTTGCACAAATACAAGCCAGACGCGCAAGCGAGCGGATATTTCCGAGGGTTTCGGGATTCCTCGCTCGCGCGTCGGGCTCGCATTGAAACGCTTCGCGATT
>CALLUY010000039.1 GCA_938010615.1 uncultured Pirellulaceae bacterium | reverse complement strand
ACAAGTATCAGCAAGTTTTCAGTTCGGTGAATCCTGTCGCTTCTTCGCATTTCAACTTTTCCGTGCTCGAGCCCGGCGGCGTGGTGTTTATGGTTGCCAACGAAGAGAGCCCATTGTTGGGGTTGGTTTCTTTGTTGGCTCCGATCATTGCATCGGGCAACACCTGTGTGATGTTGGCCAGTGAATCGAAGCCGCTTTGTGCGATCACGTTGGGTGAAGTATTGCAGACGTCTGACCTTCCCGGCGGCGTTGCCAATTTCATCACGGGTAAACTAGAAGAAGTTGCTGAACATTTCGCGAAGCATCTCGACGTCAATCACATTGCGTTCGACCGTAAGGATCAGGACTCGTTGGTTTCGATTCAGAGGAACTCGATCGGCAATTTGAAACGTGTGAGAAGTTACGACTACGATTGGAACGACGTAGAATCGCAGGGACCGTGGCTGATCCATGACTTCTGCGAAGTCAAAACGACTTGGCATCCGATCGAAAAGATCTCTGAGTCTGGATCGGGATACTGAGTCAGTTCGCTGCCGATCGCGGCCTACTCGCTTGCTTTCGCTTCTTTACGATAGACGCTTTTGAATTCCTCGAATTCGTGCAGGATTTCACCCACCAGCAATTGAATTTGCTCCAGTTGCTCATCGCGAGCAGACAATTCAAGTTTGCACGCGGCATCACCAATTCGGTCAGCTCTTACTGTTCCCGCAGACCCTCTGATACGGTGAGCGATTTGAAACGTTTCTTGGGTGTCATTGGCACGCAAAGATTCATTAAGAGTTTTGCTGTACTTTGGGAACGAATCGATGAATTGTTTTGCGATTTCCAAGACGAATGTGCGATCGCCGATTTGGCGCACCAGATCTTCAATGTGGAATACCGTTTCGAAGGATTTCTGTTGCTCAATGACGGCATGAGAATTTGAGGAATTTGCTTTTGCATTTGAGTGGATTTTTTCAAGAAACTGATCGATCTCAAACGGTTTGGCTAAATAGTCGTCCATCCCGCAATCAAAACATTTTTCACGATCATCCGAGAGTGCGTTTGCGGTCAACGCAATGACTGGAATCTTTCGAATCACGCCTTGTTCAGTCATCTTGCGGATTTGTCGTGAGGTTTCAAAGCCGTCCATCAATGGCATGTGACAATCCATGAAAATCGTATCAAACTCACTGTCCCTCTTGAGAGTTTCAATTGCGATTTCCCCATTTTCACAAATGACGCACTCGATGCCGGCTTGTTTGCAAATTTCTCTGGCAAACATTTGGTTCACAGGAATGTCTTCGCAAATTAGAACTCTAAGCGGGCGATTGAACCGCGTTTCAGTGGCGGTGTTTTTTGTCGTCACGGATTTGTTATGGCAACTTTCGTTTTCAACTGCCTGAATTAGGCTGGTTTGCAAAAATGGTTTGTACAGAGGATTTTCTAACCCTAAACGTTCCCATTCCGAATCTTTGACAATCAAGTCTGCGGAAACGACAGGAATGCACCTCGGGCCATGTTCGTTGCAAAGATTGCCATGCGTTGCTACGAAATCCTCAGCAGTTTCCAACCCGTCACAACAGTTTATTAGGACGACGTCAAATTTTCCACGGGGAATCATCTCTGAGCTGTTGAAGAACTCAGCTTCTACTTGGTAACCGACGAAAAGGTCATTCAACAGATTCGATATTGGATCACTCATTCCGAGAACTGCCACCCGTTTGCCTGTTGGCGTAATGTTGGTCAGGCAATTTGTCTTGTGCTGCTTTGCGAACGGAAGTCGCACGTCAACGATAAACTTGCTTCCGATACCCTCAACGCTTTGCACGTGAATTTTGCCACCCATTAGGTCAACGATTTGCTTACATATCGTAAGCCCTAAACCTGTGCCACCAAATTGCCGTGTCGTGGATGAATCGGTTTGCTCAAAGGCTTCGAATAGACTGGCGATTTTGTCCTGAGGAATTCCAATTCCCGTGTCAGCAACGATGAAGCGAACGTCCGCAAGCTCGCTGGTGGCTTGTGTGCAATTGGCAGTAACCGTGATGCAGCCAGTGGAAGTGAACTTTGCTGCATTTCCGATTAAGTTGAAAATGACTTGTTGAAATCGATCGCTGTCAATCAGAACACTGCGACTCAGCAACGGGTCGACGTAGCTAGCCAGATCGACGTGCCGTGCTGCACTTTGGAGGTTCGATGCTCGCACAGCATTTTCGATGAACGGAATGAGGTGCGTTTCCTGAGGTTTCAATTTGAGTTTCCCGGCTTCCATTTTGGAAAAATCAAGCACGTCACCAATGACCGTCAGTAGCGTTTCGCCACTTGTTCGACACGCAGCGAGATAGTCGGCTTGGATCGGCGTCAATTCAGTCCGTTCGAGTAGCTGCGTCATTCCGATCACACCGTTGAGCGGCGTTCGTAATTCGTGGCTCATTGATGCAACAAACCGGCTTTTGAACTTGTTGGCCTTGATGGCTTCGTCTCGGGCTTTCGTCAGTTCTTTTTCATATTTGTTGCGAGCAGTCACGTCGGGGAAAACCGCGATGTAGTTCGCTTTGCTCGGATCGTCGGACTTGGTCAAATTGCGGCAATGGACTTCGACGTCAAGGATGCTGTTTGTTTTGGTGTTCACTTGAGCTGGGAAGACTGCGACTTCCTCGCGATGCATTGTTTGCACGAGTAAATCGAGAAGCTGATCAGTTGGTATGCTTTTGTTGATGTCGTCGATGCTGGCGAGGCGCAATTCGGCTTTCGAGTAGTGCAACATGTCGGCTGCCAGTTGATTGGCGTCGACGATTTGCAGGTCACCTTTAAAAACAATGATTGGGCAACCCGCATTGTCGAAGATGGCCTCGAACCTTTTCTTTTGGGCAACTTGGCCGCGAAGAAACTTGATCCAAAGCGCGGACAATGCACAGATCGCCAAAAGAATTCCTACACCAATTGCGACAATGCGTGAAATGGACGCTTTGCTCTCGACCAGTGTGGCATCATTCGCAAGAGAAACGATCAACCGAAGATCGTGTTCCTCGTCGGCTTTGGTAACTCCGGTAACTTGTATTTTACTTGCAATGCTCGGGTGAAGCGGAATCGATGCACAGGCTGCTTCGTCTTGAAAATGGACCCGGATTGTAAATTCACCATCGCCTAAAATGATATCGGGAGAATCGTCGGAGCCCGCAACACCCACCGGTTTACCCACGACGGATATTCGATGATTCGGTTTGATCGTTTGGGCAGCGGTCTTGACATCAAAAGTTTGCGCTTTCGGAAGCTCAGACAGCGTAAGGCCGTCCAAGTAGTCGACCTCCAAGCGTGATTGTCCCGATGGTTCAATGATCTTGTTTCCGCCTACTCGCAAAACCATTCCTGGCTTCAGGCCCTCTACGGAAGACAAGTTGAACTTTGCAAATGTTGATCCGTCTCCCAACACGATTGCTGGCGGATCGGTATAGTCGACTAAGCAGACTTGACCAAATGTCAGGAAACGGCCTTCGCGGAATTTTTCCTTATTAATGAATGACAATCCGACAGATTTGGCCGGAGCTGATTCGGAAGATTGCTTTTCATCAAGGATCTTAATGTTGTCTGGTGAATTGCAAAATATTTTGTAACCAACGATTTTGTTTCCGGTGGTTCCCGGTTCTTGAAATACACTGCCCTCAATCTGCAATCCCAACACGCCGCACACCTCAACGCGATGCCCAACAAGTTTTGAGAAATCTAAAGTTTCGATGTCGTGCTGAAGCTTAACCAAGATGGAGGCGTCTCTGCCGTTTTCTGTTTTAGCATGCAAGATGACGAGCGAAGATTCCATGCGACAACGCAAAATCTCAAATTCGAAGCATAGGTAGCGACAGTCATGTTCGAGGCCAATGACAGGGGCTGTTATGGCAGGCGGCATGACGCCTTGCCGGATAAGGGTAACTGACGGGTCCGAAATAATTGGATACAGATCGCCCTTGGCCAACTTGCCTTGAATGCGTACCTGCTGACCTGCTTTCATGTCTACAGAGTCTGGCTTGTAAACGAAGATCGCTTCCTGTCCCGATTGCACAAAAATGAACTCGTAAATCTCGCTGACATAGGTGACGGTGGCCTCAAAATCGACCAGTTTCCCGTACGATTTTTCGGGCTCTTCCAATGCGCGAATCGATTCTAAGTCTGTAAAAGTGGCCACTTGGGCGAGTGTGGTTTGAGGCAAAACCAAACAGATCAGAAGCAACATTGCGACTTGTTGCAAGATTCGGTGGCAAACGAATTGAATCAAACCATTGGCCTGCTTTTCATTTGGAATCGTGTAGTAAAGGGCGCGTATTGATTTCTTCGGCTGCCGTTTAGTTTGATGCGTCATGGGTAAGGAGGGATCAGCGAGAGGGATCAGGAGGGAGGGTTGAGAGGGCACGTGCGGACCGAGCGGTTTTCGCCACGAGGTACTTTCCTGTCCAGATTTAGCTTTTTCGCGGAAGCCGCGGGTATTGTCGTTGCCCAATTGGCGATTTGCCGGCGAGATGAAAGTAGGTATTTTCGAATTTGCGGATTCTCGGAGAGTGCAACTGGACGTTTGAGCACAGCTGCCAAAGAGCGTCCGGTAGTAAGGCACTCCATCAGGAGGGGGGAGGGCGTGCCTGAGTCGTTTTGCAACCGGCTCAGGACCTGAATCGGTAGTGAGAAAAACCGATCACTTGACCGGACGGGTGTAGAAGGTGGCATAGGCCTCTGGCCTGTGTTCTGCATGTCCACAAGCCAGAGGCTTATGCCACTTCCCCAACTGCAACGACCCTACTGAAAAGCCAAAACGAAGGTGATGTCACCTTCATTGAACGGTATTGCGTTTAAGCGATTTGGTGACACTTCTGTTTGAAAGTTAGCTCAGTCATGCTCGGTAATTTTTAGCCGCTAATGGACGCTAATAAACACTAATGTCTTTATCGGATTCGTCCGACTGTGTCCTGCCGTCATCGCCCGTGTCAGGTATGAATTTAAGAATCTTGCCAATAATCCATGCAGTGTGGCGAATGGAATGTATGAAAACTAAATTCGAATTTCGGCCGCCCATTCCCATGATTGCAATCTGGGCCTTGGGTAGCGTGCTGACGATTGGATTCGCCTTGCTGCCTTGGATTGTGCTCGTGTCACAAAACGGTGGAGTTCAGTTGAAACCGGCATTGTTGATTGTGGTTGCGTGGAGTTCATTGCCTTTTGGATTAGGCATTTTCCTTGCCTACTTGGCTTTGCAAAAAACGAAGATCAGCGTAACGGATGATTCAAGAATTCGATTTGAGAGGACGTGTTTTTTCCTGTCGAAGGCACGAGATCTGAAGCCTGAAAAAATTCTCTTTGTAAAGCATGTTCAGCATCGACATCGTCGAGTCGACGAAGTGCCCACGATCATGGTGACTGTTGAACAGCAGCGATACATTCTCGCCAACGAGTACTTCTGCGGATGTCTTGATGAGCTATTTGCATGGCTGACAACCAACACCGAAATTGATTGCAACGACCAAAGAGAAGGTTATCTCCTTCGGGACAGATTGAAGTACTGCTAGTTTTACAAAACGGAAATTGGCCGTCGATTTCGACTTTGGGCGAACGTTCAAAGTTCGCGGTACCTTTTCTCAACGGTCGTGAGTTCCGATCAATGAGCTGCGTCCCCTTTGATTCGTCCGTTGTCTCCGTTGTTGTCCAACATCTACTTGGATGATTTGGACCAAGAACTGGAGCGACGTGGCTTACCGTTTGTGCGATACGCGGACGACTTTGTGATCTTCACGAAGTCCGAAGCTGCCGCCAATCGCGTTTACCGCAGCG
>CALLUY010000038.1 GCA_938010615.1 uncultured Pirellulaceae bacterium | reverse complement strand
TTTGGTTTAGTACGCACCGATAGATCGTGCGTTGAACTTTGTCGCCAGTGCGACTTCGTGCAGCGTTATTTTAGCTGAGTTGATAGAGAACTTCCAGCGTCAGAATCGTCAGTACCAGCTTGGGCGGTAAGGCGACGCCATGACGCAAGACCAACTTGGTTTGGGGATTTTCTCTATGCGGAATCAATCGACCGCCGCAAGATTCAAACTGACCCGTTATGGCGCTTTGGCGATCGCCTACAATCGCGGGTCGACCGGTTCACTCTCCAACGCCAATACGCCGAAGACACATTCGTGAACTTTGCGAAGTGGTTCGCTTGCGACGAAGCGTTCCAATCCTTCGACGCCGAGTGAAAATTCTCGAATCGCCAACGAACGTTTCCGGCCAAGATGACGCTGTCTTAGTCGACTCAGATTTTCTTGCGAGTCATAGTCGGGACCATAAATGATTCGCAGGTACTCGCTACCGCGGACCTTTACCGCGGGCTGACAAACATCAGAACGCTCTTTTGTTGGCTTCGTCATCGAAATGAAGTCCAGCGGTTTCACGACCATCCCCTCGCCGCCGACCGACGTTAGTTCACGCCACCAGTTCTCGCCACCTTCTACGCTGGCTGGATCGCGCAAGTCGACTTGCAGATAACGCGTTGCGAAAAACAGTTCGGATGGATCCGCCTTACAGAACTTTGCGATCTCGGCCATGTGCCAAAGGTGATCACGATCGACATGAACTGAATTCTCCGTTGCCAAAATATGAAATGGAGCCAATCTCAAATCTTCGATCGAATTCACGGGCCAACAATATTGCCGATAGGCGTCGGTGAATTTTTCGACGTTGTTTCCGGTCGTCGAGAAACGGCTCAACAATCCCTCGATTGATGTAACTGCTTCGGATGACTCCAATCGCGAAGCTGCTTTCTGAAGGCTCGAAACAACGGCCGGAACCGCTTGCCGTGCCGCAGCTCCAACGGCAGCGTACTGGTTTTGCAACAAATCCTGCGCTTTCGCTGACCAAGGCATCAACTCGCAATCCAGACAAACCCAATCGGTCTCATACGTATCCCAGAATCCTGATTTCTCCATCGCCGTTGCCAAACGCGAAATCAGCATTCCTTCGGTTGCCAGATCGTTGAAGAACCGACGACCGGTTCGAGTGTACACGATTCCTTGCTCGCCAGTTTCGATTCCGAAACGTGACTTCGCAGCTTCATCATTTCGACAGACAACGACGACGGCTCGAGACCCCATGTGCTTCTCTTCGCAGATCACGGTTTCAATGCCGGCCTTTCGGTAGTAGTCAAAAGCCTCCGTTGGATATTCCAGATAACTCTCCAGCGAACTCGATTCGCAGGGTGACATCGTGGGCGGAAGGTAAATCAACCACTTCGGGTCAGCCGCAAAACGGCTCATCACTTCCAATGCCGCTGTTGAGTTCTGTTCCTTGATCGTGATGTTGTTTCGTAGACGCGTCGATACGATTCGCTTGCCGATGACATCATCCGCGTCAAGCAGATCGTCGTTGATTTGCTGTGAAGTGAGACTCACTGGATCCAGCGACCCAAGCGCCAACGGCTTCGCTGGTTCGCACCAAACTTTGATGGCTGGTACATCGACCAATTCCTGTTCAGGATATCGCAGCGCCGTCAGCTTTCCTCCGAACACACAACCGGTATCAATGTCGATCGTCTTGTTCAGCCACTGCGCTTCGGGGATCGGAGTATGTCCGTAGACGACCATCGCATCGCCACGATAGTCGCTGGCCCAGTTGTGCCTGACCGGCAAACCGAATTCATCAATCTCGCCAGTCGTTTCACCGTAGAGTGCAAACGAACGGACTTTCCCAGATCCACGACCATGCATTTGCTGCGGTAGACCGGCGTGAGCAACGACGACTCTTCCATTGTCCAACACATAGTGACTGATCAGACTGTCGAGAAATTCGGCCAGTTCCTTTTGAAAGCCTGGACGATCAGCGTCAGGGATCCGTTCGATATCGGCCAGCGTTTCGGCCAACCCGTGTTTAACCTTAACGTCTTTGCCTCGTAACTTTCGCAGAAGCTTGACATCATGGTTTCCCGGCACACACAGAGCGTTTCCCGATCGAATCATATTCCGCACGACGCTCAAGCAGTCGACGGCTCGCGGTCCGCGATCGATCAAGTCACCAACAAAGACCGCGTTGCGACCATCCGGGTGAGCGAAACAGTGGTCCGACCAACCAGGGGAATTCTCTGGTGCATCGGTTTTGTGATAACCAAGTTTCAACAACAACGATTCGAGTTCATCGTAGCAACCGTGCACATCGCCGATGAAATCGAATGGACCGTGCTCATCTGTTTTGTCATTCCACAACGGAACCCGCTCAAATTTGGCAGCATCTACTTCTTCGACGGATTCCATGATGTGGATGTGTCGAAAACCTTCTCGCTTCAACCGGCGAAGCGAACGTCTGAGTGATGATCGCTGATTGCGGATGACGTGCGGTCCAAAGTTTCGGTCGGCCCGGGTTTCGTTTCGCGCGGTGCAGACTTTTTCTGGCAGATTCAACACGATCGCGACTGGCAGAACATGAAATTCACGAGCCAACGCGACCAGCGATTTCCGCGATTCCGGTTGAACGTTTGTCGCATCAATCACCGTCAGTCGACCGGCAGCCAGACGCTTGCGGGCAATGTAATAGAGGACGTCGAAAGCATCGCTGGTTGCGGCCAAGCTGTTTTCGTCATCGCTGACCAGCCCACGACAGGTGTCAGAAGAAATAACCTCTGTCGGAAGAAAGTGCTTCCGCGCAAACGTGCTCTTGCCGGAACCGCTTGCTCCGATCAGGACAACGAGACTGAGTTTGGGAATTTTATGAGCAGGGTATTCACTCACTGCGCTGCTCCCGTCGAAGCGATCGGCTTACCTACTTTGGTAAAGGTGGCCATTTGCGTGGGAGCGCCAAGTTTCTCATCGAGTGGACCCACCGGTGCGATCTCGGCTGCGTACCCAAACCGTTGGCAAATCGAATCGACCCAAACTTTGAATTCGTCACGAGTCCATTCAAATCGGTGGTCCGCGTGGCGAAATTTCCCGGCAGGCAAATCGGGCCACATCGCGTTGTAGTCAGCGTTTGGCGTGGTCACGATCACCACCTTCGGCAGCGCGTGCCGAAAGACAACGCGTTCCATGGCGGACAGACGAGGCGGATCAAGATGCTCGATGACTTCGACCAACGCCGCGGCATCAAATTCACTGAACCTTGAATCGCGATATAACAATGAACCGTGCATCAGCTTAACCCGTTCGGATTGAAAGCTGGGAAGTTCGTCCAATCGCAATCGCTTGCTGGCGATCTCAAGCGTACGAACAGAAACATCGACGCCAACGATCTCTTTGAATTGCCAATTCTTGATCAGTCGTTTCAAAAGCTTTCCTTCGCCACAACCGAGATCGATTACTCGTGTTGCGCCCGTCTTCACAAGTTCCTCCGTGACGGTGTCCAAGCGAGCATCGTGGAGTCGAATTTTCTTTTCAAAAGCAACCTCGGCGTCTACCTTTGCTTCGGAATCGTCGTCGGTTTCTGTTGCTTCACTTAGTTGGGCAATTGCCTGTCGCGCAACGCTGGGCATGAACTTGAGATATCGCCGGACGATCGTTTCCATTTCAGGATGCGAATCGAGCCACCCTTTTCCTTTATCGAGCAATTTGTCCAGTTCATCCTTGCTGACGAAATAGTGTTTCTGATTGTCGAAGACCGGAATCAAAACATAGAGATGGCTCAGAACACTCGCAACGGTCGCCGTTGTTTCGAGTCGAACGGAGAAATAGTGACTTTCACCCCAATTAGGAAACTGTTCGTCGAGCGGCAAACGTTTTGTCGAAACCGTGTAACCCAAAGGCTCGAACATCTTACGAAGGAAATCTTCTCCGCCGCGAACTGGCAACACATCGATCGCAACTTCCAAGGGAATCGCCTCCTTGGCCAGATCAGGATGCGACTTACATTGCCCGGACATCGCCGATCCAAGAACCTTCGAAATTGCGGTGCTCATGAATGACGACGCGACGAACGGGCGATCGTTCACGTATCCCGCGAGTGCAAAGTTCTGTTTCTTGTTCCCCTTGTTGCGAGCCATTGCAACGGAATCGATGTCCAACAACATCGCCATCGTGCATTTCGTTTCTGTAGATTCCGGATAGAAAACGTGGCACCTACCGAAACTGAGCTCAAACGTTTGTAGTCGATCCGGATGTTTATGCAGCAAATAGCCCAGATCGGTTGCACCTGGGCGACTAGTCGAAATCGTTAGCAACATAGGCGGGTGCATTTAAGTGGGAAGAAGCAGCGAAGGTATATATTACAACAGGTTGCCTGCGAGCGAAAAAGGTTCGCCAGATAAATATCTGCACCAAGTTGTTCCGCCTACGAAACCGGCTTCAGCAAACAATTCAATCCACTATTCAAAACCGGCCAATTCACTTTGTAGCTGAGAGAACGATTTGGCCAAAATCTGATTGACTCGATGGTGACTGAGCCCAAGCCGTCTGCCGATTCCCGCGAAACTGTGTTCGGATTCGCCGTTGAGCCCGAATCTCAACTCCAGAACCTGTCTCGCGTTGGCGTCCAACCCATCGATGGCACTCGATATCGCAATCTGGCTCTCCTTACGTTCCAACATTGTCAGCGGACAAATGCCGCACGTTTCGTCCACGTCATTGGCGACGGATCTCGCTCCCACGAAACCTGGAAGTTGCTCCAACGAAATAGCCGTTCGAAAACTTGCAGCCAACATCGGTTCACTAACGTTGGATTGGTTCAGCAGTTCGGATTGCTCATGGGCAGTCATTTTTCGAAGCAGCCCCTGCGAGAATTCGGAGACTTCTGTCTTACAACTGCGAATTCGATTTGACTGCTGAGCTGGGACCTGAATAAAATCCCGTCGCCGCAACCCGAGGAAGATGCACTGCTTAATCCAATGAGAAGCATAGGCAGTGAACGTCCATCCCAGCGCAGGGTTGTATTTCTCTGCTGCGATCATGACCCCAACATTCCCGTCCTGAATACGCTCCATCAGCGTTCCTGCAGAATTTCGAAACTGGTGCGCAATCTTGACGACCAGCATCAGGCCTGTTCTGGCCAAACGATGTTTCGCGTCAACAAATCGAATATACAACTCGTTGATACGAATGTCTTCCAACGACAGTCCAGTTTGCCTGAATCGAACTTCCTCGGCATGCCAACGGCAAAGATGAACCGTACGAATTCCTGTTGAGTCAATCTGCCGAAGCAAATCGATCTCAACACCATCTCCCCTTTCAAGCGATGACTCCAGACGCTTCATAATGCTTGGCAATAGATGCTGCAGTTCCCGAAGTCGATCGGATTGTTTCATGCTTAACTCGAACACAAAGTCCCAGCGGACCTGACGGTTTGAAAGTTGATTGAAGAGCCGAAAAACTTTTTCGAGCGTTCCCGCTTGGCCCAGCACTTCCAACCGAAATTTTTTGCGTTCTTCACATAGCTTCACTCCCAATTCAATGACTTTTTCTTTATCAACAATATTGCCTGATATCTGTGAGACGTACGAGTCCACTTCACCTGACACCCTCTCTCGTTTTTTGATACCTGTCTTTGTCAAAGTAATTCTCTCGATGTTTCATGTGCGACTTCGCCAAGCATGAATAAATGCCTCTATTCCATGCAGTATTCGATTATTGGCCGCCATCATTCCGACGATAGAACAAATGTGACTTTGTAATCCATGTGACAAAGCGACAAATAAAGTGACAACACAGGTAAAGTTCCGCCCTCTGAACGTCTCCAAAAGAAAACGACCTCGGAGGAGTTAGCTATGGAACACTTTCACGGAATCCTTAAAGACTTCGCTCAAACACCATCGTTCCTTGTCTCCAACTCCTACCATTCAAAAACTACCTTTACGCCCAGCCATTCACACGAGTTCGGATGCCTTCATTTCACGCATGCAGGCGTGTATCAGGAAGAAATTGAACATAGAAAATTTGCGGTGGGCAAAGGTAAGATTTTGTACAAGCCACCTGAAATTGATCACTGCAACGCATTTCGACTAATGGGTGCAAGCACTTGTCGTATCGAACTGCATCTTGCTTTGCTTCACGATGTTGTTCTGCCACCGCAACCTCTGTTGATCGACAGCCCCGTCCTCGCCAATCTGTTCCGTAGAATTCATGTCGAGTTGTGCCGCAACGATGATCTATCAAAAATGGCGATCGAGGGCCTGTCGTGGGAACTGCTATGTGAATTCTGTAGAGAATCAACTCGATTGAATGTCGCCAAACCGACGACAATGACGCTGCGGGCAGAAGAGATCATTCGCGACCGATTCCCGAATTTGCCAAAAATAGCGATGCTCGCGGAGGAACTTGGAATTCATCGCTCGCAACTCGCACGGATGTTCCAAGCAACGTATGGGATGACAATTTCAGACTTTATTCGGCAGCTTCGAATTGAAAAAGCAATGGAGCTACTAAGGGCCAACAAGAAGTCGATCGCTGAAATCGCCCTAGAATGTGGCTTCAATGACCAGAGTCATTTTACGCGGAACTTCCGCAGCGTCACATCGACCACACCAGCGAAATGGAGACGATAGGCTACTTGTTGCGTGCCTCCAGATCGACGCATGATTGATTACTAAAAGAGTCGCGATTGAAAGATTCAAGAACGTGCCTCGCGCATGGAATGCTGACAGTGTTGCCGATTAGTTTCCAAAGTTGCAGTGCTGACATGTCCCCAGGCAATTGGAATTCGCGAGGAAACCCCAGCAGGCGGCATTGCTCTGTTGGGCTGAACCGGCGAAAGCCATCGTCGACCTGAAGGTAAGATCCACTACGAACAATGCTTCGTCCGTACGCGGAAGTGAAACATCGGGTCAAGTCGGATTGGGGATTCACGACATTGATCGCATCGGCATAGTCAGCAATTTGTTTTGGATCGACGAACAAACTTTCTTCCCAACGCTTCAGCTCATCATCGCTGTCCAGAAAATCTGACACGACTTTTCGCGATGAGGCCGGTGGTGGTTCCAAGCTGGGTTGGTTTTCGCGAGATGCCGCAAGGAAAAACCGAGGTCGCAGATTGGGCAGCCCGAAATCACTTGAGGACAGCTCCGTCGATGAGAACGTGTACCCGGCGCGGTCGAATGATTCGGCCAAGAGTTTGTGCGTTTTTGAATTCTCAAAACCGATTACGTTTTCGAGTGCGACATGAATCGGTCGAATCTTCTCGATCGCCGAAATCAGACGTATCAAAGGCTTCGTGCGGTCATCTTCATTATCTTTCCGGAGTCCGCGACGCGTGAATGGTTGGCACGGAGGCGACATCCACCAGAGACAGTCAGCGAAACCGGACAGCAGAGAATCGGAAAGTGATGTTATTTCTTGGACCTGGCTTGGACTGCTGAAATTGGCTCGATAGATCTGCATCGCCGATTGATTGATATCAAAAGCTTGGGCCATCTCTGCTGAATTTCCGGCTGCTACAGCAACCGCGCCGATTCCGCTGAACAATTCCAGAATCCGCATCAAGGTTCTCCGCTAACGCACACAAGCGCCAATAAAAAAGCGACGCCCGTTTGGACGTCGCTTTTGATTTCCGATTCGTCTGACAGACTACTGCTGAGACTCGTCGCCGTTGGCTTTCTCCATGTACTTTTCGACAATGTCGCGGTACTTGGCAGGAAGCTTGTCCTTGATGGCGTTGTTGGCAGGATCACGACTGCGATCACGCAGGCGACTCCAAGGACTTGCTGGAGTATCCTCGTAAGTCTTGACGATCGCTTTGCCGTCAGCGGCTTTCGCATCTTTGCTGCTCTGGCTCTTTTTGTCTTGTGGCTTTTGCTTTCCGGCTTGTTGTTTCTTGCCAGCGGACGGCTTGCCTTTGCCAGGCTTCTTACAATTCTTGCAACTGCCAGAACATTCTTTCTTCTCAGCTTCCTTGATGAGCTTCGACAACATCTTGACGACTTTCTCTTGCTCAACCTGAGTCGGTTCGTCTGTCTTTTCGAGATCCAGTCGGCGACGAGAGTAATCCATTCGCTGATGAACGTCGTCGAGCTTCCCTTCTTTGATCGATTGCAATCGCTGAACCTGACGCCAAGCACTGACTCGCATTCGCTCGGGAGCATCTGCATTGGTCTCAAGGAAGGAGACGAATGAATCGATGGCTTTCTGGTTTTCCAATAGACCGGCATGAGCAACGCCCATGAAATAGTCACTGGTTCCGGTGTGCAGTGAGTGGTTCGAGAAATTAGATTTGAGCGACTCCAGCAATGGCAGTGCCGATTCGAACTGTTCGCTGTTCATCAATGAGCGAGCCATGAAGAACGATGCGTCCGCAGCCAAGAATTTGTCATCGGACTTGGTCAGCGGAGTCAACAGCTTGACCGCTGTCGCAATGTCATCATCCTCTGACGAATCAATCGCGGTCCCGTATCCTGGATAGATCGCAATCAAACCTTCGGTGATGGCGTCGACAGGAGAATCATCCGCGAAAGCATCGATGCGCTTTTCGGCAGACGTCTTTTGGGCCGCTTGAACGTCGAGCGTCTTCACGTGGTTGCGGAAAGAATCCACGACATCCGTTTCGCCGGCGACCGCTGGCAGAGATAGAAACATCGTCAACAAAGCCGCAGCTAAAAATTTCCATCGCTTAACGTTCATTGTCCACCTTGAAGGTTGAGGTAAGTCGTACTACTTAATATAGCAATTGATAAACCGAAGTTCCACGCGAAAGTTCTGCTGTCAGGCCCTACTGTTGGCTATCTTCCATAATTCGCTCAGTCATCTCAATGATTTTACGTTGTATTTCTGCGGCATCGTCCGATTCCTTGGTCAAAATCTCGGCAAGATCCGGATTGTCACGCATTTCCTCGATTTTCATGGTTCTGCGGTTAACTCGACGCTGTCGCATACGCAACATTTTCAGTTCTGCGGACTTCTTTAGAAGGGGTTGTTTGCCACCGCCTCCGCCACCGCCACCGCCGCCACCCTTCTTTTGCTCCTCTTTGAGAGCATCAATTAGGTCTTCGATGGTGGTTTCAATTTCCTTCTGAACCAACTGCGTGTACTGAGCAGTTTTCTCGTTCTGAAGTAACTCGCCGGCTTCGACGAGGTCACCTTTAAGATCTTCCACCACCTCAGGAAAAACGACACTGGTTCCGTCTTCAACGAGCAAGTCGTAAGCCTGTTGTCCAAGTTCGTGGATCTGCAATTCCTCGGTCGCCAAACGTAAAATCAACAATTGATCGCGACGGCGAATTTGCCCGAGGTTGGTACGTTTGTCATCGAGTTCGATCGTCATGATCGAAGCAACTTGCTGACGCGTGAGCATTTCTGTGAATCGCGCTTCGAGCCGAGCCAGCTTCTCTTCATTGGTCTCTTCGCGGAGCTGCTTCAGACGTTCCTCGAGTTCTTCGATTGCTTCTTCGAGTTTCTCTTCCGCTTTCTTTTGTTCTTCTTCTGCCTTTTTGGAATCATTCTTGTCCAGGTTCTCGGCTGCCTTTTTCATGGCGCCGCCGGCCTGTTCGCCAGGCTTCTGACCGGCTTGGTTGGGCTTGGACTTTTGATCGCCGCCCTGTTTCTCATCCTTGGACTTGGGAGCCTTCTTTAACTCCTCGAGAATGTCCATTGTCTTGTCTCGCGTTCGACGCTGCTTGTCGGCGAGTTGCTTGAGTGCTTCAGGCGGAAGCGATTCGAGACGACGTTTTTCTTTCTTCAATTCTTTAAGCGCTTCTTCGAGCGCTTCTTTTGCCTCTTCCTGCTGGCGTGCGGCGTCCTTGGGTTTTCCGCTGGCGAGTTTCTCTTCGGCGATGCGTTGTTTGTTGGCAGCTTTGTCGAGCGGCTTGGAGCCTGGCTGTTGAGGCTTGGGTTTCTGCTTCTGGCCAGATTTGCCTTCGCCGCTCTTACCTTCTCCAGGTTTGCCGGACTTTCCTTCACCCGGTTTGCCAGATTTTCCTGCGCCAGGTTTGCCGTCTTTCTTTTCACCAGGCTTGCCGGCACCGGGCTTACCATCCTTCTTCTTTCCGTCGTTCTTCTTTGCTTCTTCGTTCAGCTTCTTCTCAAGGTCATCCTTCTTCTTTTGAAGTTCCTTTAGTTTCTTGTCTTCCTTGCTGCCGGGTTTGGGAGCGTCCTGCTTTTCACCTGGTTTGCCTGATTTTCCCTCGCCGGGTTTCCCATCAGTCTTTTTGGAATCACCTTCCGGCTTCGCACCAGGATCATCCTTCTTCATTTTCTGATCGCGAATCGCTTTGGCGAGTTCCTCAGTCTCTTTTCGAATTTGAAACTGTTTGTCGGCAATCTTGTCCAGTTTCCGCAATCCTGCGTTCACATTGGATTTCGTATCGGCAATGTTGTCGTCCTGCTGTTTGATCAAGCCCTCCAGCTGTTTGATCTGAGCTTCGAGGTTCGCGATCGCCTGCTTCTTGTTGCCGACCTTTTTGTTCTCTGCCGTCTGCTCTTTCTGCTCTTCGAGCCGCTTTTGAATTTCTTTCTTGATCTTCTCGAGCGTTTCGATCTCTTCCTTTTTGGATACCGTTTTCTCTTTATCGTTGGTCAGCAATCGAATCATCGATTCCAGAACCTGAATCACTTCGTCGAGCTCTTTATCGGCTTCCGCGAAGCTGCCTTCGTCGAGCAATTGGCTGACGTTGGACATTTTCTTCGACAGTGATTGCTCTTTCGATTTCTGATAGGTCTTAATAAGACGATCAGCTCGCTTGGGGTCCTTCTCGCGGATCCGCTCGGCGGCGGCTGTGAAACGAGCCTCTAGTTCGACCATTTTTCGCTCAACGAGGCGCTGTCGAACCGCAAGCTCTGACTTTTCATCTTTCTTTGCATCTTGTGCAAACAAATGGCCGCACAACATCGTCACAGCGATGATCGAAAGGACTGTCAGTTTTGAAATTCGGTTCATGGCAAGCTCCAATGAGTGCTCAAAGGTGGCATAGGCTTCCAGCCTGTGTTCTGTGCGTCCACAGGCCAGAGGCCTATTGCCACCATTCCTAGGTTAGTTATCGTCAAAGATATCGTTTGGATCCGCGTCGTCAAAAATATCTTTCGGCTTCATCTTCTCTTCGTTCTCTTTCTTGATCGTCGCTTCGATCGATTTGATCTCCAGCAAACTGTTCAAGAAATCCTGAAACGATCGAGAGTCATTCATCGCTTCGAGAATCACTTTCATACGCTCAAGAATGATCTGTTGTGTCGCACCGGTTTGCTGAACGGCTTGATCAAGCCCCGCCGGATCCTGCTCAACTCGACGACAGTTGTCCAAGTACTGCGTTGCCAGCGTGATCAGTTCCGTATCAAGTTCACGAATCGGTTGAATGATTTTATCGTTGTACCGTTCCTCGATACTCGGCCGACCCGGCACGACTTCCTTTTCCGCCTGCTCAAGTCGATTGTTACCGATCTCGACAAGGAACTCTTCGAAACGAGTCGCAATTCGATCGATCGCGGTGCCGACACCTTTCTGATCTCGCACCAATCCAAGCAGTTTCATTTCCCGTTGCTTGTGAAAGTCAACTTCGGTCTGGCCGTTTTCTGCTTGGCTAATCGCAAGCCCTTCCAGTTCCGCTGCAAGGGAAAGTTGAATTTCGTAAGCTTGCTCAAACGCTTTTCGCTGTTCGTCTTCACGTCGCAACAAATCGGAACGCAGCTCTTCATCGGTCACGATTCGCAACAAGAATTCCTGTGACTTGCCTTCGCCGGGCATTTCCGGACGATTATCGTGAGCCACAACGGCCAGACGAAAACTGGTTCCTGGAGGCAACTTCATTGGCAACAAATCGAACACCGCCACGTCTTCTGAAGAACGCCAAGGTTTCGTTTGCTGTTGTTCGAGACTGGCGATCAACGCAGTTGTTGACTGAGCTTGATCGGGCTGCGGCTGTTCGGTTTTCCAGTTTGCTGCAAAGCTGACATCGCTCAAACCGTACTCATCAGCGACCTTGAAGTCAGTCGGCAACATGGCTCGCGCCGAAACCAAGCCACTGATCCCAAGCAGTTCCGCACTGACGCGAGGTGCAGCATCTTCTTTGAGCGACAAGGTGAACTTCGACTTTCGAGCGTTGCCCAATCCGCCTTCGTCGAGCAATTCGAATTCGTAAGGACCGCTAACGAGCGGGGCATCTTTCCCTGGCGACGCGACAAACGATTGTCCATCGTCAGACAGCTTCATCGGAAATGTCGTGTCACCGCTTTTCAGGACGGCATTCTGAATTGGCTTATTCGTGTTGGCGTTAATTTCCAACCAGCTGCCCGCCAAAACCGGATGCGGACCATCGCCTTTGAGCAGCACTAGATCCGATTGCGTATAAGCCGGCAAATGAACTTTCATCTCTAGGTCAAGGATCGCAGGTGGTTCAACCAACTTGACCGAAACCCATTCGGTCACGTCGTCGCCACCGGTGGCGCGAAAACGAAACTCTGACGAAACATTATTGAAAACAAAAGCATGCTGGAGCCCGTCAAGCTTTCCCGTTGGCTTCATCGAGTAGATCGTTCGACCACCGCCAGCGTTTTCGATCTCAAGGTTCAGACTGACATCGGTGACGGTCGACTCTTCGGTGATATTGACGAGTTGGCGATGATTCACGCCGCGAGGCACCACAACTTTCCCGTCTTTCGCATTCACGATTTCAAGGTAAGTCCCCTGCGGCCATTGCTGAGAACCCAGCATGATGTTCCGGTTGAACCACGTTCCCAAAAACTTGGTCGACACGACACCGATTCCAAGCAACGCCAATGCGAGCACTCCCACAGCGAGGATGCCAAGGTTCTTACGATAGCTGGGTTGGTCGACGATTTTCCCAAAGTCGATCTTCTTTGCGTCTTCGATACCTTTTTCGATCGTCGCGGTCGCCAACTGTTGCGATACGCCGGTGGCTTCGAAGTCTTCGACGCGCGAAAGTTCGACGCTACTGATTAGACTCTCATTGAGCGATTTGTTTCCTCGGTCAACTTCGTACAGCAACGCATCATTGGTCGGCCTAGCCGCCAGCGGTTTGAGTAATCGCCGGAAAAAGAAGAACGCAGCGACGGCGATCATCACGCCCAACATGATCAGACGCTGACTGAAGTCCATCTTGAAGACGCGATCGATCAGGATGTCTGCCAACAGCACACCCAAAACGATCAGCACCCAACGGGATAGCCCGCGCACGACGATCCACTTCGTCAACTGCGACCGGAGGGCCGACAATCGTTGAAGAATGGACTTCGGAATTGCTTTGTTCGTTTTAGCGTTCATTTACAACAACTTGTACCATTTTCGCGCAGCCCATTCGATCGTCAACAAAACGACGGGCAACAAAAAGATCAGCCAACGCAACTTGGAACTCGCATCCCAAAGCGGTTCTGGTGGACTGTTAAACGTGAATCGTTCCACCGTGTTCGGCAAAACGTCAGGGAGCTTCTTGATCGAATCCAATCGGAAGTACTGACCACCGGACCGCTCCGAAATGTCTCGCAACAGTTTTTCGTTCAGCCAATACGAACCCGATTCTGCACTTGGTGCGACGACGCGGAAAGTCACCGGATCGATCAGCTTTTCGGATCCGTCACCAATTTTGACCGTCGCTTCGTAAGCCCCGATTCGAGTCGCCGGAAACGCACCTTCGTAGCGACCCTCCTGATTCGGCAACAGTTTTAGCTTGATCGTTTGCTCGCGACCATCTGCAGACTTGACCACCGCATCAAAGGTCGGTTCTTTAGAAGGTTTAAATTGCTCGTCCAGCAACCTCGCGACTAGGGTGACACGTTGACCAAGTTCATATTCTGTTTTCTCACGATCAATGAATCCACGACGTGAACCTTGAAGCGAACGAGTCTCAACCAGGAATCGAACGACCTGAATCCAAAACCGGTCAAAGTACTGAGCCTGCAATCCGATCGGACGCCAACGCCACGTTCCTTGGAAACCGAGATACAAAACGGAACCGGCACCGAATCGCCCGGATACTAATAGTGGCTGATTTCCGTCAGCACTGACTTGATCACCGCGTTCCATCAAAACTCGAGCCGTCGGTTTGGCTCGCGAAGCCGGAAAGCTCCAGTAAATTCCTGGCATCAAATTCCAGATCTTCAAGTTCTCTTCCGGCTCACTGCGGAAGCTCATCACGGGATGATCCATATTAAATGGCACCAACAACATCTTGCCGGCCCGATCATCGGTCGCCGATGCGAGGGCTTCGTTGACTTCGATTTCTTCAAGGTCACCAAACCGCACCGGAACAATCTCGCGAAACGATTTAAGGCTCGGCTTCGTCAGAAACTCGCTGGAAAACTGCGGACCGGCCATGAACATCACGCCGCCGGCTTTGTATTCGCAAAAGTCCTTCAACAGCTCGACCCAACCATCGTCGAACTCGCTTGGATTCGGATCCAACAGCATCACGACATTGTATTGACCAAGCTCCTCGATATTCCGCGGCAAACGTGTGATCGGCGAATTGCCTTCTTGCGGTCGCGATTCGTCCATCGATTGAAGCCAGCAACTCAAATCAATGGTCTGGTCACGCTGCAGCAGTTTGTAAACCTGTTGGTAGTCCCAGTTCGGCAAACCGGAAATCAAAAGCACTTTCACTTTCTCATCGACGACTTCCAACTGAGAGGAAACCAATTCGTTGTCGTCAGTATCCGTTTCGTCTGGCAACGTTTCGCAGCGAACGGTGTAAACGTACTTTCCAGGCCGATTCGTCGAGTGCTCAAAATTCAATCGAATCCGTCCACCGGCTTCGGGAACGTTGGCGTCCTGAGATTTGACTTCCGTTGGCTTCGAGAGCTTTCCGGTCGAGTCGCGCATCTGTTCCAGCAAGGCGATCTTTAGACGGCCTGGCAAATTCGTTTCATTGCGACGGCTTGTTTGAACAACGGCTTCGATTTCAAACGGCTCATCGGGATAAGCTTTATTGCGAACGTAAACTTCTTTGACCGCCACGTTCTTTGGCGGGTTCGGATCGCCGACGCCAATGGTGTAGATTGGAATATCCAAAGCCAAAGCTTTTTCAGCCATTTCCAACGGGTCACCGTTGCCATTGTGTTGACCTTCGCTGATCAGCACGATCGACGATGGCGTCGTCGTCCCATCAAGCACATTCTTGAGCGCCTGCCAAATATCCGTCGAGGCACCGGATGCGACGAGCTCTGGCAATTTCGAATCGACACTGTTTTGAGTTTCCGAATCTTCAGCGGCGGCAGGATCCGGGTTTCCTGATTCGGGTTCTTTGACGGCGTCTTTGTTTTCGAGTTCTTCTTGAGTTATCGACGGGATCAGTTCGTACGGCGTGGAGCCATCTGCGAAGTCGACGACGTGAACGGGCCCTTTCAGTCGCATCTGCTGCAGAATCTCAGGATGCTTTTCGAAAGCTTGATTTAAAAGGTCGCTGCGGGAAACGGAACCCGTATCGATGCCGTCCGCGTCGAGCCCCGTCAAACCGGCAAGCAACTTCACCTGTTCATTGTTTCGATACAGGTCACCACGAGCCAACGACAGCGACGAATCGCGAAGCAGCTCGATCGGCGGCCGAACTTCATCGACTTTTTGGAAGTAAAGCGACGGTTTGAGGAACAGCACGACCAACAGCAACAACACGAACAGTCGAATGCCTGCCATCAACATCTTGACCGGCATTGGACACGTTTTTATTTCTCGTTTGTACAACCAGAAGACACCGTAGCACAGCAAGCCAACGATCGCGATCAGCACAAACACACCCCAAGACTCGGGCAGATTCGCCCACTGCAGCGCAGGAGTTCCCGTGCGGTCGGGACGTTCCCCAACGAGCCATTGCAGGATTGTATTTTCAGCGATGAGATTCAACTCTAGTCCTCTTTCGGATCTTGTTTTGGTGATAGTGCGTACAGTCGGGAAGCACCATGCACCCAGATTCGCTGCCCATCGCTATACAAATTTCCAACAGGCGACTCCGTTCCCAAAAACGCTTCGACTTGATTAAGCGATTCGGCTCGCCCCTTTTTTCCTGTCAGCGAAAATCGCCAAATCGCATTGCCGACCGGAACAAAGACTCCTTGCTCTGTCACCATGCCACGCCCGGTCGTCACCGCATCGTCAAACAGCGGTTCACCTCCCCAAGCAACATAACCTTCTGCCGTCAGGTCGAGCGCGATGATCGTCCGCTTTCCACCAAGATACAAATAGTCACCCCAAGCTCCGATGATGTAGTCGACTTTTGCTCCATAAGGTCGCAAGCCCGTTTTCCAAACCAACGAACCATCGTTGCGATCGATCGCCGTGATCGAATTCGTATCACTGCAAAAACAAATCAGCTCGCGACCGTTAGGCAGGATTACATCGCTGCTCCAACCGTCAAACTTCGTAAACGTCGCGTTGCTCATACGTCTAAGTTGCTCGTTCGCTTCACCAGCCCGAGCATATCGTTTCGCGAATCGAATCTTTCCGGTCGTTGGATCGACAACAAATAGAACACCCGTTCCACAAGTCGCAAAAAGATCACTGCCGTCGATGGTCAGATTGATCGGAGCCGACGCAACCGATCCGGTTTCCGGTTCATCACACAGGAAAGCAGACCAAACCGTTTCGCCTTCTTTCTCTGGATCAATTCCGTAAAGGTAAATGGCGCCGTTTCGATTGACGGGAACGATCAGCAAGTCAGCGAATTTCACCGGCGCCGCCATCATGCCGCCATCTCTGAGCCAGCGATCCTGTTCTTCCGGAGCTTCAACTTTTCGCGTCGGATCGTAAGTCGGCGATGCAATCACGTTGACGCGCGGTATTCGCCACAACATCTGGCCAGAATCTTTCTCGTAAGCCGTCAGAAAATTTTCACGGGTTCGACGGAAGACGACATTCCAACCATGACCAGCATTTCGTCGGGTCGCGGGATGTCGACTTCGGTCACCAAAAGACTTGCCTTCAATTGTGTAGAGGACACCATCATGGATCGCCATTTGTTGATGGATCAGATCATCAAAGTGCATTGTCTTTGGGAAAATAGCCAAGCCACGAGCACTGCTGGCTTTCTGGCGAGCCTGTCGCGAGCCGAAACGCATGTTTCCCGTAAGCTGATGCTTTCTCATCGTCGCCTGGTCGACCTCGTAAACGTTTCGCCACAAACTTCGCCAATCGGCAAAAGCTTGAATCGGAACTTTCGGATCGTCCATGTTCTCACCGATCGCAGCAGAAATTTTCTTGCGGTCAAACGCAACCAGATCCGCGGGAGCTTTGAATACGACTTTGTCATCGTCGAACATCAAATGGCCGGCCGGACGCAAACCATTTTCAGCCCACTCTTTGATGGCTCTTTTTTCTATCGTGTTTCGCGTTCCAAGCGCGAACTCACCTGAACTTCGGGATCCGACAAGAACTTTTCCGATCGTATCGGGCCGACTGATAAAACGATCATCTCTTGGAGTCACATAGAATTGCCATTTCGCAATCTGATCGACGGCAAACGCGGATTCCGGAAGCGAGGGCATCGCAGCCATTCGTTTTGAGTTTCCATGCGAACCATGCCACTGATCGAGTGCTGCGTCGCGAGCTTCCGTCGGCGTGAGACTGCCAAGCGAACGTTCAACGGCATCAACAGCTTCGGAATCAGCTCCGAATCCGCGGCCGGTCACAAGTGACTCGCGGGCGAGTTCCTCGTTACCCATGAACGCGTGGCAGATCGCAATTCGAGCGTGAACTTCATCCAACGAAACAGAAGGATCCGGGTGTTGTGTCGCGATTTTCTTGAACATGCGAAGGGCGCCAGAAAAATCATGATGATCAAGATAGAGACAACCCAACCGAAACGCGGCATCATCTCCCTGGGAGCTGATGAAGTAATTTCCGGCGACCCGCATCAACGCGCCGATATTGTTCGGATCATCGGCTTCGGTAAGAATCTGTTGCGCAGAAGCATCGGCCGTGACGCGATAAATCGCCAGAGCATCACTTGGCAGCTCCGCCAAAATTTGCTCGACCTGATCACTGATCGAAAAGTAAGTCACTTCGTCTTCGCTGTAGAGCGAATCGCCACTGCGTTCGAGGACGGCTTGCCACAGTCGCGTCGCGACGCGAAAGTTTCCGTCTTCAGCGTGACGGTTGGCTTTGTCAAGCAACGCTTCTAAATCCGGATCCGTTTTGAGGACCGCGCCGGCGACTTCCTGAACGTCCTCCTCTTCGGTCAGTGAACCTCTGACAAGAAGTCCGGGAACGACTACATCAAAGCGTTCAACACGCACTTGCGCAACTGCATTTTGTCCCAAAAGCAAAACCGTCGCCGCAATGAGCAAGCGGAAGAAAACTAAATGATTGACTTTCATCATCTCTTTCGCCCCCACCAATAAGCCAACATTTGCTCGGCCACCAATATCAAAAACAGGATCACCAAAATCTGCATCCAGATTTCGGTGTTGCTTCCGGCAATCGATTGGCTGGCCAACTCTTCGCCCGACACAAGCTGAATGTTCTTGCCGGTGAAGTTTTCAGTTTGTTCCGCCGGCGTCAAACGGTCGAGGCGACTTTCCTGCGGATCATAGTTTGACGCATAAAGTGTCGATTCAGTTCCACCATCGTGACGCTGAAACTTCAAATCGTAAAATCCGGCTCGACCCGTGTTCTCAAAGGTAATTTCCTGAATGATCGCGTCGGTGTCGGCCGCAACTTCCGGTTTGGCAACAGCCTCAACCGTCTCTTCTGCCGGATCACGAAGCGTTGCCCGATTACTGAACGCACTCAAGTCAATCGATTGCTTGATCGTATCACCGAGTAAAATCGTTGACGCTTCCTTTGACTGTCCGAGCAAATAGTCCATCAAGTCAATCATCACCGGAGCGTAAGTTGGGCTGCTGGGCCACATAGTCCAATCGCCATCGCCCGGAATCGCAAACACGATCACTCGCCCATTGCCCAACGTTCGATCGATCATCGCCGGTGAGTTATCTTTGTCGGTCAGTCGCAATGGAACTTCAACGGATTTTCCGATTTCGTTTTCGTCCATCGTCGAAGCCCACCAACTGAACACATCGATCCGACCAAGGCTCGACGCATCGCTTTCAATAATGATTCGCAGCGAAGGATGAACTTGCGGACCGGGCTCAAAGTTCACCCATCGGCTCATCGTCGGATCGCCTGCCATTCGAGTCAGCTTCAACGGCGATAGTCCAGCACCTTCGCGATGGAACGCGTCATTGAACGTTCCGGCGCGAACCCGATTTCCTGGCATGAAAACCAACGAGCCACCGTCCTCAACCCACTTCGTGAGTTCCTTGATTCGATCCGGAGAAGCTTCGTCGACGTTGCACAAGAAGATAATCTGATAGTCGGCAAGCGAAACCGTTTCCAGTTCGCTGACGGTAACGTTCGTCATCGCCAAACCAGTACCCGGCACGTTAAGCGACTGAAGATAATGTGTCTCGCTACGTTCTGAGATGGCCGACGGATCACCATCAACCAACAGAACTGGAATACCCTCAAGAATTCGAGCCGCGTAGAACCGCGAACTGTCTTCGATCAGCTGATCCTGCTTCAGATCTTCGCCCAACGACTGACGATCGATCTCGGCACGGATCTTAAAATTGCGAATACGACTTTTGCTTAGCGAATTGTCGTTCAGCAAATCCGTCGGGGCAGGGCGGTTGAAGAAGTAATTGAAGACCAGCGTCTCCGTTTTCCCAGGACCGAGGACTCCGATCGATTCGTATTCGGCTTGACTGTCATTCACTTGGAACAGAACGCTAACTTCGTTCACGGTTTGTTTGCCGAAGTTGGTCACATCCACCAAAAAGCTGACGGACTTGTCGGACACCAACAAGCCATCGGGGCGAATGCCGGTGATCGCCAGATTCTGATCAGGTTCGCCACCTGTATCGATGACGAACGTTCCGACTGAGTTTTCTGCGACTCGCTTGGCGATGTTTTTAGGTGCCGCTTCGGCGTCTTGGTTCGCCAACGGGTTCCAGTCACGAGTTCGCAAGTCAGAATAAAGATAGACGGCGCGTCCAACATTCTCACGCTGGCCTTGCAGATATCGATCAAGTTCACCGAGCGAAGAACTGTAGTCCGCGACTTGGTCGGAACATTTGATTTGCTCAACAACCTGCAGGATCTCCGGCAACGTACTTTCGGTAAGCGGTTTGTAATCGATCAAGCGTTGCGAGGGATCACTGGTCAACCAAATACTGACCCAGTCTTCTGTTTCGTTCGACGAGGCGAAACCGCGAAGCAACTCTTTGACACTTTCTTTGGTCTTCTGCATCGCTGGCATCGAATCAACAAGGACACGTTGCGACAGCGAATCATCGATGACCAGTATTCGTTCGAGCTGCCGAGTTTGAGCAAAGGCACCGATGACGCCCGACGGCAGAAACGGACGAGCCACCATCAACGCAAGCAGCAGCATCGCCAAACAGCGAAGCAGCAACAAAACCATGTTCTCGATCTGGACACGTCGCTTATTTTTCTTTTCTGCTTCGAACAGAAAGTCCATCGCCGCCCATTCGACGATTTTGAAGCGCCGCTTGTTGAGCAGATGGATCAGGATCGGCGAGGCTACAGCCAAGCCGCCTAAAAGCATCCAGGGATTGAAGAACAGTGAAAACATTCGTTATTCGTTTTGTCTCGTATGGTTGATTGGTTTTGAAAACAAGCTCATTGCTGAGCGAAATCTTAACCCGAAGCGTAAGCGAGGTCACAGTTGCACCTCGCTTACGCTTCGGGTTGTGATTTTCCAACTGCGGCTGGAAGCCACAGCCACGACCTATCGCAGCTTCCTTCGTGACTTGGCGCGGAAATTCAAATACGAAGCCAGCACTCCGCCGAGCGACTTCGATGTGTCCAGCAACACATGGTCAATTCCCGCCGCCCCGCAAACCTTCTTGATTCGTTCCATGTATCGATCGACCGCTTCGAGATAAGACTTCCGCAACGCTCTTGGTTCGGTATGCAATTCGGCTTCGACTTCCATACCACGGAAAAGCGTATTGTCTTCGAATGGAAATTCGAGCTCATCGTGATGCATGACGTGGAACACGATCACCTCATGGCGACGCAAACGAAACTGCTGCAACGACTTGCCAAGCTCGTCCGGATCGAGGAACAGATCCGAAAACAAAATTACCATGCCACGAGCACTTAACTGCGCTGCCAGTGCAGTGAACGGATCGCTAACGTCTGTTTTATTTTCAGGATCCGCCTCCTGAAGTTCGTGCAAAATCGCTTTGATGTGCGACGGATGCGAACTGTTGCGTAACACCTTGTCGATCTGGTTGCTGAACAGAACCATGCCGACAGAATCGGCTTGTTGCTGCATCAGAACCGCCAAACTGGCAGCGGCGGTCGCCGCGTAGTCGAACTTGCTGCGGCCCGTTTCCTCGCCGTAACGCATGGACTTGCTGCAGTCGACCAGCAAGTGACATTTGAGATTCGTCTCTTCTTCGTACTCCTTAATATAGAGACGATCCGTTTTGGACCAAACTTTCCAGTCAATATGCCGGAGGTCGTCGCCGGGAGCATACTCGCGGTGAGCCGCAAACTCGATCGCAAACCCGTTAAACGGAGACCGATGTTGGCCCGTAACAAAACCCTCAACGACGAGTCGCGCTTTCACGTCGAGTCGCTTGATTTTGTCCAGCGTTTCTGGATCGAGGTAATCGGGTTTAGAAGTTTCGGGCATTAGAAGAAAGCAGAGTTCAGAAAGCGGTGTTCAGAAAATGCGTCAGTCGTTAGCGTTATCCACCGAACGCACTGGCCAATTCCGGTGCCACCTGATCTCCATCGCTGCGATCCGGAATTTCCTCCAGAAGTCGATCGATCACGTCGTCCGAGGTGATACCAGATGATTCAGCGCTAAAATTCGTAATCACGCGATGGCGAAGCACCGGACGAGCAACTGATTTGACATCATCCGTGTTGACGAACGTTCGCCCTTCGAGAACCGCACGCGCTTTCGCTCCCAGCAGCAGGTTTTGCACACCACGAGGACCGGCACCCCAGCTGATCGATTCCTTCACGAACTCAGGACAGTCATCTTCGAGAATCCGCGTCGCGCGAACCAGACGCAACGCGAAGTGAATCACGTGGGAGGGAACCGGGACACGGCGGACCAGCTGCTGCAATTGCAGAATCTCTTCGCCGGTGAGAACCTGTTCGACATTGACGTCGATGTCAGTCGTGGTGGTTTCCGCAATACGAAACTCTTCCTCGTAGGACGGATACTTCACGAACACCTTAAACATGAAACGATCCTGCTGAGCTTCCGGGAGCGTGTAAGTTCCTTCCTGCTCGATTGGGTTTTGCGTCGCCAGCACAAAGAACGGTGCCGGCAGAGTATGTCGCTGGCCGCCGATGGTGACTTGTTTCTCTTGCATCGCTTCCAAAAGAGCAGCCTGAGTCTTGGGCGGCGTTCGGTTGATTTCGTCGGCAAGAATCACGTTGGAGAAAACGGGACCTTTGAGGAATTTGAATTCACGCTTACCCGTTGTCTTGTCTTCTTGAATCACTTCGGTGCCCACGATATCACTGGGCATCAAGTCAGGCGTGAACTGAATACGAGCGAAATCGAGGTTCAATGTCCGTGCGAGCGTGCTGACCATCAGCGTCTTGGCAAGTCCCGGCACGCCTTCGAGCAAACAGTGTCCCCGGGCGAAGATGGCAATCATCAACTGCTCGATAACGTCCTGCTGGCCGACGATAATTTTCGACAGCTCGCGGCCAACAGACTGGTAAGCGGAACTGAGTTTCTCAAGTGCGGCGACGTCATCGCTGCTTAGTTCCGGCTGGCCCGTTCTTTGGTCGTTCATGTTGGCGTAATCCCTTTTAGTATTCATCGGCGCGCTGGCGCAAGTCGTATAATTCATTCTAACGTCAAACACCGTCTCTTGCTTACTAACACTGCGCGAAGTCCCCAAAGGTTGCAGGATTTTGCCCGTGGGCAGAATTGTTGACAAAAAAGTGCCATTTGGGATTGCAA
>CALLUY010000037.1 GCA_938010615.1 uncultured Pirellulaceae bacterium | reverse complement strand
TGGTCAGCGGCGTCCACAGATCCGTGATGCCGCTGGAGTCCGGATACATGCCGGACATCATGCTGATTCGAGACGGCCCACAAAGCGCCTGTTGGCAGTAGGCTCGGTTGAACAGGACTACGCTCGCCGCCAGCGACTCAATGTTTGGGCTCTTGATTGCGGATTGGCCGTAGCAACCAAGTTCCGGTCGAAGGTCGTCGATGTGGAAGAACAGAATGTTCTTTTGCGCGGTGGCTGGCTCTTGAGCAGTCAAGCCACTCTGTCCTGTCAGAAGCAATACGAGTAGAAAGCCAAACGAAACCGTCCACGGGTTTAGAAGCTGAGCGTTGATGGTTTTCAAATCTTGTTTCCTAAACTTGGATTGACCGCGAATGAACTTCTTCACCGATCAACCTAATGCCGCCCAGAATGTGCGTCCAGCTTTAGAATGCCGCATGACGCAAACGGACAACTGAATTCAGGTCAAAGTGTGTTCTGTGACCAATATCATCATGTCTAAGGACAAATCTGGACAACAACAACAAGCTAACGCGAGCGATCATATTATGCGATGGAACCGACAAGTTGCGATCATCACGTTGTTGTGTGCTTTTGTTGTTCTCTTTTCACGTTCTGTCACAGCACAAAATCAGGTTCATTCTCTGACGGTTGGCGAAGGCTTCGTTGATCCGCTTGGCTTCCATGATCCATCGCCCGTTTTTTCGTGGAAGCTCCCGATCGCTGACGACGTTCAATCGCAGTCGGCTTACCAGATTGAACTGACCAGCGAACCAGCAGGTGATAATCCGGCGAAGACGGTTTGGGATTCGGGGAAAGTAGAATCGGATCAGTCGGTGTGGGTGCCTTACGCTGGCCCGGAGCTGAAATCCCGGCAGCGGGCAACTTGGCGAGTCAAATTTTGGGATCAGGACGGCCGTGAATCGCCGTGGAGCGAAGCCGCATCAATCGAGATGGGACTGCTTTCGAAATCGGATTGGCAGGCGAAGTGGATTGAAGTCGAACGTCCCGTCGCAACTCCGGACAAGATCGAAGTCACGAAAGCCGAGTACGGAAATCGCGACGGCGATGCTCCTCAAGTCGTCGACGTTACCGAGCGATTGAATCGTGCCATTAAGAACAGCGGCAAGCCAGTCCGCGTCGTGCCACGGCGGCTTGGCGGTGATCCAGCGCCGGGCAAGCCCAAGACGTTGTGGGTTGAGTACTCGGTCAACGGCGAATCAAAGTCTGCGGTCGTCAAAGAGAAGGCTCAGTTCGATCCTTTCCCGACGATTGTGCCTCAGCCAAGTTACCACTTTCGACGCGACTTTGACGTTCCCAAAAAGATCATGAAAGCGAGACTCTACGCGTCGGCGCTGGGGATCTACACGTTTTACATCAACGGAAAACCGATCAGCGACGATGTACTTTCGCCGGGCTATACAACGTATTCGAAACGTGTCGAGACGCTGACTTACGATGTGACTTCGTTGCTGGTTGACGGAGACAATGCGATCGGAGCTTCCTTGGGCGAAGGCTGGTACGCGGGCAATTTGCTGCTGCGGCAACGACAAGAACTGATGGGATTGACGCCGAAGTTGCTTGGGCAGCTGGAACTGACTTATGAAGACGGAACGGTCGAAACGATCGCGACCGACGCAAAGTGGAAAGGCATGGATGCCGGACCACAACGTGCCGTTGGCTTCTACCATGGCGAAGACTACGACGCGAGGAAAGAGCTCGGCGATTGGAACGTTGCGGGGTTCGATGATGGACAATGGAAGGATGTGAAGCCGAGGTCGCTGGACGAATCCGGCTTGCTGGTCCCGAAACGTTTGCCGGCAGTGAAAGTGATGAAGGAAGTTCAGGCCGTAAAACTTTCCGAGCCCGAATCCGGCAAGTTCGTTTTTGATTTTGGTCAGAATCTGGTTGGCGTTCCGGAAGTGAAGCTTCCGGTCAAAGCGGGCGAGAAGATCACGTTTCGATTCGCGGAAATGCTGGAAAAAGACGGGACACTGTACACGACGAACTATCGGAGTGCTCGTTCGCAAGCGACCTACATCGCGGCGGCGGACGGGACGATCCAGTGGCAGCCACAGCACACGTTTTTCGGATTTCGCTATCTGGAAATTAGCGGACTTTCGCAAGCCGATCAGCTGACGACCGAATCGGCGACGGCCAAGGTATTCCATACTGATTTTGAGTCGGCGGGAACGTTTACTTCCTCGCACGAGAAACTGAATCAACTGCAAAGCAACATTCGCTGGGGGCAGATTAGTAACTTCATCGACGTCCCAACCGATTGCCCGCAGCGTGACGAGCGGCTTGGTTGGACTGGCGATGCACAGGTTTTCTGCCCGACATCGTTTTTCAACTACGACGTCCATTCCTTTTGGGCTCGATGGCTGCAGAGCGTCCGCGATGACCAGACGGAAGAAGGGAAAATCCCGCACACCGTTCCGGCAACGAACTTCGGCGTCGCAAGTCCCGGTTGGGCGGACGTGATCGTGACGGCTCCGTGGGATATTTACGTGCGGACCGGAGATGATCGGATCCTGCGCGATAACTATGAAGCGATGAAAAAATGGGTCGCGGTTTACGAGCGCGAGTCGGAAAACTTGATACCGACGACGAAAGGGTTCGGCGACTGGCTGCAGCCGCACACGAAATCAGACAACAAAGGCGACACGGCTCAGGACTTGATCGCAACGGCGTACTTCGGCCGCGACGCACAGATCATCGCGAAAGCCGCGAAGGCGTTGGGGAATGATGAGGATGCGGCAAAGTACGTAAAGTTGCACGCTGACATTCGTAGTGCTTTTTCGAAACGATACTTTTCTGCTGATGAAGCCCCGGCTGGAGCCGATACGCAAACGGCGTGCTTAATGGGATTGGCTTACGATTTGATCGAGCCAGAATTGAAAGATGCGGCGGTTAAGCGGTTGATGGAGAAGTTCGAGGAAGCTGACCGGCACTTGCGGACCGGTTTTCTGGGAACGCCATTGCTGGCTCCGGTTTTTGATGAACTTGGACACGCGGATATTTGTTACGACCTGCTGTTCAAAGAAAGCTATCCGTCCTGGTTTTTTCCGATCAATCAGGGCGCAACCACGATGTGGGAACGCTGGAACAGTTACAGCCACGCAGACGGATTCGGCAACGCGAATATGAACTCGTTTAATCATTACGCTTACGGAGCGATCGGACAGTTTATGTACGAACGCGTTGCGGGTCTTTCGCCGGATCCGGACAATCCGGGCTACAAGCACTTTTTCGTTCGGCCGTTGATCGGCGGGCCGTTGGAGTCGGCTTCCGCGGAACTTGAGACGCCGTTTGGACAGGCGAAAAGCGGTTGGTCGAAGTCAGACGATGGCGTATCGATTCAGGCGACCGTTCCACCGAACACAACGGCGACGTGTGAGCTCCCGACGAAAACCGCAGCGGATGTGCGACTTAATGGAAAACCGCTGGCTGAAAGCGGTGTTGAAATCAAGAAAGATGTCGACGGTTGGCTTATGATTGACGTTGGCCCCGGAAGCCATGAGTTTGGAATTGAGCAATCGAAGAAGAACTGATGTGACATTGCTAGTAACACCCGACTCGCAAGTTTTAAAGTCGCGCAATACAAGCCCGACGCGCAAGCGAGGAGAATTTCCAAGATTTTCAGATTCCTCGCTTGCGCGTCGGGCTTGTATTGGAACACTCCGCGATTGCAGTGCCAGAAACAAACTAAAACATAACACCACAACCCTGAAGGATTTACCGTGACCACAACACGCAGAAGCTTCATCAAGAAAACCGCCGCTGCAACGGCGGCGATGTCGACCATTCCGTATATCTTCACCAGTCCGGCGTCAGCCAGCACGCTCTATGACGACGACCTGACGGTTGCTGCGATCGGAGTTGGCGGAAGCCGCGGGCGATACAATCGCGGCGGAAAGGTTTCTCGTCAAGCCGCGAAGTTCGGCAAGATGATCGCCGTTTGTGATGTGGATGAACTTCATAATGCCGAATTCAACGCGGATGAAATGTTCGGCGGCAAGCTCAAGGAATACGTCGACTATCGAAAGCTGATCGACACCGAAAAACCGGACATCGTCGTGATCGGAACCAACGATCACTGGCACGTTCCGATTGCGACCTACGCGCTCAAAGCTGGATGCGATGTTTATTGCGAAAAGCCGCTGACGCTGACGATCGATGAAGGCAAACAGATTTGCAAAGTCGTCAAGGAAACCGGCAAGGTTTTCCAAGTCGGTACGCAGCAGCGAACGGAGATGGATCGCAAGTTCCTCAAAGCCATCGCCATGGTTCAAGGCGGGTACATCGGGGACAACGTTTCGGCGCACATTGCGATTGGTTCTGCTCCGGGAGAAGGCCCGTTTGAGAACACGCCGACTCCGGAGAAGCTGAACTGGGACTTCTGGCTTGGGCCAGCACGTTCGGCGGACTACTCGCTTGAAAGGCGAAAGTTCTTCCGCTGGTACATGGAGTATTCAGGCGGCAAAATGACGGATTGGGGTGCTCATCATATCGATATCGCTCAGTGGGCGATCGGGATGGATCAGAGCGGCCCGGAAAGCATCAGCGGAACAGGGAAGTTTGGAAACGTGGTTCCGGCGGACTTCGATTGGGTTGGTTTCTTCGAAGGTAAGGAAACGCTTGAGAATGGTTACAACGCGGCGACGAAGTTCAGTGTCGATTTGAAATTCGCCAACGGTTCGGTCCTTAATGTGAACGACGAATACGTTTCCGAGGACGGCAAGACGAAGTTTCCTAACGGGATTCTATTTCAAGGAAGTCGCGGGCGGATCTTTGTGAACCGAGGGAAACTCACGGGTAAGCCGGTCGAGAATTTGACTGAAGCGGACAACAAGAAACTTGAGGAAGCGATCGCGAAGCTTTACAAGAACAAGCCGATCACCAGCCACATGCAGAATTTCTTTGAGTGCGTGAAGGATCGCAGTGAGCCGATTTCTGATGTGTACACTCACCATCGCACGATGACCAGTTGCCACATGTGCAACATCGCGTTGATGGTCGGTGATGATTTGAAATGGGATCCAAAGAAGGAAGTTTTTGTTGGTAACGAAATGGCGAATAAGCTGATGGTGCGGCCGAGTCGCAGCAAGTTTTTGGCTGAGGCGTAGGTGTATAATGCAAGCCCGACGCGCGAGCGAGGGATCGGATCTTCTGGGAAATATCCACTCGCTTGCGCTTTGGACTTGTATTGGGAAGAACCCACTCGCTTGCGCGTCGGGCTTGTATTTCCGCTCGCTTGCGCTTCGGGCTTGTATTGGGAAGCTGGAAAATCCAACTTCAAACGTAATTTTCACGACGAGTATCTGATGAACAAACTGACACGTGTTTTTGTTGGCTGTATCCTAGCGGCTGTTTCGTTTTTGACTGGCAGCGTCAGCGCAGATGAAAAGCCGATGAACATCCTCGTGCTGTACGCCGACGACTGGCGCAACGATACGCTTGGTGTTGCTGGCAATCCGATCGTCAAGACTCCGGTGCTGGATGACCTTGCTAGGAACGGTGTTCGGTTTACGCACAACTGTGTGACGACATCGATTTGCGGGATCAGCCGCGCTTCGTTGTTTACCGGGCAGTGGATGTCACGCCACGGAAACCGGTCGTTTAAGCCGTGGAAGACTCCATGGGAGGAAACGTATCCGGGGCTTCTGCGTGAAAATGGCTACCACGTTGGGCATGTCGGAAAATGGCACAACGGCCGGATTCCGAAAGACAAATTCGATTTCAGTACGTCTTACTATGGCAAACACTGGATCGAGGAGAAGGACGGATCCAAGATTCATGTGACTCAAAAGAATGAAAAAGATGCTCTTGAGTTTTTGAAAACGCGTCCGGACGGGAAACCGTTTTGTCTGACTGTTGCGTTTTTTGCGACACATGCTGAAGACAGCAATCCGCTGCAGTTTTTGCCGCAGCCTGCGAGCATGGAACTGTACAAAGATGTTGAGGTTCCTGTGCCGAGCAATGCGACTCAGGAATCGTTTGAACGACTACCTGATTTCGTCGGCAACGAAAAGAACGAGGGACGAGTTCGGTGGGGTTGGCGGTTCGACACGCCTGAGAAATTCCAATCGATGATGAAGAATTACTATCGTTTGGCAACTGAAGTTGATTCGACGTGTGGAACGATTCTCGCGGAGCTAAAGAAGCAAGGACTCAGCGAAAACACACTCGTTATTTTTACAACTGACAACGGCTACTACCATGCAGAACATGGGCTCGGTGATAAATGGTATCCACATCAGGAAAGCATTCGGGTTCCACTGATTATTGACGATCCACGCATGAAAAAGCCTGTACGCGGGCAAACAAATGAAGAATTTACGCTGAACGTTGACCTTGCTCCTACGATTCTTTCGGCTGCTGGAATTGAATTGCCAAAAGGAATGCAAGGAAGTGATATGAGCCGGTTGTATCTGGCGGATGCGAAACCGCAGTGGCGTAGCGAATTCTTCTACGAGCATCCAATGCTCAAGAGCACAGACTTCATTCCAGCGTCGGAGGCACTAGTGCGTAAAGACTGGAAGTATTTCTACTGGCCTGAGTTTGACCGAGAGCAGCTGTTCAACATCGCCAACGACCCGATCGAAGAGCACGATCTATCGTCAGATCCGGCGCATTCGAAAAAGCTTGAAGAAATGAGAAAGCGTTTCGCAGAGCTGAAGTCGGCCGCTCAATAAGTCGCAATTTGCTTAGCCGTTTTCCGATTTGCGTCAGCTGCCACTGAAAAATCCGACACTTTGCTGTCGCAATATGACAGTCCTTTAACCGTTTCCTACGCGGAAAAAACCCGTAGTATTATCCATATGACTTTAACCGCCGCGCAAGGGGTTTTTATTTTACTTCCTCTCCCTTCGTCAGCACATTTAAGAAGTCTTCCATCCCGTCCTTATTGAAATCGTGGAGATCGTCATGAGTAGAAACATTGGCCACACCAAAAGCCGTAAAGCATTCACGCTCGTCGAATTGCTAGTCGTCATTGCCATCATTGGCATTCTTATTGGAATGTTGCTTCCGGCTGTTCAGCAGGTCCGCGAAGCAGCTCGCAGAACTCAGTGCATGAACAACTTGCGTCAGTCAGGTTTGGCGGCAATCAACTATGAGTCGGCGCACATGCACTTCCCTACTCAGGGAGCCATCAACGGAGCGTTCTTCCGTGGCGGTTTGGACCGCGCCAATCGGGGCGTTGAAAACTTCAGCTGGATTTACCAAATCCTGCCGTTTATGGAGCAGCAGAATCTGGCGGCCCGAAGAGCTACGACTTTTGGATTAGGCGTTGACGCGAATGGCAATTCCCTTGTTGGTGAATCCGTTCCTAACCTCAGCTGCCCATCTCGGGGAGCTCGATTCTTCATCACCATTGCTTTGGAGCCAGGTCGTCACTTCATCTCCGATTACGGAAGCTACTGGTCGCCAAACAATGATGCAAGAGTTTTGACAGGAAACGAACAATCACCAACGACTTCGGATCTCAGTCGCGAGCGAGTTAACGATTGGCAGACAACACGCTGGCGTGGTTTGATCGTTCCTAGCGGTGAATTCGTTGCGGACTCAGACGGCATCGGTGGATTCTCGCTCACTAAGCACTCCAAGGTAGGTTACGGCGGCTTGACTGACGGATCCTCGAATACACTTCTGTTTGGCGAAAAAGGCGCGTGGTCGTCGCACTACAACCCGGTTCAAAACAGTCGATATCCGAACAACAACAATTTCTTCGGCAATATTGAAAACCGAGGAATTTTGGGACCTTTCCACTCCAACGCCCGTGGAGGGTTTGCTGGAACAGGTAGTTCGGTTGCTGCGTATTCGGACAACGAACGAACTCTCTCTCAACTAGGTGGATTTGGCTCGGCTCACCCGGGCACCTTCAGTTGCGTTTTGGGCGACGGTTCTACCCACTCCGTTTCAATGGACGTTCAACGAATTAGCTTTATTCGTCTTGGAGTTCGAAACGACGGTGACATCACCAACATCAACGATTTGTAATCACTAGAAAGTGTCGAACTGTTGCAATGGCGATTGATTGCGGCTGGTTTGGCTCTGTTGCGGGATAAATGAAAACACTCCCGACGGTTCATGGAATCGTTGGGGGTGTTCCATTTGCAAGCTGTTTTATAAAGGTCATTGAGATGAATTTGGGACGCATGCGGTGTCAGTTTTTGCTGCTTTGTTTTGTCGGCTTAGCCATTGGTTGCGGCGGCGACAAAACGATGGATACCTTCAGGGAGATGAACAAGCTCAACATGTCAAAGCTTGCCAATTCTTACGTGATGTTCGCAAGCGTGAACGGCAGCGTTGGGCCCAAGGACGCGGACGAATTGAAGAACTTCATCAAAAATGATGAACGAGTGCCGCCAAGACTTGGTTTGTCCAGCAGCGACTTGGAAAATTTGGACGACATTTTTATCAGCGATGCTGATGGAGAGCCCTTTCAGATTCGCTTTGGATTAAAGATACGGACGGATGAGGATCGGTCCCCGTTGATATTCGATAAAGTCGGCATTGATGGTATGCGGCGCGTCGCATTGGCTGACAACGAGATCCTCGAAATAAGTGACGCGAAAAAATACGATCGAATGTGGGCTGGGAATGTATCAGCCAAAGATTCCGGTCCTGAAGAAGCAGAAATTGATGTGGAGTCCGAAGGGGAGTGAAGCAGTTTTGAGTTTCCAGCGTCATCCGCTTTTAGGACGAGTTGTTGAACTTTGCCAAGTTGGAATTCTGGATCCTAGATTCTGGATTCTGTGAATCATGGAACAGAGAATTCGGCTGTTCAGTCACCAGTGTCGCAAAACGACAGGCGTACTGTTCAGCGAATGCAAGGCCCGTTGGATAAGCTATAGCTATACCACGTTGAGACTTGAAATCAGCTTCGCCTCAGCGGTGCCAAATAGTTAATTCAACCCGATTTTTTCGCAAGGAATCAGATGAGCGAATCGCGTAGCGACAACTCTATTGAAATCGCATTTGAGCTCGCATCGGAGCGATATGCGGCTGTTGGAATTGACGTCGCGGCAGTCCTTGCCAAACTGAAGAAGATTCCGGTCTCAGTTCATTGTTGGCAGGGCGATGACGTTGGCGGTTTCGAGCACGATGCTGAGGAGTTGGGTGGCGGAATCGCGGTCACGGGAAATTATCCGGGCAAGGCCAGAAGCATCGATGAGCTTCGCGGTGATTTGGAGAAAGCGTATTCGCTCCTCCCCGGAAATCACAGGCTGAATTTGCACGCGATCTACGGTGAGTTCCTCACGCCCACGGATCGAAATGAAATCGGCCCGGAACACTTTCAGGGTTGGATCGATTGGGCTCGGCAACAGGAAATTGGCTTGGACTTCAACCCGTCGTTCTTTTCGCATGAAAAAGCTTCGGATGGATTCACTCTGTCGCACGCTGATGCCGGGATTCGACAATTCTGGATCGAACACGGGATTGCGTCGCGAGAAATCGGTGCTGCGATGGGCAAAGCTTTGGGCTCGCCTTGCATCAACAATTTCTGGGTGCCCGATGGCTTCAAAGATACTCCTGCTGATCGGTCGGCGCCACGGCAACGTTTAGCTGCTTCGCTTGATGAGATCTTTGCCCCGGAAATCAATCCGCAACATAATCTTGACGCGGTCGAGTGCAAGCTCTTTGGCATCGGTTCAGAAAGTTACGTCGTTGGATCTCACGAGTTTTATCTGGGCTATGCGATGTCCAGAAAGAAGCTGCTTTGTCTTGATGCGGGCCATTTCCACCCGACGGAAGTAATTTCTGATAAGCTTTCTAGCGTGCTACTTTACCTGCCGGAAATTTTGCTTCACGTTAGCCGAGGTGTTCGCTGGGACAGCGACCATGTTGTCACATACACTGATGAACTTCAGGCGATCGCTCAGGAGATTGTTCGAACCGACAGTCTGGACAGAGTTCACATTGGTTTGGACTTTTTCGATGCCAGTATCAACCGCGTCGCGGCGTGGGTGATTGGAACCAGAAACATGATCAAAGCGTTGCTTACGGCGATGCTGGAGCCAACCGATCAGCTTAAACAATTCGAACTTGACGGTGACTACACCAGTCGACTGGCTTTGATGGAAGAGCTCAAGTTCATGCCATTTGGAGCTGTCTGGGATTACTACTGCCTTTGCTCAGGAGTTCCGATTGGTGCCGATTGGTTGAAAGATGTCAAGCAATATGAAGGTCAGGTTCAATTGCAACGAAGCGATGTAACTGAGAGAGTTTGAACGATTCGCTAACAGAAGACTCCCCTTCAAATAACTGACGGTATGACTGAGAAAAAATCTGAGACTGGCGGCGAGTTCGAAAGAGAACCAGTGCCCGAAAGCGCGTTGCTTGGACAGGGCAAATTCTGGGGGATGTACGCGGGAGAGCACGCAGCTGGTACCGAATTCATGATCGGTCCTCTGTTCTTGTCAGCCGGAGCAAGTTTGCAGGACTTGATTCTGGGTTTGCTGCTGGGAAACATTCTGGCCGTGCTGACTTGGCGATTTCTCGTCGCCCCGATCGCAATCGCAAAAAGAATGACGCTGTACTACCAGCTCGAGCGGATTGCGGGCGGATCACTGGTCAAGCTCTATAACCTGGTTAACGGCATTCTGTTCTGCTTCCTTGCTGGAGCAATGATCACGGTCTCAGCCAGTGCGGTTGGGATTCCGTTTGGTATCGACTATGCCATCCCAGAAGACATGTTCGGTTTGGGAGCACCTTCGTTCACTGGCCTCGTGGCGTTCGTGGGAATCGTGATCGCCATCGTTGCCGCATCTGGATATTCGACCGTTGCTCGATTCGCAAACATTGCTGCACCGTGGATGATTGGAATCTTTGCAGCCTGCGGTATCGTATCGTTGACGCAGATGGGGGCGACGGACTGGGCGACAATCTCCGAAGGTAAATGGTGGAGTGATGCGATTGCATTTGTTCAGGCTCAGGACGGCGAGCAGCAGTTTGGATTCTGGAAGATCGTAGTTTTTGCCTGGCTTTGTAACGGTGCGATGCATTTTGGCATGGCCGATCTTTCCATTTTTCGTTTTGCAAAAAGCGCGAATGCTGGTTGGGCTCCTTCGATCGGAATGTTTCTAGGTCACTACATGGCGTGGATCGCAGCGGCTTTGCTACTTGCGGCTCAAATCAAACTTTCGCAAGATCACACTGCCAACCCAGGTGCCCTTGCTTGGGGGGCACTCGGTTGGACAGGAATCCTTTGCGTTGTGATCGCAGGTTGGACGACAGCTAATCCAACAATCTATCGAGCTGGCTTGGCTTTTCAGGGAATGATGCCCAAGAGTTCCCGAACGGTGATGACGTTGGTCGCCGGAGCGGTCGCGACCGTGGCTGGGGCGTTTCCAAATCTTTCGGCCCAGTTGCTCGGTTTCGTTGGCACCTATGGAACTGTGTTGGGACCCATGGGAGCCGTGATCTTTGTCGACTACTGGTTGATGAAAAAGTTCGGCCTCAATGATGAACATGCTCACAAGACAAATCAATCGATCAGCATTGCGGTTCTGGTGGCTTGGCTGCTGCCGGTGACCGTTGGGCTTTACTTGATTTTCTGGCAGGGCATTTTCGCAGCCTACGCCGTCATTCCGTGTTGGGTTGCTTGCGGTGTGATCTACCTGGTGCTTAGCAAGATGACACAAGGAAACGTTCAGGTGAAAGGTTAATTATGAATTCAACCGCAAAGATTGTTTCGCTGATTGCCTTGCTGGTAACGATTGTCCCCAGCGTGCTCTATTTCTTGGGCATGCTTGATGCAGGACCAATGAAGTGGGTTGCTCTGGCTGGAACCATCGCTTGGTTTGTCGCCACGCCCATGTGGATGGGCCGCGAAACAGCTACTTAAACAAACACTTTAGTCGCCGCAAGCCTATCGTCGCGCGGCCAATTCTTTTTGAACAACAGTACAGAACCTCTGAGATACGAATATGTCGACTTTGAAATCATTAGCCCACGTCGATCGCCATTGGGACGACGCCGTCGCGCAATCTCTTTCCCCGGCCGAAAGATTGGCTTACCGATCCAATTGCCTCGGTGCGGATCAGAGAATCACAAACACCGGAGGTGGCAACACGTCTTCGAAAGTCATGGAGGTCGATCCGTTAACCGGCGAGCAAACGGACGTTCTGTGGGTCAAGGGATCTGGAGGCGATTTGCGAACTGCCAAGCTTGCGAATTTCGCATCACTGTACATGGACAAGCTTCTTGGTCTGATTCCAGCTTATGAGAATGCTCCCAACAACGGCCCCAAGACACCGGCCGAAGATAATATGGTTGGGCAGTTTCCGCACTGCACATTCAACCTGAATCCGCGTGCCAGTTCGATCGACACGCCGCTGCACGGCTTTCTTCCAGCGCGTCATGTTGACCACATGCACCCTAACAGCGTCATTGCGATCGCGGCTTGCGATAACAGCAAAGAGCTGACTGCCGAGATTTTCGGCGACGAGATTGGTTGGGTTCCGTGGCTGCGTCCAGGGTTCGAGCTTGGGCTGATGATGAAGCGTGAAGTCGATGCCAATCCAAACTTGAAAGGGCTTGTTATGGGCCAGCACGGATTGATCAACTGGGCAGACGACGACAAAGAATGCTACGACCTGACTTTGGAATTGATCGACAAAGCGGCTGCTTTCATCGAATCAAAAGACAAAGGCGAACAAACATTCGGTGGCTCGAAACACCAATCGCTCTCAGATGAACAAAGGAACGGAGTTCTATCCGAGCTTTTGCCATGGCTGCGTGGTCAAGTTTCCCAGCAAAACAAATTCGTTGGCACCGTCGAAACGCGTGACTCAATCATGCGGTTCGTGAACTCAAATGACGCCGCAAGGTTGGCCGAACTCGGCACCAGTTGCCCGGATCACTTCCTCAGAACCAAAATTAAGCCGCTGTACGTTGATTGGGATCCAACGCAATCGACCGAAGAAGACCCAAATGGGCTAATTGCACTTCAGTCGATGTTGCAATCCGGGCTTGAGCAATACCGCGAGGACTACGCGGCCTACTATGAGGCACACAAGCACGACAACTCGCCAGCGATGCGAGATCCAAACCCAACCGTGATTTTGGTTCCAGGTATCGGCATGATCGCCTGGGGCAAAGACAAAAGCGAATCGCGAGTCACGGCGGAATTCTATACCTGTGCTGTCGAAGTCATGCGTGGTGCCGAAGCAATCGGAAAGTACATCGCGTTGCCAAAACAGGAAGCTTTTGACATCGAGTACTGGTTGCTGGAAGAAGCGAAGCTCAAGCGAAAGCCACCCGAAAAGGAAATGTCGCGAGACATCGTTTTGGTGATCGGCGCTGGCAACGGAATCGGAAAAGAGGTTACTCACCGGTTGGCCAAAGAAGGAGCCCACTTGGTCTGTGCGGACCTTTCTGGCGACGCCGCACAAGCGACCGCGAACGAACTCACAGAGATCTACGGCCAAGGCATTGGTGTCGCTGGAACGGGGATCTCAGGCTGTGGTCCAGCGATCGGTTTAGCCGTCGATATTACGAAGCGAGAATCCATTCGCGAAATGATTGACCAAACATTGTTCGCCTACGGTGGAATCGATCGAGTCATCGTAACGGCAGGCGTGTTCGTGGCACCCGATCGAGATGGTTCTCTAAGCGACGATAAATGGAAATTCACTTTCGATGTCAACGTTCGCGGAAGCTACAACGTCGTTGATGAACTTCGCAGCGTTCTTCAAAATCAAGGGATCAGTGCAGCAGTGGTTCTCACCACCAGTGTAAACGGCGTCGTCGGCAAAAAAGGTTCTGTGGCGTACGACACATCGAAAGCTGCGGCCAATCATTTGGTTCGCGAATTGGCGATCGAGATGGCTCCTCTGGTTCGAGTCAACGCGGTCGCGCCTGCAACGGTTGTCGCCGGTAGCACGATGTTTCCTCGCGATCGCGTGATTGCTTCGCTGACCAAGTACGAAATCGAATTCGCCGAGTCCGAATCTGACGATGAACTTCGCAACAAGCTGGCAAACTTTTACGCCCAGCGGACGTTGACTCGCCAACCCATCACACCAGCGGATCAGGCTGAAGCGATCTATTTCCTCGCCTCAAACAAATCCAGCAAAACCACCGGCCAAATCATCAACGTAGACGGCGGTCTTCACGAAGCGTTTTTGCGGTAGCTGAGGTTGCCGTGCAACCAATTGGGTTTTTATCGAATTGGCGAAAGGATTTGACACGCTATTTGGCCATCCATTCTCACAATCGAGGCATTGCCGAATTGCAAGTTGAAAAATATGGAAAGCGAGGAACAATGGAGGGATGCATTGTTCGTTTCGCCAATCCAATCTACAGGCAGCTAATCGGAGAGCTTTCACGCTAATCGAACTGCTGGTTGTGATTGCGATCATTGGGATTTTGATTGCGATGTTGCTCCCGGCGGTTCAGCAAATCCGAGAAGCGGCAAGGCGAACTCAATGTGCCAACCGATTGAGACAACTGAGTTTGGCGAATCTGCTCTACGAAAGTTCTCACGCTCACTTTCCGACGAGCTTTGACTTGGAGCCCGGCGAATTGAAGCGAGGCTCGTGGTCCGTTCATGCGAAACTGCTGCCGCTGATGGATCAAGCAAATGTTGAATCGAAAATTGACTTCGATTCTGATTGGCATGATCAGATTGAAACAGGAGTCCACACACTTTCGTTGCCAACACTCAGTTGTCCCAGCGACATCAATGGAGGAAATCGATTTCGCAACGGAGTGAACTATGTGCATTCGACAAGTTATGGATTCAATATGGGCACGTGGTTCATCTTTGATCCGTCGACTGGGGAGACCGGAAATGGAGTTTTCCGAGTCGGCAATTCGACGACTCATGCCTCTATCTCTGACGGATTCAGCAATACGATTTGTGCTACGGATGTGAAATCGTTCACCGCCTACATCCGCAACGCGACAAATTTCGATGTCACGTTGCCGAGCCACACCGATCATTTTCGAGCCGCGACTGGCGAGTTGAAGCTTGGGGTCGACCGACAAAAAAATACTGGCCATTCTGTTTGGACTGACGGGCGAGTTCATCATGCCGGGATGACGGTGACTTTTACGCCGAATTCAAAAACCGGATTTGGTTTTGAGGGTCGCGAATACGATATCGACTTCAATTCACAGCAAGAAGGACGAGATCCGACGAATGCGACCTACGCCTCTGTCACGTCGCGTTCTTGGCACCCATTGGGCGTCAATGTCGCTCGAATGGACGGCAGTGTAGGGTTCGTTTCGAATGACGTCCCACTGGAGGTCTGGCGTGCTTTGGGGTCAATTTCGGCGGGTGAAGTCGTTTCGCTGGACTAGCCATTGCGATCTCGAATTACCCCGTAGTTGCTTCAATCGGAAGCCTAAAAAAAGAAATCAGCGAACCTGTTCTCAGGCACTTGACACTAACCAAGTGATCGGGCATCTTATTGCCTTCTCGCAGCCGACCAGTGCGTCAATTTGCGATGGATCGAGGGCGTAGCTCAGTTGGTAGAGCAACGGACTTTTAATCCGTAGGTCCAGGGTTCGAGCCCCTGCGCCCTCACTCGATTTTTCCCGTCTCAGATGACGGAAAGATCATGGAAGAAAAAGTTGTGCACAACCGTTGCACAACTTTACGCAGGTCAGACATCAGGTTCTGGCCGTTTTCTGGTTAAAGTAACCGGAGCATGCACGAAGAGTTGTGCGGACTTCGCACGACTATCCTAAGAAGGTCGTTAAGCAAGAGGATCAGCCTCTTGCCGTGTACCTCTACCGTAGAAGACCGGTGCCCTGAGCACCAGCGGGCCCGTTTTGCATCGGGTTGAGTTTGTTTTTTCAAACCCAGTACCGGAGGTCTCTACAGATGACCAAACCCAAACGCCGCACGCTTGTGCGCGAAAAGCCAGTCAAACCCAAAGGTTGTCCGCTAACTCCATCCGGAGGCGGGTCGTGGGTTAAGAAAATCAATGGCAGGCTTTACTCATTCGGCCCTTGGCATGACCTGGAGGGCGCTCTCAAACTCTACTCCTCAACAGTCGATTTTATCAGAGCCAACGGTTTTCAGCCCGTCGAGTCTGATGAGAAAAGAATGACCGTAAGAAACCTGGTTAACCTGT
>CALLUY010000036.1 GCA_938010615.1 uncultured Pirellulaceae bacterium | reverse complement strand
GCCGCTGAAGCTTAATTTGGCTTACGATGCCGAGCAAAAAGAGGCTGTCTTGCGGTTGGATGGAGTCGAGATATTTCGCGGCGCGATTGATCCCGGTTCAGAAGCTCAGGTTGCTCTGGGAGCTCAAAAAGGGTCGGCAGTTTCGTGGGGAGCGTTTAAAGTCGAATAGGCGAGAGCGAACACAGAGAATTGGCAGCTCTAACAGGTCGATTCGATTGGCTTGTTTGGTTTTCGTTTTGCTTTTTGAAATTGGCTTCATTTGGTTCATTCTTCATTTTGGCTGGCGCAATGCGAAGTGGAATACATGAATATAGAAGGAACAGAATTCCAATAAACGTGTGAAACGCCGACGCCTTCGGCTAGACGTTAAACGAAAATGGGAAATGCCTGCAGGGTTGCTGGACAAAAAGCCACGAAAGAAAGCTGAGAGTAAATTGTTTAACGCAAGCCGGAGGCGACTATGCGACGGAAATGCAGGCGAAGTCGCCTTCGGCTTGCCGTTAAACGATCTGGCTTCATTGAACGGTATTGCGGCCAGACGTTAGACAATTTCCGACCTCCCAATTCCGACCTCCCATTCCCACTCCGCCCATTGCCAATTTAGCCCAATCGTTCCATAATCTGGTGCTTCATTTAGCCAAGGAAATGGGGCAACTCATGCAAGACAAAATTCGCTACCAAGCCATCACTTTCGATGATGTGCTTATTGAACCCGCTTACAGTGAAATCGTTCCAGCCGACGTCAGCGTCGCCACGCAACTGACCAAGCGAATTGGGCTCAACATCCCCTTTCTATCCAGTCCCATGGACACCGTCACCGAAGCCTCTATGGCGATCGGTTTGGCGAAAGTCGGCGGCATCGGCATCATCCACAAGAACATGTCTGCCGAGTTTCAGGCTGAAGAAGTCTACAAGGTAAAGCGATCGGCCAACGGAATTATCCGCGATCCTGTAACGCTGCCCCCCGAAGCGACCGTTGGACACGCCAAAGAGATCATGCACCAAAACAATGTCTCTGGTGTTCCGATTGTGCTAGCGGATGGGACGCTGACAGGAATCCTGACACGTCGCGATCTTCGCTTTCTCGAAACCACGGAAATTGCGGTGTCTGAAGTCATGACCGCCGAACCGCTAGTTACAGCTACGGGGACTGTGACGCTTGAGGAAGCTGAGAAAATTTTAACGGCAAAAAAAGTGGAGAAGCTTCTCCTGATTGACGAAGAAAGGAAACTGAAGGGCCTTATAACGATTAAGGACATCGACATGATGCGTCGGTTCCCCAACGCCTGCAAAGATTCTCTTGGCAGGTTGCGAGTGGGAGCGGCGGTTGGAGTTCACGACCTAGAACGGGTCGCTGCTCTGATTGAAAAAGATGTTGATGTGCTGGTCGTCGATAGTGCTCATGGTCATTCGAAGAACGTCATCGAGACGGTTCGAGAGATCAAGCTGAAATTTGATATCGATGTGATTGCAGGCAACGTGGCGACAGCTGCGGGCTGCAAAGCGTTGATTGAGGCCGGCGTTGACGCAGTCAAAGTCGGTATTGGGCCGGGTTCCATTTGTACGACGCGAGTCGTCAGTGGAATCGGTGTTCCTCAGATTTCAGCAGTAAGCGAGGCAGCCAAAGTGGCTGACGAACACGATATTCCTATCATTGCCGATGGGGGAATTCGTTATTCGGGAGACATCACCAAAGCGATCGCCGCTGGAGCCAGCTGCGTGATGATTGGTGGCCTGTTTGCCGGACTGACGGAGAGCCCTGGCGACATGATCCTGTATCACGGTAGAAGCTTCAAAGTTTACCGCGGGATGGGATCGATCGGTGCGATGGCGAAGGGATCGAGTGAACGCTACCGACAATCGGCTTCCGGAACTGGAAAGTTTGTTCCCGAAGGTGTTGAAGGTCGCGTACCGTTCAAGGGGGCGTTGAGCGATTTTGTTTACCAGTTAGTTGGTGGACTCCGAGCCGGAATGGGTTATTGCGGCACGAGGACCATCGAGGAGCTGCGTAGGGATGCCAGGTTTATCCAGGTTTCTCCTGCGAGCGTTAGAGAAAGCCACCCTCATGACATTGCGATCACACAAGAAGCACCCAACTACAGCACAGATGGTGCTGGAGGTGACTTCACGTAAAACACAGTTGTGCAGAACCTTGCTGCGTTCGGTATCAATGCACCGATTCATTTCTCGATCGGCGACCGCCGTCCTGCTGACAGGAGCTGCCATTCTTGTTTCGCCTAGCTTGCTGGTTTCGCAAGCCAACGGCCAAGAGCAACAACGCTATTCGCCACCTGTGCATATTCAGCCGGTGGCTTGGTCGGTTCTAGAGAGCGAAGAAAGTATCGCCCAAGGTGGTCAAGTAGCGCCGGCCGGCTACGACGAATCGCCAGCCAACTATGATGATTCCCACGGTCGAGAGATCGCTCAGATGTCAGAGTACATGCGACGTCAGAACGAATCAGTCAAAATGGGTCAGAAGGCTCAAGTCAACGCGGCGCTTTATCAGCTGCAGGCTTCAAGAGCGATGTCGAATCAGGGTCAGCATCAGCAAGCTCAACTTGCTCAAGTTCAGCCAACGCAAACTCAGTACGCTCAAGTTCGACCTAGGCAAGCTCAACAGATGCCGGCTCAGTATGCCTATCCCGTTGCTGCTCCACAACGAGTCGCTCAGCGTCCGGCGCCACAAACTCAGGTGCAGCCCGCAGTTCGTTCGAATCCTCCCGCGCAAGTAGTTCAACGTCGCCCATCGCAGCGTGTTTCCCCACCCCAACCGAATCAAACTCGGAAACCTGTCGGGCTTCAGGATCGAATTTCGCAGGCTTTCAAAAAGCGATTTACTCGACCAACGAATTCGCAGTCGGTTCGAGCAAGTTATCTTCAGGAGGCGCCAGCACTGGCTTCTCAGGCTCCAACCAGAGCTGTCCCACAACGACAAATAGAACTGGTTGACCATACGGTTGAAGCCACGTCTTCCGTTGAAGCCACGTCTTCCGTTGAACCCGATCTACCGATGTTGGTTGAAGAGTCGATGTCTCGCGAAATGAATCAGCCGCGGCGAGCTCCAAAGATTGAATATCGTCCGCGTCGAAGTTTGGCCGCCAGCGACCAAGTAGTCGTTCCGTCTTTTGTTGAAGACGAACCTGAAGTCTTGCCTGAACTACGATTGGCTTCCGCACAAGATGTTGTCGGAAGTGGCGTTCGTGTTCCGCAAGTTTCATCGCATTCGCGACCGATGAGCTATCGACGTACCGCACGACAAGCAGAAGCTTCTGTATTCCGAAACGCGAGCACGACACGTGTTCCGCAAGACGACGGGCAGGAGCGATCCGACGCGGAAAGACTTCGGGAACTCGAAGCCGAACTTGATTCTGATAAACCATCTCAGTCTGACGGGGAATTGCCACAGCGTTCCACAGAAGACGATGGGCCATCGTTGCTCGATATGGATGATGAAGACACTGCCGATGAGGCACGTCGAGCACGCAGTTCGCTCGACTCAGAAATGGACGATTTGGAAGATGAAGATCCTGACTTGGAAGACGAAGAGGATGAAGGTCCACCTGTGTTCGACGAACGCGGTTGTGACGAGTTCCGCAGTCTGTTGCTTGACAAGTCGATCGTGGACATTTCATTGGACATCAGTCCGCCAGCCAGCTCACGGCGATACACCATGGGATCGATTAGTCGATCGTGGACTGACGCATCGGGCAATGTATTGGCCAGTGGAACGATGGTTGACCTTCGTCGCGGCTACGTGATCCTCGATTCAAGCCAGAAGTTACCTTATGCGAAACTTAGCGAGGCGGATTGGTCTGCGATCGCAGAGAACTGGTTGCTGCCTTCAGTTTGCTCTGTTGGTCAACGCGGTTCGCTGGAACGAAATTGGGCTCCACAAACAGTGACGTGGCACGCATCATCGTTGTGTCACAAGCCGCTGTACTTTGAGAACATTCAATTGGAGCGTTACGGTCACTCGCGTGGTCCGTTCATGCAGCCCATCCATTCGACGTTCCACTTCTTCAAGAGCATTGTTTTCTTCCCGTATCGAACGGCGATCAATCCGATGAACGAGTGTCAGTATTCGCTTGGCTTCTATCGGCCCGGCAACTGTGCACCATGGTTGATTGATCCGATCCCATTCAGCCGCGACGGCATCCGGCGTCAAACGCTTGCGTCGCTTGGATTGGGATTCATCCCTTAGGGTTTGACGACAACGAAACACCCAAGAGTTCACTTAGGTGACGAGGGCGATTGGCGCGGCCGCATGAAGACACTGTCTTCCTGCGGTCGCTTTTTTTGGTTTTCGGTTTTCGGTTTTCGGTGTGCGGTGTGAAGTCGGTTCGTGTCTCAGTACTCAGTACTCAGTACTCAGTACTCAGTACTCAGTACTCAGTACTCAGTACTCAGTACTCAGTACTCGGTACTCGGTACTCGGTACTCGGTACTCGTTACTCGGTACTCGGTACTCTGTACTTCGCATTCAAAACATCGAGTAAACCGCTTTAACCGCGACTGCGAGAATCGCAACAATGCTGATCCACAACGCGATGTCAAACCAAATCGACGGCCTTAACGCCGGAATCGTACGGCGGCATCTGAAATCAATCGCCGCAAATACTACCAACACCAAAATGAACGTCGTGATCACCCCTCCCACGATCACCATAAACGCTGGCTTGGCGATAAACAAATAAGTGACGCTCCAGACTGCAGGAAACATCCACGCGAAAAATGCGATCGCTTTTCGACGCGGCTTCTCATCTTGAAAGTCGTACAATCCGATTTGCCCAAGCGCATCTCCAAACAGCCGAGTCCAAGCTGCAAGCGCGGCGAAGAGTGTTGAAAACAGGACAACAAACGCACCAACCAAAAACGCCAGCCGAGCTCCTTCTCCCAGCGTCTCGGTGTAGATCTGCGACAGCGTTTCAACCAGCTCGATGTTCTTCTCTGGCACGAGACCTTGAGAATTCAAGATCGCGGCGCCCAGCAAGTAAAACGCCAGCGTCACCACCGTGTAGATCACCATCGAAAGAATCGCATCGAGGTACATGATCCGAATCCAACCTTTGGCGCGGCGAACCCAGTCTTCTGATCCATCGTTTGGTCCGGTGTGTCGAGCGTATCCTTTTTCGATCAGCCAGTAGTTGTAGACCATGATCTCGTCTCCACCGACGCCTGTGATTCCAAAAGCTCCGATGGCCACCAGAACAGCTGCAGCAGGAAGCTGGAACTTGAAGCCGCTGGCGATGTCGCCAAAGGAAATCGCGAAGTCCGTGAATTGCAGTATCACGACCGACGCCAGCGTGAAAATCGTGAACAACGCGATCATTACGATCGAAGCTTTCTCCAGAATCGTGTAGTAACCCAGCGAAACCAATAACGATACGGCAAGCGAAAGTCCGACCAAGAAAATCCACGGCGGCGTCGAGGGAAAGACGATCATCAAGATTCCGACAACGCTGCCGATGATCCCTCCGAGCTGAAGGTTCTTGATCGTCATCAGCACCAGCCAAATCCAGATCGAACAATGTGCTTTGCCGAATTTGGGACCGGGCAACTGGTTCAGCGCCTGCATCGTCGTTTCACCGGTGGCGATCGTGTGCCGTCCGAACTCAAGCTGAATCGCGACTTTCACCAAGCAGCTTACGAAGATCACCCACAGCGTTACAAATCCGGCTTCAGCACCCATGACGGTCGTCGCGATCAATTCACCTGATCCGACAATCGAAGCGGACAGAATCAGGCCGGGGCCGAGATGCTTGATGGATCCGGCCAGCGTCGTTGGTGGCTCTAGGATGGAATCCGGTGATAGAAGATAGGGATTGTTGCCCATTCGTTCTCGCTCGAACCTGTAAGATCAATATCCGTCATACTATACCAACAGTTTGCCCCTCGATGAGCAGTGACGAATGAACAACCCGGCAACCGTTTGTGCTCTATGTTTCCGATTGCCCAAGCGAGGCACGACGGAGCACCACCTGATTCCGCGAACCTGCCACAGCAACAAATGGTTCAAAAAGAATTTCTCTCGCGAGCAAATGCAGACCACGGTTTCACTTTGTCGTGACTGCCATAATGCGGTTCATAAGTTTGTGCCAAAAGAGAAAGAGCTTGGGCGGCATTTTTACAGTTTGGATCTGCTAAAATCGCATCCACAGATTGCCAAGTTTGCGGCGTGGGCGAGTAAGCAAAAGTGAAGTCATGATTCTGCATATCGACATGGATGCGTTTTACGCCTCCGTTGAAATTCGCGACAACCCAAAATTGGCCGGACTGCCGGTGGTTGTCGGCGGTTCTCCGAAAGGCCGTGGCGTCATTTCAGCGGCCAGTTACGAAGCCAGAAAGTTCGGCATCTTCAGTGCGATGCCCTCATCGCAGGCACTGCGACTTTGCCCCAACGTTGTGTTCGTCAAAACAAGAATGGATCACTACGCGAAAATCTCAAAGCAGATTCGCGAAATCTTCTTTCGGTTCACTTCACTGGTCGAACCGCTGGCACTCGACGAAGCGTTCCTCGATGTGTCTGGATGCAAAAAACTTTTTGGCGATGGGCCGACGATCGCGAGGTTGATACGAAACGCGATTCAAAGTGAGCTTGGCTTGACGGCTTCGGCGGGAGTTGCACCGAACAAATTCCTTGCCAAGCTGGCCAGCGATTTGGATAAGCCGGACGGTTTGGTCATCGTGGACCCAAACGATATTGAGGGTTTTCTCAATCCGTTGCCGATTGAGCGAGTTTGGGGTGTTGGAAAACAAACGTTAAAAAAGTTTCATCGACTCAATGTGAAAACGATCGAGCAACTTCGTGGGCTCGAACGGGACACGATGAAGCAGTTCTTTGGTATCAACAGTGAACATTTCTGGCGATTGTCTCGTGGGCTTGATACTCGTCCGGTTGTGCCCGATCGGATTGCAAAGTCGGTTTCACACGAGACAACGTTCTCTCACGACATCATCGATCGCGAGCCGTTGCGGGCGTGGTTGCTGGAACTGACGCAGCAAGTGGCCAGACGTTTGCGGCGTCACCAAATTCGAGGGCGGACGGTGCAGATCAAAGTTCGATTCTCAGATTTTCGCACGATCACAAGATCGGTGTCGTTGGCCGAGCCGTCCTGTTCGACTGAGGAGTTGGAGGAGGCTGTGGAAGAGCTTCTGGCACGTGTTGAAATCGAAAACGGAGTTCGTCTTGTCGGCATGGGGGTCAGCAATCTGACATCAAGCTCTATGCAGCAGCAAATGCTGTTTGGCAACGAAGAGCGAGGCCGCAACGAACGTCTTGATGAGATGAAAGATCAGCTAAAGGATCGCTTCGGCCATGACGCAATACGTCGCGGCACCAGTGTCGAGCACGATATCAGTCGCCGCCCGGATCCACGTGTCGGTGATGATCGCATCACGTAGGACGGGCCCGTCTATGCGAAAGTCGGCCGAGACCGATCGGCGAACTAAACCGCTTGAATCAGTGCCACCACTGACTCATCGGTCTCTGGAAACTGATTGTCGTTGTCGTGTTTCGAATAGACCAACTGGTCATCCACCGTGATGTCGTAAACTCCGCCGCTGCTCTCGATGAGTTCAGCATCGACGTTGAGGGCTTCTTTGATTTTTGCTGCCAAACTGGTAGCACGGGAAACGTAGCCTCAGGAGCCACAATATTTGATAGATATTTTCATGTTGTTTCTTGGAGTAAGCAGTGGAAACAAAGTTCCGGGTTTAATTAAGGCTGAATCCTGGCGGGAAATCGCGAGGGCTCCCATCGCTGGACGCGACTTTATCGCCGAGCTGTTGCAGCTTCGAAATCAAGTACTCGACACGCCGTCGCACGTCAGTAAATTCCAAAACCTGTTGCTGTTCCGTTGGGCTGATGCCAGATGCGTACGCGATCAAGTCCGCCAATTGTCCGACTTCGATTCGGTCGCTGACCAGTTTATCGAGAGCTTTTTCGTCAAATTGCGATTCGACTTCGCGGGTGTTCTTAAAAAGTTCAATTAGCTCAACGCGATAACCTTCTTCTTGATCGACGTCCAATTTGCCTTCTGTGAGCAGTTCTACTTTGGCTTGCCGGTATGGCGTATCGGACGCGAGTTCATCAACGATGATCGCGCGGGAAACGCCAGCCAGAAGCACATTGTAGGTGCCGTTTTCAAGCTTCGCATGCGTCATTACTTTGCCAACGCAAACGGTCTCGAAGATCTCTGGGACGGGCATCGATAGGTTTTCATTGTCCGGTTTCACCAACGCCATCGTAATCAATTGGTCGTCCGCCATTACGTCAGCCATCAGTTGCCGATAACGAGGTTCAAACAGGTTAAGCGCCTGCACCACGCCCGGGAACAGGACCATGTTTGGCAACGGAAAAAGGCGCACCGAGCCATCGAAAGATTCCGGGATCTGGAACTCGGATTTTGACATGGATGCCTTTTCGGTTGCTGACGACTATTCGTCGAAACTCATGAAGATTCGGATGACGTACCACAGCATGAGAGTCACTGATGAGAACAACGCCAATGATGCCGCAACATGTTGATTCGTGTTGTAGTGGTGCAAAACGTTGGATGTTGTGTAAAGGATCGAACCCGCTGCAAAGACGATCATTGCCGCAGAGAACCATGTTCCCAAATCGAATCCGATGAAGATTGATGCAACGATCAGCCCCATCGCCGCGATGCCTCCAACCCAAAGTGCGTATCGCATGAACGAGAAATCAGCTTTCGTCAGCAATACAACCGCCGTTAAGCCCCCGACAATCGCCAGTGTCATAATTCCGGCAGAAGGGAGAACGCTTGGGCCAGCGAAGTTTGCCGCGATGTAAAGCAAAGGCAAGAACATGACAGCTTGGGCAAGCGTGTAAACGCCCAAACCGGCGTACTGCATGCCACGTGACGTGTTGCTATGCGCCCATTTGTCAGCAATAAAGCTCACCGCCATGACACCTCCCAGAAACACGAGCCAAGTCCAACCGCCAGTTACCAATGCGGTCAGTCGACCAATTTGCTCGTTGAAAAGGCTAATAGCAACGAAGTCAATCGCAGCAAAAGCCAACATGGCTCCCGCGAGGTGCAAATAGGTATTGCGAATGAATTTTGTACGTTCGTCAACGTTAGCGAGATCTGCGGTGGTCCATCCGCCAGCTTGTGGTGATTGGTACGGGTTTTGGCTCATGGTAAGTTCCTGGCATCTGGAAGAAGTACGTTGACCGAAATTTAGCGAGACAGTTCACACGGTCCTCGGAGACACATTGTGGCCTCATACCCAATAAAAGTAGGCCTAATCACTCGTTGGGTCAATCTTCGTTTTTGGCGGCGGTTGACAGTTGCGACTTGTCGCCTCAGAATCGCCACTCAACGGAGTCGACTAAAAACAAAAATTGCCAAAAATCGCTGGAAAACCAAATGATTTTGTCCGGACGCGAGATTGAACAGCACCTTGGTGACAACATCAAAATCGACCCGTACAAGCCGGAAAATCTCAATCCAAACAGTTATAACCTGACTCTGCACCCTGACATCATGACCTACGAAGAGGTCGTTTTGGACATGCGGAAGGCCAATCGCATCCGCAGAATGTCGATTCCAGAATCAGGGATGGTTCTCGAGCCCAACCGGCTTTATCTTGCCAGGACAGTTGAGCACACTGAGACTCACAATCTGATTCCGATGATCGAAGGACGTTCCTCGATCGGTCGTCTTGGTTTGTTCGTGCACATCACCGCTGGGTTTGGCGATGTTGGTTTCAAGGGTTTTTGGACACTGGAAATGTTTGCTGTTCAACCAGTGAAAATCTATCCTGGCGTTTCGATTTGTCAGATCTTCTATCATCAGATCTGCGGTGACATCCAAGAGTACAAAAGTAACAAGTACCAAAACAACACTGATATCCAGCCGAGCTTGCTGTACAAGGAACTGAATCCCGATGGCGAGTCGGATGATCCGCAGCTAACGCTTGGATTCAAGAAGTAGTTTCGAATGCGGAATGCGGAATGCGGAATGCGGAAACTGCTGCGGTCGTTCAAGTTTTGCCCCTTCTATTCCGATTTCCTGCATTCCGATTTCCTGCATTCCGATTTCCGCAATCACTTTCTGTTAAACCTTGCGGCGCATGGCGATCGTATCAAACGGGAATTGCGAGACCGTGGATTAATTGCGGATTTGCTCAAGTTGAAACTTGTAGGCCCGCTGTGCGTTGATAAATTGCGAGTCGAGCGATCACCGTGGCAATTTCCATGCGAGTGAGTCGCGAACCACTTATCATTGGATTATGACTCTCCATGAGCAACGTAGAACTTTTAATGCAAAACGCTCGTCTGCGTGACGAGATCGAGCCCTACATGGACGAGTCCGTGTATCTTGTTGATCTCGATCGCATGACCGTCGATAACGAGAACGAATTTCTCAACTCCCTTCTTACTTGGGAGCGAGCACCGGTTTTGCCAATCGCAAGTTGGTTTGAACCAGAACTTGAACTGCCGGCACAAAGCGAGCTCGACGACAGTCAGCTTCGAAACCAGTTGCATCAAGTCATCGGGCGATTGTACGAAAAGAATATTTTGCTCGAGTACACTCAGCATCTTTCTGATCGACAACTCTATTGCATGATCGTTCGCGACATTCTACCTGCCCAAGAGAAGAAGGTTTTGCTCAACGATACTTACTTGCGATGGCAGTGTATCGACATCGTTGAGGACGAAGAGACGTGGCTGCGATACTACGCAACCGAAGAAGAGCGTGATTCATGGCACGGGGAAACTGGCTTGCGATTGCCGCCGAAAGAGCCTGTGCCCTATTCCAGAAGTTTGCCGCAGGACTAGCGGTTCGTCAAAATTCCGTTGAGGATGCTGCCAGCATCCTTT
>CALLUY010000035.1 GCA_938010615.1 uncultured Pirellulaceae bacterium | reverse complement strand
GTCCCGATTTCAAAAGCTGTTCCGGGATGGCGACCATCTCGTCGAATTCCGGATTCGATTGGTCGATCACAACCAGCTCTGTTGCTCGAATGTCGACGGCCGTGCTGGTGGTTTGGCCTTCCGCAAACTGAATTCTGGTTTCCTGATTGGTGTAGGTTACGTAGAGCTCGTTCGCCATCAGCCCAACGACACCGAAGTGCAAAAGAACGATGCCGGCTTTGCGGTGGAACAGCAAAATGCAGGCTCCCCAAGCAACGCATGCCGCAACGGTTGATTGTCCCAGCTGCCATAGAATCCGCATTCCTGAATCGCCAATGAATGCGTCCTTGCCAAGGTACATCGTGATGACGAGTACCGACGCGGCGAGGAAAGCGAATGTGAACAAGATTGCTTTTTCGATTCGTTTTCCGCTTTCGGTCAAGAACATTCCTGCGACACAACTCAATGAAAGGCCTAGCAGAATCACTTGCATGATCAGCCACATTTGTTCGTAGCTGACTGGTGGAGCTTTCTGAAATCCATTGGCTCCAAGTGTGTTGAACGACATTGCCCACGTGATAACTGCGGCGACGACTGCAGTGACCAAGCCCAGCCAGAGCTTGATGCCTTTGGCTTTGATTCGAAAACGTAAAACATGAGCCGCAACTAGGTTTACAATTAGTGCGTAAATGATCAGTTTCCCGCTGGGAATGACGAAGCTTCCTGGAACGTTTTGGTAATTTGGAAACCAACGCTCGATCAGCAATGCTTTAAATGGAATCTTCACAAACCAGTTGTCGTAGTGCATGTTCTTCACGGTCCACATGTCGACCGAAGCTTGCTGCAACGTAGCGATGAAGACAACGGCGATTGCTGTAACCAACAGAAAGACAGTCAGCTTGAGTGACGCCAGTGGAGAAATGATCGCAGACGCAATGACGGTCGCCGTGAGTTCGGCATTGCGAGCCTTTAAATCAGACTTGGATGGAAGCGTGTTAGTGGCCATGATTTATCTGCTTATCGTTTTTTGATTTGAAAATCTGCGGCGGTTAGAAGCTGAAACCAGCTTTGCTTTATGGAAACTTGAACGACTTGAGAAAGTCGTCGAACTCTTTTTCTGTGGCTTCGACGGCAGGCTTTTTACCGGTCAGTTTGATGAACCAGGCGAGATTACCTTTAACGGCCATCGCACCAACAATCGCCGTGCTGTCGTCGTCATCTTTGAACAAGCGAATCTTTTGCGATGTCTTTCCGTCGACTTTGACTTCCGTCGTTAGCTCGTCAATTTCCTCTGGCGTCTTCGTCATGTCGACTTGGCCCAGCCAGCGTACAACATTCGATTGCCAGTCATTCGAAGACGGCAAAGACATGACGCTTAGGATGACTTCATTATTGTCGATCGTTTTGGAAAATTTGTCGCTCGGGAACATCGGATTCGATTTTTCACGATTCCACCCTTCCGGGGTTGGCATGCTGGAGGCTGGCGCCGGACTGCCTGAAGATGATGAATCTTCCAGTGGACGAATTCCCTCGAGCCCCGATTGAGATTTGGGGACACGATGTTTCACGATCTGAGGCGAATCCTTGCAACCGGTCAGCGAAAACAAAATGGCGGCGCAACCGATTGCAGTGACAATGAAGCTCGAATGGATTGGTTTTTTAAAGATTGAACGGAGCACAAAAATAGTTGGTTAGAGAGCCGGTGAATATCAATGACAGATTATAGGCGGTACTGGAAACAGTCCTATGGGCAATCAATTTGGATGGATCAGACATAATGTCGCAATCCGTGTTGCTGAGAACCGCATCTGTCTCAATAACGTGTGGCCGCCCATAATTTCTTCAAACTTTTTTGAAGGAAGATCGATTCGACAAACGTCTAATATTTACTGCCAAGACTTGATCGCCAGGGAATGAACGGAATTCATGAAACAGTGGATGGAAAGCCTGTATCGAGAACACCGACAAGGTTTGTTTTCGTACGCGCTTTCGATTCTTGGTTGCCCGCAAATGGCAGAAGACGCGATTCAGAACGCATTTACGCGTTTGCATCGGAGTTCAAATGCAGTGAAGGAAATGGAGCAACAGAACATGGTTCCTTATGTTTTTCGGTGTGTGCGAAATTGTGCCGTCGATTTGCAAAGGAAGCACCACCATCAACGGCGATTGAGTGAAGGTTTGTTTGAGAGTTTTCAGCAAACCGACAATACTCCTTCGCCACCAGACTCTCTGCTGACAGAAGAACGAGCAGAAATGCTTCGGGCAGCGATCGATGAATTGGCTGAATCGGAGCGGGAAGTGGTCGTTTTGAAAATGTTTGCAGGTTTGACATTTGAGCAAGCTGGTGAAATGGCTGAAACATCTCCCAAAACGATGGCAACTCGATACCGAAGAGCGCTGATCAAACTGGAAAATCAATTGAAAGGTCAAATATGAGCCTGAACGAATCTCGCAGTTTCCAATCGTCCGATGTTGAATCGTTGTTGAAACAAATGAAGTTGCGTGGCCCATCGGATCAGTTGGACGTTGTGATTTCGAATCTTGTTGCAAATGACGAATTTGCGGAGCGTTCGGTGGCAGGTGGTATCCAGTTTGGATGGACTGCAATTCTGGCGACTGCAGCTGCTGCCATGCTGGCCGGCGTTTTGGTGGGTTATTCTTTTGCGCCGATCAGTGAGAAGGTTTCTGGTTCGGATGTGGCGACCGTTGATTTGAATTCGTCCGACTCTGACCTGACTTCGGTTGCGTTCAATGTGAAGGCGTTCAATCTGTTGCATGGTCATTCGCAATTGGCCGAATTTGATAACTGCAATCAGTGCCATCGAAAAGTCGCGGACGAAGACGCCACGCTGAAAGAAGTTTTCCAAGGTTGGTTTTATGGCGACGAGCATTTTTTTGAGTCCCATCCGGATGGGCTCGCCGATTGTTCGAAATGCCACGTGGCGGCAACGGTTGAAAAGGATGAGTTTGCGAAGCTGGTCAACTGTTCGGATTGCCATGCAGTTGATGTGGATGGGTTTGAAGGATTCAAACGAGACTGGCACACCGCAGCGAGCAGTTCAGAGGGTTGATGTAGGTGGAGCTCCGATTGTTGGAGAAGAGTTGAGCTTCGTGTTGTTTTCAATATCTCAGGCTACAAAAAAAGCGATCAGCAGAAATTGCTGATCGCTTCGTGATTTGCTTAGTGGTCGTCTTGACGACTTTTGCTACAGGAAAGCCTAGTTCTTCATGCCGAGTGTGCGGATCACGAAGTCGAGGAATCCGCTGGATACGACCGAACCATCACCAACCCAAAGGTTGCGACATGTGTCGAACGCCAACAGAGCACCGAGGAATAGAATCGCCGCAGCTCCAGCAAGAGAAAGAATGTTGAGCAGTGAGTATTCAGCTTCTGGTGGTCCCATTGGTCCTGTTTGGACCATCGTTCCGTCCATCGCCATGCCCGGAATCATTGCTCCGGCAGCAGCGCCAGCGCCGACAAATCCGGCTTCGGTCATGCCCATCCCGTCGTCAACCATCGCGGGGGCACCAAAGGCGTCATCGCTTCCACCGAGAATCGTTGCTTCCGATTCGTCAGCGTAGATTTCAGAATCTTCGAGTGCGATGACTTGCGATGAAGATCCACTTGAATCGTCGCCATCGAGTGATTGCTCGAGCGGCGTCAAGTTGAAATCATCTTCCTGCATCATCGTGGCTGCTTCAGGGTCGGCTGCGTCCTCAAGAACGATCATGTCGTCTTCAGGAAGTTCCAGCGCGTCAATATCCGATCCACCAAGCTCAAGAGGCTCGTCGCCCAGAGAAATGCCGCTCTCGTTTGGAGAGAGTGAGATGCCTGATTGGTTGGCTTCCAAAGCGAGCTCTGAACTTGAATCGCTATCGTCCAAGATCAAGTCGCTTTCGTCGAAATCGCTGCCCATGTCTGAGCTGTCTGCGAATGAAGCACTGTCTTGGAGCACGAGATCGTCTTCGAAAAGATCGTCTTCGGCGAGTAGCAAATCATCGCCACTGTCCGCGCCGAGCATCTTGCCGGTGTCCGATGGACTTCCAGAAGCAGCAGCTTCGCCATCGAGAACATCAGATCCAGTGTCACCGTCTTTCAATTTCTTACTACTGCCCGAAGCGAGGCTGATGTCGCTCGTTCCGAACGAGAGTTGGTCATCGTTGTCGAGGACTTCTGATGCCGTACCGAGATCGAGTACGCCACTCTCATTGAGACTAATCGAGCTCTCCTCTTTGAGTTTCAGACTGCCGCTTTCGCCCAAGTCGATTTCGTCGCTGTTGCTGATGACCAATTCGTCTTTGTCGTCGAGATCCTTTGAGGTTCCGGATGGCAACAGTCCGCTGTCTTCAAGAGTAACGCCGTCCTCTTCGAGGTCGCTGAAGATGTCCGATGATTTTGCACTCTGCATCAATTCGACCGACGAGTCTTCGTCGATATCGAGATCCATTGAATCAGCCGACGAATCGTCATCCAACAGGAGCTCTTCTGAATCGCCGAAATCGAGATCGTCGAAACTGTCTGCAACGTCCTTCGCTTTGTCTTTTGCTCCGCCGATCATTCCACCGATTGCACCAGCCACATCGTCCGCACCACCAAGGCTGACTCCCAAGTTGTCTGCCACGCGTTCAAGTTCGGTCATCTTGAACTTCCACGTGCCTCCATCTTTGTAACCAAAGATCTCTTGGTTACTCCGAAGCTCATTGATTTGATCTACTGACATGCCCAACATCGTTGCGGCTTGTTCCATCGGAATCAGTTTTGACATTCTTTTCGGCTCCGTGTCGTCTCTGAGGCGTCGGCGAGACTTGTGCGTTGATCTTGTTGTTTTTGCTCATCTAAAGTTGCCCAAGTAGTATAACTTGCCAACCTTGAAATCTGAGTAATTTTGAGTCGAAATCTGTTTGGATGCAACAAATTTTGGTCTTTGGTGGTGTCTCAAGAGTAGTCCCCCAGCGCCGTCGCTGGATTTCCACAGCTCTTCTCCTCGTTTCGACGGTTTTGCTGGCAGAGTCCATAGTTCCGAACGGCCCCACTACAGTCTGAACAAGTGTCTCAAGCTTGGACCGGATATTGGGCACAACCCGATTTACCATGGCTCCGATTGGAGCCGGGTTTCACATTGAGTTGTTTGCGGGCAAGCGTTTACTCCCGTAAATTGAATCCTGGTGTCCAATTCAAACGCGATGGGAAACAAGTTATGAGCCGTCTTTCACTGCAGCTATGCGTCGTTTTCAGTGTCGTCCTTCTGCAGTTTTCTGTTCCGGTTGAATTGAGGGCCGCGACGGATGAAGTGTCGGATCTCCAAATGCAGAAGCTGACCGCGTTCGCAAGAACCTACGGCTACGCAAGATTCTTCCATCCCAGCGACCAAGCCAGTTTGCTGGACTGGAATCAAATGGCAATCTTCGGAGCGAACGAAGTTCTGAATTCTCCCGACGATGAGTCGACGCAGCAAGTCCTCCAGAAGATCTTTGGCCCCGTCGTCGTTGATCTTCAGTTCTACGAAGGGCAGCAGAAAGAGCTCCCGGAAACCAAGGAAGTGCCGGCCAGCGAAGTCCTCGCGTGGCAACACTTCGGTGTCGGGCTTGGCGGCAAAAAAGGAATGTATCGAAGTGCCCGCACGAATCGAGCTGTCATCACGTCTGCTCCCGCGGCACCGTTTGCGAACGTGCTCCAAGCCATGGATGCCAACGACTTGCGAGGTAAAGAGATCCGTTTTCGCTTTCAGGCAAAAGTCGACCAAAAGCCTTGCCGTCTGCAGGGTTGGTTTCGAGTGGATCGCGAATCGGAGGAGAAAGGTCTGTTTGACAACATGGGAAACCGTCCGATCACCGGTAGCGAATGGGCCGAGTATGAACTTTCAGGAACTGTCGACGACGATGCCGAGCTAATTACTTTCGGCGTCATGATGATGGGCAAAGGAAGCGGCCTAATTGACGATGCCCGTTTGGAGGTCAAAGACGGCGACGACTGGTCGGAAATTGAAATCAGAAACGCTAACTTTGAAGACGGTGACTCGTCGCCCGAAGGTTGGTTCGGAACGGCACAAGGATACGACTACGTTTCGGAAACCAAAGATGTCGCGCAGGGCGATCAGGCGATGCGGATCGCAGTTCAGACCAAAACAAGTGCCGCGTCAGCTGGCTTTTTGGACGTCGTCCCTAAACTTGGTGAAGTCGTCGACGCGGAAGTGGCAACAGGCCTGCGCGTCCGGATGCCATTGGCGATGTCTGCGGGTGCTCGATACGAAAAAGGTGACGATGAGCAGGTCGATCGCTTCGTTCAACGCGTAGCCGATTTCTCAAACGAGAGTGACAACGTGATCGCAACTGCGAACATCGCAATAACATGGAGCATCTTCCAGCATTTCTACCCATATTTCGATCAAGTTGAAACGGACTGGGACGGCGTCTTGGTTTCCAGCATGAAGATGGCGGCTGCCGCCGACGATCGGAAGACCGCGACCAAAAGTTTGCAGTGGCTCGTGGCTCAACTTCATGATGGACACGGAAACGTGATGGATCCGATGCGTTACCAAAACATGAAGTTTCTGACGCTAAGCTTCGGTTGGGTCGAAGATCAATTGGTTGTGCTTGCCAGCGATGATGATTCGATTCAGGTCGGCGACGTTGTGACTCACATCAATGGCAAACCGAGTATCGATTGCTTGGTTGAAGAGGAAGCTTTGATTTCTGGCTCGCCACAATGGAAGCGCTATCGATCGCTGGCTCAACTTAGCGTCGTTTTTGATGGCCGCGAGCGCGTCGCGTTCAAGCTAAAACGTGGCGACAAGGAATGGGAGTCCGAACTACAAACAGGAACCGATCGTCCACCTGTTGTGAAAAAACGCGAAGTCGTTGACACGATCGAAGAAGGCGAAAAAGATGGCAGCGGAGCAATTTACTACGTCGATCTTGGTCGAGCCGAACCGAAGGACGTCGATCCGATGATTGAGAAGTTCGCCAACGCGAAAGGCATCGTTTTCGACATGCGCGGCTATCCTCGCGGGACTCAGTATCTTTTCCAGCACATGACGGACGATCATATGCAGTCAGCGCAATGGCTGGTTTCAAAGCAGGTTCGCCCTGACCGTGTCGACATGGCTGACTTTGACAAACGAGGTCGTTGGGAGATGCCACCGCGAGAACCTCGCTTCAAGGGGAAGTTCGCTTTCATCACCAATGGTTCCGCCATCAGTTATGCGGAAAGCTGCATGGCAATCGTGGCAAACTATGAACTTGCCGAAATTATTGGTTCACCAACCGCAGGAGCCAACGGGAATATAAATCCTTTCGAGCTGCCCGGTGGCTACCGAGTTGTCTACACCGGAATGCGTGTCATCAATCATGACGATTCACAGCATCATGTCCTTGGTGTGAAGCCAACAATTCCAATGGAGCCAACCGTTCAGGGCATTCGCGATGGAAAAGACGAGCTTCTGGAAAAGGCGATTGAGGTTGTGCGGTAGTGCCGGCAAACAAGACCTCCCAAATAGCCTCTACTCTGGAATATTCGCAACCATTTCCAAAATCTCTGGCTCGCGATTCCACAACCATGACGCAATCATCGGCAGGCTTTTACGATAAATCACCCACGTGACCGCCAGTTGAATCACTGATATCAATACGTACAGCCAAGCAAACGAAGCACCGAAGTAAAAGCCCGCGAACCTCGATAGCTCTTGAGCAAAGCTCGCCGGGAGGACCGCCAGCATCGGCCCCACAAGAACGCCTACGTAAATCGCAATCGCAGGAACGAGTTTGAGGTTAACAGGCTGCATCGAACCACGCTTGAATCCAATTGGCGTGAAGATCGAAACGATGTGCCCCGCAAAACACATCAGCAGAAACGCCGCAGGAACCTGAATGAGTGAAGCGAGAAACCAGATCGGGCCAACCGGCAAAAAGATCTGCAGAACCAACAGGCTGACCCACCCGCAAATGACCGTGGGGATACCGACCGCCAGATTCTTTCCATGCAAAATCGTTTCACGAGGAAGCGGCGAAAGCATGAAGGCTCGAAATCCGTCGCGGTCGTAACTATAAGTGCTGAACAGAAACGCGGGAAATCCGATCAAAGTTAGAAAGATCACTGCGACCGGCAATTGAGTTTTGAAGAACGGCGAGACGTTGTAGCCTTCGATGCCAATTAGGTAAGGGCTTCCAAAAATTATCGCGGCAATCAACGGAATGACCGCGGCTAGAATTTCCGGTGCTCGACGAAGGCATTTGAGTTCAGCCAGTGCAACAGCAGATTCCGGTTTCGATGTCCAAGGAAGTTTGTTGAATTGGCTGCTCTGTTCCCATGTGGCCGCCAATACTTTACGGGTGTTAGATCGTGTCGCAATATCTGCCCCAGTGTATTGCTTCATTGATTTTCGATAGGCCAAGAACAGACTGAGAACTCCAATCGTCGTCATGCAAGCCGTACCAATCAATCCGGGCAGCAGATTTGCATTTCGATTTGCGGCATCAATACCCAAAGTCATAAATCCCAGAGGATTCTCGCTGATCACGGTTTGGATCGGACTCGATTTGGCGAATTCAGTCATCGCTAGGATGAGTGCAACAAGAGCAAAAGGGACCACAATCATCAGCCAGCCTTTGGTCCTTTTGTTCTTTGCCAACCCCGCGAACCAGCCGCGAAGTTGAAACATCAGCGCCGTCACCATGAACAAAAATGACACCGATAGTGGAATCGCTATGAAGCAGTGCCAGCCTTTGGCGATCGGCATCGCAATGGCCAAGCCAATCACGATCGGAGCCAACATCAGCATGTTGAGGCTGGCCAATGAACTCAGATAGTTGAGCGAAAAGGCACCTCCCATTGTCAACGGGAGGTGCAGCAGGCGATCAATTTCGATCGCATCGTTTTGTTGCACACTATTCATAAGTTCAAAGATTGAACTTCCAATGAAAACCAGAGTGGCAACGTTCCACGTCAATACAATCCATTCGGCGCGCAGTGGGCCCAGTAATAAAGCGCCGCCGATCACTGTGCCTAAAAACGAAACTACGGACATGAAGATCAGTAGGATGAATGCGACCGTTAGAAAGGCGGTGTTAAAAGTGCCCCCTTTCACGATCTGATTTTTTATCAATCGGAACCGAAGTTCAATCGGGCCGGTCAGCTGCTTCCAGTTCATTCGGATGCCTCCGCGGCCGATTTGCCTGAGCGTTCGCCGCCGTCGAGCCAGTCCAAATTTGGTTTCTCGTCGGTGTTTGAGCCGACCAATTCGATGAAGCGATTCTCCAAACTGTTGCGTGCGTTGAGGTCATCTAGCGAACACTGTTCGACAAGGTTTCCATTGGCAATGATTCCGACGTGAGTGCAAATTCGTTCGACGATTTCCATCACGTGGGATGTCACAAAAACGGTTGAGCCTTTTGCAACGTAGTTCAACAGCAAGTCGCGGATGACTTTCGCCGTCACCACATCGACGCCTTCGAACGGTTCGTCCAAGAACAGCAGCTTCGGATTCGGCAATAGCGCCGCCGCAAGGGCAAGCTTCTTTTTCATGCCGTGCGAGTATTCGACGGTCAGTTTTTTCTCCACGCCTTCGAGCTTCAGCAAGGAGAGCAATTCTTCGCCGCGTTGCAGAATCGTGGCTTTGTCCAACAAGTGCATTTGACCGACGAAAGTCAAATACTCTCGTGCGGTGAGGTTGTCGAACAGTGCCAGATCTTCTGGAACGACGCCGATCTGTTTCTTGATTTGCAAAGCTTCAGTTTGATTCCAAGGATCGCCGCCGAGTAGTCTCACCGAGCCCGAAGACGGTTTGAGGATTCCGGTCAACATCTTGATTGTCGTTGACTTGCCGGCACCGTTTGGACCGAGGAATCCGTACAAACAGCCTTTTTCTACTGTGAGGTCGACGGAATCAACCGCTTGGAAGTCTCCGTAAAATTTGGATAGTGAGTCGGTCTCAATCGCAAGATTTGTGTTCATGGTGTTGAGTACTCCGCGATCCTCGAAATTGTTTCAATCCTCCGCTGGCCTTGCACCATCCCACAGGGGGCTCATCATGGATGTTAATTGGTCCTTGCAGCTACTGTTGGGTAAGTCAGTTTTTTCGGAATTGTTTAACGGTGTTTAACGGCAAGCCGAAGGCGACTGCGTCTGCATTCCTCGTACACAGTCACCTCCGGCTTGCCGTTAAACGCAATACCGTTCAATGAAGGCAAAGTCTCGGTGGCATAGGCCTCTGGCCTGTGTTCTGTATGTCCACAAGCCAGAGGCTTATGCCACCTCCCCAACTGCAACGACCCTACTGAAAAGGCAAAACGAAGGGTGACATCACCTTCATTGAACGGCATTGCCGTTAAACGAGTTCTCCAGCCACTAAATACCACGAAGTGCCCCCACAGGGAGGGTGTTGTTTCTTCTACGAGCTGGCGCTTCGGTAACTCGAGAGCGCGAATTTAAAGACCCAGCGACTGACCACCAGTGAAGCCGCCGCAGCAAAGATCGCGTACAGCGATTGCCAGTCGTACCAACCTCGCTCCAACGGCTGAGCTAAAATCCGAGCCGGAACGTTCGACACGACAAGAATTGGAATCACAAAAGTGAACGTGCCCCACAAAGCCATTCCAATTCCTGACTTCTGGTAGATCTCCATCGGATAGCGGTAGAAGTTCGTGATGTAAAACCAGAACGTGTGCAGATTCTGATTCCGACCCAGCCAGATGCTTGTCGACGCAAGGATGATCATCACGCTGTACATCACGACGACGCCGCAGCCGATGTAGAACACGTAGAGGATCCATTCAACGGGACCAATCGAAATGACTTTCTCCGAATCGTTCATCAACGCGCGCAGAGAATAAATCACTAGCGACAACCCAAGCAAGCCGTTTGGAATTTGCGCCCAGTTGATTCGAGGAAACGAAATCAAGAATTGGGTGTCGATTGGCTTGAGCAATGCAAAGTCCAAGCTGCCGGTGCGGATCATTTCCGAAAACCCTTCCGCGTTCGCCATGAAGAACGTTTGAATCAAGCTGTTGATGATCCAGATCGTCCCCAAAAAGATGAAGAACTCGTTCTCGTGCCAGCCCGTATCGACGCCAATGGAATCGGTGTGCTGATAAATAATTTTGAACAGCAGAAAGTTCATTAGCGCCCAAGACACCGACGCGAAACAGGTCAAAATGAAATTGAAACGAAAGCTCATGTCGCGGACCAGCGAGTTACGAGCAAACGTCAGGAAGACTTTCAGGTAGGACGGATTCATGCTGCAAGCCTCGCCGCAATTACAAGCCCGAAGCGCAAGCGAGTGGTCGTTCGCATGTATCGCGTCGTCGCAAGTACAGGCCCGAAGCGCAAGCGAGTGGTCGTTTGCATGTGTCGCGTCGTCGCTAAGCGAGATCTATTCTTCCGAAACAAGCGACCACTCGCTTGCGCTTCGGGCTTGTATTGGTTCTCTTGAAACACAGACCTATCCTCCGTATCCGCTGTAACGCTTCACGCCGCGAATCCACATGATTCGTGAGATGATGATGAAGAACAGAACCCACGACGCTTCGATCGCCAAACCGCGATACATTTCAGGGCCTTCGACCTTGCCCAAGAAAACAGCCGCCGGAAAGTAGGCCAGATACTTAAACGGAAGAAACTCAACGAAGCCTCGAACGTTGATCGGCGACTCAGGCAGCAGCTCCAGCGGAAACATGTGGCCCGACAGCAGAAAGTTCATCAGCATGTAGATGAACGTTAGCGACGTCACTTCTAGGAACCAAAAACTTATCAACCCGATCGCGGACTCCATAAAGAATCCAAGCAAAAACGTTAGGATCAACGACGCAAAAAAGACAATGGTGACTTCGGTCGAAGGCCAGCCATCAATAAAGAAATCTCGACACAGGAAGAACACCAATGCGAACGGCAACGTCGCGATCAGATAGTAAACCAGTTTGTGGGCAATCCGTTGGACCAGCAAACAGCCTTGCATATCGATCGGCTGGATCAGAAACTTTTTGACTTCTCCGTTACGGACTTGATTCGCAATTCCACTGGTCAATCCCGGCATGCTCGAGAAAGCTCGCGCGATGGTGACCATCAAATAGTACGCAACCATGTCGCCGTATCGATAGCTGGCGATCGAGTCCGATCCCGATTGTGCGACGACATCGTAGATCGCCCACCAGAGAAAAATCTGAGTCAGTGTCGGCAGGAATCGCATCAGCGTGCCGATCATGAAATCGCCACGATAGACGAGCCGCTCATTGATTGCGACTTGGAAGAAAGTCCACCAAATGCGAGCACGTTGCATCAACGAAAGCGATTGTTCTGCGACAGGAATAGCTTGGCTCATGGGCTGCTGGCCTCGATCGTTTCCTGTTGCGACTTCTGTTGCTCGGCCGCATCGGAGAAAGCACTCGCGATCACGTCCTCCAATGGAGGATCTTCAACCACGATGTCGTCCACATCGTGCAAGCCAAGTATCTCGCCAAGGGTTTGGCCAACGTCTTCTCGGTCGACACGGAACTTGATCTTGGGAGCCTCAACGGAGATCACGTTTGGCAGATTTTGCAAACCTTCCAGCGAACGATCGTTCGCCATTTGAAGCGTTACGATTTTGTGGCTGCTGAAACGGTCGACGATTTCTTCCAGCGAACCGTCGTGATAAATTTCCCCACCGGCGATGATGACAACTCGCTTACAGAGAGCCGAGATGTCTTTCATGTAGTGGCTGGTTAACAGGATCGTATTGTTTTGAGTTTCTTGGTAGTGCTTGAGAAATTGTTGGATCTTATGTTGAGCGATCACGTCCAAACCGATCGTGGGCTCGTCCAAAAATAGAACGTCGGGCTTATGCAGAAGCGCCGCGATCAACTCCATCTTCATCCGTTCACCGAGCGACAGTTCACGAACTGGTTGTGAAAGTAGACGCGTCACGTCCAGCATGTCGGTTAGTTCATCACGAGTCCGATTGAATTCTTCGGCTGAGATTCCATAGATGTGTTGGTTGAGCCGAAAGGATTCGGCCGCGGGAAGGTCCCACCAAAGTTGATTCTTCTGGCCCATGACCAATGCGAACCGGCGGCGGTATTCGTTTTTTCGTTCCCACGGGACGTGGCCGAGGACCGAACAGGTTCCGGAAGTGGGATTGATGACGCCGGAGAGCAATTTCAGCGTTGTCGTTTTGCCGGCTCCGTTGGGGCCAAGGAAAGCCACGAATTCGCCCTCTTCGACTTCGAGGCTGATGTCGTTGACGGCGTGTACTTCTTTATATTCACGGTGGAATAGGCCTTTGATCGAAGCCATGACTCCTTCGCGTTTTTGGTACACGCGATAGGACTTGCTGAGGTTTTTTATCTCGATGACGGGCATGATTGTTCGGCTAACGACGGCGTTTTTGCAAGCCCATGATTATAGGCTCGTGGCTGTTAAGCGACAGGCCTGCAATCGGGGTACGTGGAATGAGTGTCGAGGCGTACAATGTTCCGTAGCACGGTGGTCTCCACCGTCAATCATTCAAAACGGTGGGGACCACCGTGCTACGTTGAAACCACGAAAGAACAATGCAACATCGAATCGGAATTGGACACGATACGCATCGCCTAGAAAAAGGCGGACCGCTCAAGGTCGGCGGCGTCGTGATTGACTTCGACTTCCATCTTGTCGGCCACAGTGACGCCGACGTGCTGCTGCACGCGATCACCGATGCGATTTTGGGTGCGGCAGCAATTGGCGACATCGGAGAACTCTTCCCCGACAACGCTGACGAAAACAAAGGACGTGACTCTGCGGAAATGCTCAGCCTGGCGTGGCAGAAAGTTTCCGACGAAGGTTGGTCGATTGCCAACATCGATTGCATTCTCTTCGCGCAGAAACCAAAACTCTCGCCATTCAAACCGGCCATCGCAATTCGTGTTGCCCAGATTTTAGGGTTGGCTCCCGATTGCGTTGGCGTGAAAGCCAAAACGGGCGAAGGCGTTGGCGCTGTTGGGACTGGACAAATCATGCAAGCACAATGTGTTGCGTTGTTGACCCGAGACGAGAGTTAAACGGCGAGGAAAATCATGGACGGCAAAACAAGAATTCTCGGCATCGACCCAGGCTTGAACATCACGGGCTATAGCGTGCTGGATACCGACGGCAATCAGTTCCAAATTGTTGAAGGCGGAATCGTTCGCAGCAACCGAAAAGATTCGCTCGGCGATCGACTGAAAGAAATTTATGAAGGTCTCACCGAAGTCATTCAGCGACTCAAACCCGATTCGGCGGGACTCGAAGAGTTGTACAGTCACTATGCCAATCCGACGACGGCGATCATCATGGGCCATGCTCGCGGCGTGATCTGCCTTTCGTGTGCTGAAAACGATCTCCCCATTCACCCTTACGCTGCGACTCAAGTCAAAAAGGTGATGACTGGAAACGGTCGAGCACCGAAATCCCAAGTCCAGTTTGCCGTTGCGGCTCAACTTAATCTCGATTCAGTTCCCGAACCTGCTGACGTGGCTGATGCAGCCGCGATTGCAATTTGTCACCACTTTTTGGCTTCACGGCCATCTTCCATTCTATGATCCGAAAAATTACCGGCGTGTTGGCCGACCTTCCAGATGACTGCGCCGTTCTGGAGGTACCGCCGTATGAGTACGAAGTGCTTGTGCCCGAGTTTACTCGTCGTCAAATTCAGATGAAAGTCGGCGAGCAAGTTACGTTGCACACGATTCAATACATCGATGGCAACGTTCAGAAAGGTGGCCGCATGACGCCGCGATTGATCGGCTTCAACAGCGTCGCAGAAAAGCAATTCTTCGAAGTGTTCTGTTCGGTTGGCGGTTTGGGAGTCAAGAAAGCCTTGAAGGCGATCGTTCGTCCGGTTCCCGATGTTGCTCGAACGATTGAGCAGCAAGACGTGAAAGGGCTAACGACGCTGCCAGGAATCGGCCCGAAAATGGCGGAGAAGATCGTCGCTGAGTTACGTCGAAAGATGGCTCGATTTGCGTTGCTAATTCCCGCCGCAGAGGGAGAAGCCAGTGTCGTTTCAACTTCGATCACCGAAGAGGTCTATCAAATTCTCGTCAGCTTTGGGCACCCTGAGATGGAGGCCCGCAAAATGGTAGATGACGTTTTGGTGGAGAAGAAAAAATTCAAGGACGTCGATGCGTTCTTGTCTGTTGTGTACGAAAAGAAAAATGCAGAATGAAAAATGAGTGCCCAAGTTCAGCATCTGACACGCTGGTCTGGGCACTCAGTATTCTCCGGCTATTCACTTCGCGAAAACGCTCGCACTCCTTTGGTGCGACGATTTCGGGAGACTATTTAGCGTCCCCAATCGATACTACCTCACCACCATTACGAGTCGCCAACTTTTGGTAAACATCAAGCGAGATGTCGCGGCTGACAAAGTGGGTTGAACCATCGCCAAGAACGACGTTGATTCCGCCTGGGTGGTTGCTGCCGAAATCCTCAAGTTGGCCATGTTCGTCCGACAGTGGGTGATCCGCAGCGCCGACGATTCGTGCCGCCGCAGCATCAAGTTCAGGAATCATTCCAACCCACGAAATTGGGCCGTGCTCATTGGTTCGCTCACCAATGATGATAGTGTTGCTCGTGCCATCATTGAATTCTGAGATGGACAACCAGCTGTTTTCAAAGAACGCGCCATTTCCTTCGTCAAAGTGGTGCTCATCAAGTTCTTCGGTGCCGAACATGCCTGAGTAGTTGCTACGAGAGGCCCAAAGTCCTTCGTGATCATGGTCGTCATCCAACGGCAGATGGGCGGCAACGAGGTGATCGTCATCGTGATCATGATCGTCATCGTCTTCGATATGAACATCCATGTTTTGGACGTCAGCGGCGGGATCGGAAGGACAAAGGAAAACAGGAATTACAGTTTGGATCGCGTCTTCATGGTCATGGTCATCGATTGCAACCTGCATGTCGAGTTGTTTGTGAAGGTTGTTGGCTTCGATGAAAGGAAGGAGTTCAGCAGACCAACCCCAGCCAGGTTCTCCCGAATGCTCATCGGCACCAAGCGAACGGAGTGACGAGCCGGACTCTTCCGAAATCCAGCCAGCAGGAAAGTGCATGTGGGCACTTTCGTAATTCAAAACGGCCAACCCAAGTTGACGAACATTGTTAGCACACTGAATGCGGCGGGCCGCTTCGCGAACCTGCTGAACTGCAGGAAGAAGCATGCCAATAAGAATACCAATAATTGCGATAACGACGAGCAGCTCTACAAGCGTAAAGCCACGGCGAGAAAATGTAGATTTCATCTGAGAAATTTCCGGAGAAGATTATTTGATTGGAGAAAAACAGCTACGCGTTGAGCGCAGGTGGTCCTCGAGTCAAGTATCCGGAAACGGTGCTCAGCTTCGGAGCGGAAAAAACTTGGACGACAAAGTCGCAGCAAGGTTCTTCAAATTCTACAATAGAAAACTCAACGGATTGCACGGCATGTTCATACAACATGCGGCAGATCGAACATGAGTCTTCGTCATGTTCGTGGTTCTCTTGTTGCTGATTCTCGTGCTGTGGTACTGCATCACAGTCAATGCATTCGCAATCGCCTTGTTGCAGGGTCTCCAGTCCGGCAACGACAGCCGACTGAGAGTGTGTATGGTCCGAGCAGCCGCAATCGTTGCCAGCATGGTAGTGCGTCAACGTCAAAACGCTGCTGAAGACGAGCGAAAAAATCGCCAGCCACGAAGCAAGTTTTGAGGAAGATTGCGTCACGAGTCATCCGAGAAGAAACAGAAGAGTCCTCGAATATTACTATCCGCGGCTATCAAGTCAAGTTGGAGATTTATCCTTGAACGTCCAGATTAGAGGGAAATTCAGGTTATCCGGCTCCGCAGTTGCCCGAATTGTTGCTTGGTTTGCTGGACAATTAGAAAATCCAAAGAAAAAAGGTGTCTTTGGATAAGTGTGCGTTTTCTCGCATTTGAAGACGATATTTTTGATCGCTCGTTGGTCGGGCGTTCGCTTTAATCACAGCGTTCATGAAAGTTGCTGCGATCACGCATCGGGCACCCAGAGGTCCGTTGATTATCCGTTGTTTTCGAAATTTAAAACGCGGGTGAGAACGAGTTCGGAACTTCTGCCGACTACTCTTGCTCCTTGAATGCCTTGCTAAGTCGTTGATAAGAGTGCGAAACTTCCATCGCAAAGTCTTCGAGGCCATTTGTTTCTCGTTCTTCGACGAACTGTTTGAGCTTGTCCAGTTTGTCGCGATAGGTTTTGGCTTTCGCGGTTTTGAATTCGTCGACAGACCCGTTTCTCAGGAACACGCCGACTTCAAGGCGTCTTGAAAGATCATCCGCGTAGGGAATCCATTTTTCGGCTGCTTCCCACTCCTGATTCTTCGCCGATAGCACGCACTCCGTGTTGACGGTGGATAAATCTTGCAAGAGGTCGTCGGGTGCCGGATAGTACAGGTAGCAGCCTGCAACACTCGCAGCAATCAAGCCGGTAACTGCCGTACTCCCCAATATCCATCCGGGAACATCCATATCGTATTTTCGATCCTGTTTTGGCGAATCAGAATGAAGCCATTTTTCAATTCGCGTAGACCCAACGCATCGAACGATGACTCCCAGGAAAAGAATCCCCCCCAAAAGCCAAGTGCCGCCGAACTCATTGGCTTTCCAAAACTCTTCCAGTTTCGATCGTGTAATTTTTCCAAGTTCTGATTCCCCTCGATGAAATGGATGAGTGTATACATCGAAAGCATGAGTGTGTCCTGCGGGCTCAATGCCTTTCGGGTAAAGAGGTTTGTCGATCAAGTAAGCAAGAGAAATGGTCGTCAGCATCAGTAAGGCGAGGAACGCAAAAGTTCGCTTCCAGCCGTAAGTGACGACGAACCAAGCAACCAGTCCGATGTTGGCACCCGCTCCAAGAATCAATAACGAGAAAGCTGCACCAATTGAATTGCCATGCTGAAACATTCCGCCGATCTGGCTCATGGCCAACAATGGTGTGCTGTAGATCGGCAAGGCGATCGCCGCAACGGCTACTGGTGCAAAAATATTGTTTCTTTCGACTTCGCTCTGAAGGTCGCCTTTGTCAAAGGTGATCGCGATCAAGACCGAACATAGGATTCCGATGACCACATACATCGTGGAAGCTCCCGTCGCATCGCGAGCGACCGAATAGAAAACGGCTGCAATGCGTTTGATGCCAGGCGCGGGCATCTCTTCGTCCAGATTATCGCTCGTTTCATCAGAGAAAAAGCGATCCCACAGAATGCCAAGCAAGCTGACAATCACTAAAGCGCACAGTGAGAATGCTAAAATTGCTACGGGATCTGACAACGTCAATCCGTAGAGTATGGACATCGGATTGAAGAGTGGAGCGGTGAGCCCAAAAGCGATGATCGTTCCTCCTTTGACTTTGGAACGATGCAGCTCGCGAACAATCGGAATCGCACCCAGCGAGCAAACTGGGAGTAGCATCCCAATGAGCCATCCCGTAAAGATCCCTCGTTTGGTTCCTTCACCAAAGAGTTTTCTGACTTTGGCAGGTCCCATCATGTGACGAAAGACCCCGGAGACCAGAAATCCTGTGACCAGCCAGAGCGAGGAGTAGATGATGATTTGTCCAAGACGAAAGCTGCCTCCGAACAGATAGTATTCCAACATTACGATTCCAAAATATTTGTGAGTTCAGTTGAGCCGTACTTCTCAGGAATTCTATTGAGCCTTTGTTTCATCCGTCGCTGGAGGCAGGAGGGTTTCCAGTGCGGTGATCGACTTTTCCAAAACCGAAGGATCACTTTGGTAGCTAGTTCGTTGAGTAGATGGATCGTCCGAAACCAAAACCTTCTCCAGACTGCTCGTCATCTCCTCGGATATTGTTTTTGCCTCGTTCCACGTTTCTTGTGGAAGATCGCCGTCGGATGCGATTGCAGGCAACCAGCGTACGATGTCTTTGAGTTCAGTGAAAACATCGACAGATACGGTATGTTTGATCGGTTTGTCGAAAGGGTCTTCGTGGCTGTGGTCGCCGTGATCATGATCGTCATGATCGTGGTCGCCGTGATCATGATCATGTCCATGATCGTGATCGCCGGGTTCATCCAGATGGTAGTGCACATGCGAATCGCCTTCACCGTGAGAATGGCTAACCTCGACGACGGTGTAGGAAACGGGTTCTGGAAGTGCATCCGTGGACGCGATTGCGTCATGAAGTTCGCGGATTCGCTTTACCGCCGCAGCAAAACTTGCTGGCTTGTGGAAGTCAAGTTTCGGCAAAGCCTTGGCCTTCGACTTGGTAGCAACTTCGTTGCTGCAACCAACAACCAGGAATGTCATGGTGATGACAACTGCAGCTACTAAGGAAGATTTCTGATTCAAGAACATTTTTTCTTATCCTGTAAGTGTGGTGAACGACAAATACTTTGGCTCGTGTTATCTGAAGTGAAATAAACCGGGCTAGACTCCTGGAACTTTTACCGAATCGATGACTTCATCAATAATTTGATCTGCGAGATTGGAAACTCCCGCAAGCCGCAAACTCAAAATTGGCTTTGCTACGAATTGAATATCGTCTGGCGTGACAAACTCTCGGCCCTGCAGCCACGCCCAAGCTTGAGCCATGCTCTGCCAAATGATCAATCCACGCGGACTCAATCCCGTATCCACCTCGGCGTGTTCTCGAGTGGCGGTTGCGAGATCAACAAGGTAGCTACGTACGCTTTCGTTGACCTCAACTTTGTTGACTTCATCCTGAATCCGAGCCAGTTCATCAAGCGTGATGACGGGTGGTTGCGCGTCAGTTAGGCCTGCGTTGCCGATATTGTCGGCGAGCATTTGAACTTCGTCTTTTCGCGCCGGATAACCAATACTCACTTTGATAGCGAAACGATCCAGTTGTGCTTCCGGTAGCGGGAACGCGCCATGGCTTTCGATTGGATTCTGAGTCGCAAGAACCAGAAACGTTTTTGCCAACGGCATCGTTTGGTTGTCCAAAGTCACTTGTCGCTCAGCCATTGCTTCGAAAAGAGCACTCTGCGTTCGTGGCGTTGCGCGGTTGATTTCGTCCGCCAAAAGCAAATCGGAAAAAACCGGGCCCGGCCGGAACTCGAACTCTTGGGATTTCTGGTTGAAGACATTGAAACCAGAAATATCCGTCGGCAGCAAGTCCGGCGTACATTGGACTCGCGCGAAGTCCCCTCCAATGGCAGACGCAAGTGCCTTGGCAAGTGTCGTTTTTCCAAGGCCAGGCAGATCGTCGAAAAGCAGATGTCCACGAGCGAGCACACAGGCAATCACCAGTTCGACAACGTCCGCTTTGCCAACCAGTGCTGAGTTAAGCCGATCGCGAAGTGCTCCAATTTTTTCATTGGATATTTTTGGTTCAAGGTCTTGAATCATTGCGTTTCCAGTTCGGAATTTTCCGAGACGAAAGTTTGGATTTTTTTGAGCGTTAGTAAATTGATTTGGTCTCGACACGTTTCGATCATGTCGGTGTTGCCAACTTTGTGGCGGCTGTTGTAGTTCCGTGCATTCCAAAGGTCATAGAATCCGTGCGAAAGACTAGGCTCGACTCTCGTGTACCAAGCCTTGACGGTTTTGGATAAAGGCCTGCTGTCGCCCGCTGCCCAAAATCTCAGATCGATCAATTGCCGGGTTGCTCGAAGCAAACTCCACGGCCACACGAATCGAATCAGATGCCACCAGATCAACATCAAGAACGTGACGAGGTTGGCGCGATAAAGATACGTCAAGACGATTGCCATTGCGGTCAGCAAGGAGAAAACAGGGTGGTTCCAAAACCAGTGGATCGCGCCGTGTACTTTTGCGACAAGCCATTGCCACGTCGTTTCGTGACTGAAGGGAACGGGATATCCAGGCGTCGGTTCAAGAGGAATCCAGTACTTTCCGTCCAAGCAAACTTCAGGCCACATGTGCATGTTCCTCGACGTCACAACTGATTGGCGGGACAGTCGATCGTAGTCTTCCTGTCGAACCAGAAAGCCGCTTGCGAGCCGTGTTCGATAACCAGCGCTTCGTAGAACCATTGCACAACTTGTAGCGAACATCCAAGACGGTCCGCCGTTGAGCGAAAGGAAATGGCTCACCGAGTCATCAACGGACTGATCGACTTCCCAATCAGGATTAAGTTGGTAGTCTTCTCGCATCCGATTGACGATGGCTTCGACTTGATTCCATCCTCGACGGTGGCCCTTTGTATATTGAGCTGCCAATGCCTCGACGCGCTCCCGCGAACTGCTGTCTGGCGTTTGGAGAAGTGCCGAGTCCGAATTGCTGGACTTGGATGTCTTGTTTGTGCGCGACGACGGTGCCAGATCAGCTTCTGATCGCATTACGTGATAGTTTGGCACAAGCCCATTGACGTTGATGACGGTTTGCGCGGGGATGTTGTCGCCGTCATATTGCAGCAGCCCTGCTTCATTCCATTTGAAAATTCGTGGATCGTCGACGCGATTGATGTGCCAACAATCAAGAAAGGCCGGCGCGGGCAGGTTGGGAGTCTTTAGCCGCATCAATTTCACTTGATGCGTGCGACTGGAGGTTAGATATTTTGATTTGGATTGGGACAGTTTCAGGATTGGCTTGCCGAATTGTTTTTGCAACCTGATTTTCGTTGGCAACGGAGTTTCGCCGTCGAGCGATGCTTTGCTCCAATCCCAACCGTCGAAGTGATGGAAAGCGTCGGTCACAAACCTTGCCGGTACCGATCCCTCTACGTAAAACAGCGCTTTTGAAATACGGCTTTCCAGTTCTTGGTCCGCAGGTTGATCCGTATCTCGCATGGTGCGGAAAGTACGTCCGGACTGTTCGGATTGTTTGACGTCGTGGATATGTTTGGCGATCTCGTCGAGAGCAATGGTGCGATTGCGCTTTTTCTTCTTGTAGACCGGGCCGTCAAACGAGTCCATCATCACGTCGTACATGGAAGCTTTGTTGTCTTCGATGAACTCGTTCGAATCGACTGCTCCAGTTGTGGTTGCGTTAGTGCCGGCTGCCAGCATATTTCCGTCGCCGATGCCGGACGTTGCAAAAGGGTCTTGGTAGCCGTCTTCTCCGCCCGAGAAAGGCATGAATCCGGCGACCGAAATTTGGCGCGGCGAAAAAGGAGAAAGCATCGCCAAGCCAACTGCGATCGCAATCGCGACTGCGCCGATCGAAGTTGAGGCTCCGTGAATCTGCAACATCTTTGCATTGCCATCAATCGCTTTTGAGTCCAGCCGCGACCAGTAGATTCCCGCCAACCACCAGAGCGACATGACAGCAAAGACGGCGCCGAGGCCAAGGATGTCGTATCGTTTCGTCATGCAGCAAACAAAGAATACAATCGCTCCACAGAGCAAAAGGCTGGCTTTTTCGAAACCTTTGACGGAAGCGAAAACGGCAAGATGCCAACCGACGCATTGGATGACCAAAAGCGCGACGATTTCATTTGCGTCTCCCAAGCCGATTCGACGCGAAACCAGTTGCCACCCGATCAACAGCACTACCGAAATGACGGCCCCCGCTTGAGCCAGGAAGGTACTTGTTTTGGGTGTCGTCGAGTCTTCGTTCCGTTGCGTCCATAGTTTGACAAGGCAAAACAAAACGACTGATAGAACCGACAGCGCTGCAAACTCCATCCAAATCGCTGGCACCCAACGATGCTGATCCGCGCGGAATAATTGAAGCACAAACCCCGATACCAACGCAGGCAACATTGCTCCCGGCATCCATGCAAGTGGCGCTTTATGAGAGTTTGAATTCGATTGTTTTTGCCTAACCCGCGGCATGTCCGAACCTCCGTAGCCACGCCAATTCAAGTTGGCTTGAGGCAAGTCGCGGTGCCGTGACGAGAAAGCTCCCTTTTCGATTCAAGATTGGATGCTTCTTTCGGAAAACCAGTTGCTCGTCTTTGAGCCCTGTTTCACTTTCAGCAAAGCCATCGAGCTCAATGACGATGGGCTCGATATTGGAATCTGAAAAATTCACGATCGCTGAATTGGTGGTGCATACGAAAAATGTCTGGCTGGATCGTGACCAGTTTTTGTAAACACTCAAGATTTCTTCAGCCGCCAACTCTCTTTGCATTCTTAGGGTCGGTAAGCTTGCCAAGAAATTCATAACGTGCTCGATGCCTCGAGAATTCTCAATCCAGTTGAGTTCAGTTTTTGCCAGTCCAAAGCAAACAACTCGAAACGATGAATTCGTTCGATGGAGTTGCTGACAAATGCTTGCTGCGATTCGGATGGCCCATTCGAAACTACTGTCGACGCCGGTGCCGCAGTGGTGGACAGGAGACAGATCCAGCAAAACGGTTGAAACGGTCGAGGAAGGGATTTGCCGTTCACGTACCATCAATTTTTGGGACCGAACGGTTTGCGCCCAGTGAATGTTTCGTAGACGGTCGCCTTCCCGATAGGACCTGATTCCGATCGTCTCGCCGTCGTTTCCGGATCGGTCAGCCATCGCGCCAGCAAGATTCAGCAGGTTGCCCTCAGCAGGTGGGCTGCCTTGAAGTTGATCACATTGCGGCCAAACTAACGTCGGTTTAATGTCCAAGATGGGTCTCGAAACATCGGCAAGACCGAAGGGAAATCCGTTTCGAATTTGAACTTCTCCGGCCGGCAAGATGCCTCGTCGACGCGGAGTTACTTCGACGGGAAACTCTGTTTGTGAAAGCGCCGGGATTCGTTTAAGTGAAAATGCGATCGGTTCTTCACCTTCGTCGAATTCTTGAAGGAAATCGCCTTCGATGATTAGGCCAAATACAGGGATCGGCCAATAGTTGCGAACGCTGAGAATCACTTCTCCGGATTCGTTTTCTTTCAACGGGCCACCTGGAATGGTCAGGCCACAGTGAATCCCTTTCATCGACAGCCACGGCCAAGCGAGTCCGAGTAACAACAGAGCGAAAAAGGCAAACGCTAAAACGAAACCTTGCGGTCCGACGAAGAGTCCAATTAGCAGCGAAAACAGAGTCGCGGCGACGACCCAGCCGATTGGTTGTTTCAGCCAATAGACGTAGCTGTTCAGGTTTGGGCAAAAGTCATGGTTTGCCAGCTTGATGACCGAAGTCAACGCGCGTTTCACGGAGGAAAAATTCATTTTGAAATCCAGACAGGCTGGCACGACCCAGCGCACACACTGCCGGGCAGTGGAGCATCGCTGGTACGAATCAGTGCACTAATTTGAATAGAGTGAGACCATCGTTTACGTCCTGCCCGAACTATTTTGAGTCCAAGTAAGACGGCGCAGAACTAGAACTACGCAAACGTTGAAGGTGGTCCTCTGGTTAGATAGCCAGACGCAGTGCTCTGGATAGGAGTGACAAAAAGAATCGCGACGATGTCGCAAGAAAGTTCGTTCGATTCAATCATATCGAACTCGATTATTTGAACCGCATGCTCAAACACCATGCGGCAAATCGAACATGAATCTTCGTCGTGCTCCTGTTGACCGTTAGAGGGTTCTTCGCAACTGCTGCAATCGCAATCACCTGTGGGCAAGCTTTCAAGACCAGCGACAGCAGACGCTGAATGTTGGTGAGTGCCACAACCGCATTGGCCTCCACCGTGATGGTGCGTCAACGTCAGCGCGCTACTGAAAATCAGCGAAAAAATCGCTAACCAGGAACAAGCTCTCGACGAACGAAACAGCACGACTTGCCTTTTGAATTGATGAACCTTCTTACGTCTCATAATATTTTACGTACGTTAAGAGTCAAATTTTGTTGATGTGTAAATGTGTTTATGAAGCAAGAATTAACTTTTGATTTTGCCCATTTAGTTCAGTAGCTTTAGGTATTGTTCTCTGAATTCAGGATCGAGAACTGGAGATGTATCTTGATGCAAACCGATTAGAAATCGTTTCCAGTTTGGCCCCGAAAGAAATCCGTTGGAAAGGTTGTCCTCGGGTCGATCCGGGCGCAAATCCTTTAGCAACCAAAAACGGCCCGCACTAAGTTCCAAGCTCGCATTGTCAAGCGTGTTGATTGGGCCGTCGGACCATGTGCCTTCTTTCAAAACGCCATTAATTAGCAAGTGAGCATTGCGCACCAGTTTGTCGGTTACGCCTTTTTGCTTTCGAATGTCCTCGATCTTTCGCTTTAGGTCAGCCGATTCCCACGCTTTCCCGTTCTTCCAAGCGCACAATCCAATCGATGGAGTTCGCACTAGCGAGCCGCCGTTGATGACCAACGTTTCCGGAAACACTTTCGAGAAAGTCGCGGCGATCATGCGGAATTGATCTTCGTTCAATTGATGAGCCGGTAACCAATGGCAAAACATTCCACCCTCTTTGAGTGCTCGTTTCACATTGCGATAGTGCTCGACCGAAAACAGTCTGCCTTCGCCGACTCCATGTGGTCGAAAAAGGTCCGCGACAATTAGGTCGTACTCGCTATCGGTGGCAGCGACGAACGTTCGTCCGTCTTCGCAAACGATTTTGTTTCCGGGTCGCTGGTCGAACGAAAGGTTGTCTTCACGAAAAGATTCACAGGCGAGTTTGGCCACCGTGTCGGATAACTCCACCGCCGTCACTTGCGGTGGATCTTCTAGCACTTCGAGTCCGCTGGCCGAGATTCCTGTTGCCAATCCCAAAGAGCACACCGTTCTTGCTTTTGAATGTAACATCCAAGGCAAAAGTAACTGTCTACGTTCAACGGTTGCTTGATTGGAACTGCCCAAAATGTACTGGTTGTTCAACAATAAGCTACGAGAATCGTCCTGATCTCGAACGACCAGCAACGCACCATCAGGTCCAAAGCGAGTCTGCTCGATAACGTACTTCTTTTTGGATCGCGGGCTCACGTATCGCAGTTCGTCAAACTGGCCGAAGCTAATTGCGACAAACGCCAGTAGTGTCGTTACCAATGCCATTCCGGTAACCGTGAAGCGGCTCAAGCAACAGAGTCCGATGGCTGCCGAGTAAACGACGATCGCCAAGACGACGAACCCACCATAGATGCCGAACGTTTTGAGCAAAACTGAGTTCGCCAATTCGCTTCCGACCAATCCGCCGAAACCGTTGACGGCCAAAAGTCTTCCAACCGATTTGCCAGCGGGATCTGTCTTGGAGTTGATCGAAAGGATTGATGGAAAAACGAGGCCACTGCACAGCAACGTTGCTCCAGCTGCAACGGCGATGATACAAAAGAGCAGAAACCAATACTGCGTCAAAGAGTTAGTTGTTTGGCCATCCAATGCGACGAGGTATCGCACCGAAACAAGCTTGTTGGTGTAGTGATACAAAATCAGCGGACACGACGCACAAAAAATCGCGGCTCCAGCAAAGCCAAAAATCAACTGCTGAAGATTGGATACTTTGAATCGGTTAAAGATCGCGACGCCAAACGCTCCAAGCGAAAGAAATAAGATGACGTTCGCCAAAAGTGCACTGGTTGTATGAAACGAAGAAGGGGCAACCAAGGCCAGTAAGCGCAGAACCAGCACTTCCAAAGCAAGGACAAATGCGCCCGAAAGGAATGCAAGCACAAAGACACCTTTGCGTTCCAGCAACCAAGTCCCGCGAGCGCCTTCATTGCTCTTGGTCAAAATAGTTTCGTCGGGACGGTTTTCCAAATCCTGAACCGTCTTCGCAAGCACGAGTACGGCGAGCGCGATTAGGCAGTTACCTGCCGCGGCAACGATCATGGTCCCCTGCACTCCGAAGAGGTCGAGCAGTTGAGTTGACGCCAGCCAAAGGCCAAAAACGCCGCCCAACATATTGACGGAATAGATCAGAATTCCGGACCCATCGACTTTGCCTCCCAGCATCGTTGAAACACGGATGAACAGAGGCATCGTCGCACCCATGGCGATCGCTGGCGGCAATACGACCAACCCCGAAAGCAACAGCTTGAACAACTTTCCGGGCCACGAAACCAGAAAGTCAGCTCCCGCCGACGCGATGATCCAGTCAGCCCAGAACGGCAAAAACATGACTGGCAGAGACAGTAACGCGATCGACAATTCCACCAGTCCCAATCGACGGGCGACATTGATTTCTTTTTCGGTCCAGTTGGCTGCGATCCATCCTCCGATCGACAGTCCCAGAAAAAACAGTCCAAGGACTCTTCCAGTAACCCAATCGCTGGCGCCGAGCAAATCAATCAGTCGGCGCGTCCATAGAAGCTCATGTGAAAGAGCGACCGCACCGCTGATGAATGCTAGGGCAACGAAAGTTATGCGTATCATTCGCAATGACCAAAACGGATTCAGTACCAGTCAACACTACAAAGAAAAATCAACTCTGCCGCAACCGACAGAGCTGATCATTTTTGTGAATGCCAACTTTGGCACCAGGCAAGACTAGCTTCGGCGTCGGCGACGAACGAGCATCGCACCAAACGCACCGGTTAGGACGATTGCTGAAGCTGGTTCAGGAACTGCTGCGACGCCAAAGGCCTCAAGTGCTGCGCCTTCGAATGTGTCTTCATCCAATCCACGATTGATGATGATCCAAAACGGATCCGAGCTCAGATCGGTTTCGGCACTGGTTCCTGCGAAGTCGGCTTCTACTTGGAACAGTATTCCATAAGCACCAACCGTGTCACCGGTGAGTTCGAATTCTACGTGATCGTGAATTCCTCCCGGGTCGGTAGAGGCAGAGTCAGCGACACCAATCAATTGAGGGTTGTCACCGCTGGTGATGCTGTCACCATTGAGGATCAAATCCATGGTCGTGCCGGTGAAGTCTTCCTGGATCGTGATTTCGCCAGCAGCTTCCAACGCGCCAGTAACTGGGTTGAAAAAGTTTACGAATCCGACACCAATACTCGAATAAGTTGTGTCCGAAGCATCCAGAGCGGTAAGCCAAATGTTGTCTCCAGGATTGAACCTCAGCAGCTCTCCCATTTCATCGACAGTTGCAAAGCCAGGCTCATCTGATGCCCACGGATCGGAAGCAAAAGCTCTTTCGAATTCCGATTCGAAGAACATGATTCCTTCAGACGTAACATTTGGCTGTTCGATCTCGATCTCGGTCGGATTCGTATGATCGTCATACCCAAATTCGATGTCTGAGTGTTGGGCGTAGGACACTGATGAAAGTGCCCCAACCAACAGTAAGGTACACAAAGTTTTAGTCACAATAAGTCTCCAGAATTCAAAAGGTTAAACAGGTTGTTCAATAGTTTTCGTCGTTGGTGACCGGAAGTTGTCGGTCTCTACGACTTGGCAATGATGGCAAGTTGGTTTTTAGAAATCGACGGTTCGTCCATCGTTGCACGCGCCCAACGCCCACCAAACTTCCTTGTCGATGCTGTCGTTGACGAATGATGTGGAACAGTCAGCTCGAACGACGTTCACACCCTGTGTGTGTCGGCTGCTGGGAGTCATGATGAAGTCGCCTTCGACCGCGCTAGTGCCGTAGTGCCCAATGAGTGTGTTGGGTGTTTTCACGTGAAGGTAAATTGGAGCTGACAACGCATAGCCTGAACTCCAAGATCGGCCTATGAAGGCGGACTCAAATGGGTGCGTGTGTGAATTTGATATCTGATTGTCGATTGAAGCCAGCGGCTGAAAACGCTCCAGCACGTGCTTGGACCTCAGTCTTGGATCACCGTTGCGAACCTGATCACTGCTAGTTCCGGTTTGGATGAGACGCTCCGAGATCAATGCCGTGTTTGAACTTCCATCGGTAAGCTGAGCAAAACCACTACGCGAACTGCCATGCCACGATACCTTGTTGGCTGGACTGATAAGCGGAATGGCTCCATTGAAACTTCCCGGGCTACTTCTTTCACCGTCGAAACCGGTCGCGTAGGAAGGCCAGCCCGAATTGCCGACGTAATTGCTGGAAGCTGGGTTGGCAGTTCCGAAAATCGTGTTGTCGCTGCCGGGTGTATCTGATGGGCACAGGAAGACATCAACGGGAGTCGCAGCAGCAATTGCATTTGGGTGCGTGTCGCTCATGCGGAAGTCATTCCCGTCGCCGTTGTTGATTTTCAAGTTGAACATCTGATGAAGATTGTTCTGTTCCAAATGGGGCAACAGCGGCACCAACCAACTGTAATAGCCGGGTCCATAACCGCCGGATCCATCAGAAGCACCGGGGCCAACTTGGTTGACTGGAAACATTCCGAGAGCCGATTCATAGTTGTGGACGGCAAGTCCAATCTGTCTCATCTTGTTGGCACACTGCACTCTTCTGGCCGCAGCACGAACTTGCTGGACAGCTGGAAGCAGCATCCCAATCAGGATTCCGATGATTGCGATCACGACGAGGAGTTCGACGAGCGTGAATCCACGGTATTTTGGATAAGGTTGCGACATTTTTAATTCCTAAGGGATGAAATGCTTGAATGATGAGTCTTCAGTTCGCAAAATGGTTGGGTCACGACCGAAGGTTGACGACTTTTGAGCTGCAATTCGTTGCTCGAAAAGACCGCCGGGGTAGTCTGCTAGTTCCACGGTTGTCGGGCCGCCTGAACGTCGCAGGTACCCGCGACGGCGTTTCAAAACGATGCATGAAGAAACAGAGATTCCCTTAGTCAGGAAAGCTGCACCAAGCAACGGACCGTTAGCTGGATCACTAACCAGCGACTAACGTTGCTTTCGTTCGTGTTGCATCGCAATGCGAAAAGACCAAGCCAATGATCGCGACGGTGTTTAGAACCACGCCAGCGATTGGAGTTCAAAGGCTTTGTCTCGAACTACGCAGTGGGCGGACCCCGGGCAATGCTTGGCACAAGCTCAGCAGTTGCGCCATCGGGCAATTCCGATACGAAAAGAGAGAAAGGAGCCTCAACGAGGTTGCACTCAAACGAGTTCAGAACAACGTTGTACTCACTGAAGAATTTGCAAAATGCACAGTCGTGGTCAGGACTGTCAAAACTGCCAAGCGGATCAGTTGAACGCGAAGGTTTTTGCGTTTCGTGAGCGTGGCTCTGGCAACAACACGTTGATTTCTGAGCAGTGTGGCCACTGTTTGCAGGGTGAATACCGTGCAAACCGAAGATGGGGGCGTGGTGCAGCGACGGACCGAAGTTCAACAATAGAACTAGGTAGCCGAGAAAAAACCAAGTTTTTACTTTGCTGCTTAACATTGTGACCAGAACAGAAAAAGATGTTCTGGCGGCCCGACATAGGTAGTATCACCCATGAGCTACGCAGGTCAATAGTTACAGTTCGAAAATATGTGTAAAGATTTTCTGCGTTGACTCGAAATGTCGATCGAAACGGATTTGCAACAGCGAAACAAAAAAACGCCCTGAAGGAGAACAGGGCGTTTATGGGCTTCAAGCGAAGCTTATTCTGTTGGTTGTCACAACAATCGGTCGCTTAAAATACGTCCGTGATGAACTGGTGACCCCAGTGGTAACGGCGAGGCTTCGGGTAGTAGTTGTGCCATTGCTTGTTGTAGACAGGGATCCGCATTTCTGGTGGATACCGATGGTACATGTTGTCCGCACTGCGATAGTACTCGTTACCCCAGTAGTTTTGGGGGTACGTGACGTACGGGTAGTGATAGAAGCGGCTAAGGTTCTGCGAAGTTTGCCGGGATCCCCAACTGGCTCCATAACCTTTTTCCTGTGCCTGGCTGGTCTGACTTGTGACCAGCGTGAGCGCGATAGCGCAAACGGCAACAACGCAAATTCGTCGAATCATGGAGATTCCTCCGTTGGGACGGCTGTGCCGCCTGAAACTGGGTCCTGACATTGGAACGAAATCGGGAACGTTCCACTCAAAACTTCTCTTCGGCACACCGGCGCAATTGCATTTAACAGAATATGCATCAATGCCGGCACAATCTGAAGAACAGTCGGAACCAGCGCGAAACAGGCGGCGAGTCGTTTGGCTGCGTCGACTTTGCGGCGCGAAGTGCTGGCAAGGTCCGAGGTGGCATAGGCCTCTGGCCTGTGGGCATGCAGATCACAAGCCAGAGGCTTATGCCACCAGATTTAGCGAACTTTCTCGACAGCAGAAAACTCGACCCAATGTCGCTCGGTTCTTAATGCAATACGGTTCAACGAAGCTGATTCCAGTAGCGGAAGTCGTCACGACTTCCAAAGTTTCCGATTGGCTATGGAACTGTTTACGAGTTCCACTACGACCTAACTCAATCCGCTGCGAAAATCAGGATGCTTCAACACGAGCCCAGTTTGCTTAAGGAACTTTCGGTTACTGATACGCTTGCTGCTCGCGCCACGTGAATTCGGATCGGGAGCCACATCCGCCCAAGGAATTGGGCCAAGCTCAAACTTGTCAGCGAGGAATTGGTAGTACTCGCGACGCAAGGTCGGATTGGAATCTGAAACCAGAAACATTTCGCCGCCGAGGTTCTGCTCCGCAGCGATGCAAACCGCGCTCACTGCATCATCGACGTGAACTAGATTTAAGTAGCCCGTCGCCGAAAGCTTGTTCCATTGTTTCGATTCGACGGCTGATTTAGTCGGAACACGTTCGTTCCCATACAGCCCCGACATACGCAAGACGGTGGCTCGATCTGAAAAGCGACTCGACTGTAAAAGCTGTTCCGCCGCGAGGCATGCTTTTCCGCCGTCACGCTGAGGATCAGTCGGCGAAGACTCATCGACCCACTCGCCACCGAAGTCTCCGAAGACGCCAGTTGAGCTCACATAAATCAGCTGACCGATGTCGTTGCTGAGATTTTTCAGAACGTTTTCCAGTCCGTCAACGTAGACATGATGGACGCTATCGTAGCGGCTCCTGTCCATTCCGACGGCAACGACAACGGTGTCAAACGACTGCTGCTGGAGCTGCTTCAATGAGACGGGATCGGTAGTGTCCAACACCAAAGGATGGAGTCCAAAGCCAGAAAATTCGGAGGCAGTTTGTTTGTTTCGTGTGGTGGCGAAAACGGTATCTCCAACGTTTTGCCAACGGCGAGCCAGCGGCAATCCGAGGAATCCACAGCCAATAACCAGTCTTTTCACGTGTTTTTCCCGTCGAATCGCATCAGTTGTGAGGTTTGTTCGTGCATCAGGGTTTAATTTTGCGGTCTCGAAGATCTACCAAGCCCCAACTGCAACCTACACTTGAGGACCTCAGCTTTATCGTGTTCTCGTGATAAACTGTAAATACTGAACTAATAGGTTGTTTGATTTACCTCGGAATTTGGATGACACACCGAACACGTCTACAGGCTGCATTTCTCTGCTGTTCAGCATTGTTGTTCTTTGCAACCTTCTCACTGCCAAGCTTCGCACAGCAAGAATCGGAAAATGCCGAAGCGAGCGTGTCGCTTGATAAGCAGTTCACGCTTGATGAAGATTCGATCCTTGGTGAGATCGATGACGATGACAAAACGCTTTCTCGTTTGGTCGATCAATCTGAGCTCACAGGTTTGGAGTTCCTCAACGAGGGCGTCGCACCCGATTCGATCGAGCAACTAAAAGCGATGCAAGCCCACGTTGCGAGTCTTTATGAGCGTGTCGAACCAGCCGTTGTCAATATTCGATCCGGTATGGGACAAGGTAGCGGTGTTGTCATAACGAGCGATGGGTACATCCTGACCGCAGCTCACGTGATCTCAATTCCCAATCGAAATGCTGTGATCACTTTTCCAGACGGTTCTATGGCCAAAGCACAAACACTTGGGCTTGATCGAGGTCTCGACGCTGGCCTGCTACGTATTTACGAAATGATTCCAGCGAAAAGCGATTCTGAAGTTGCGTCAGACGAAGAGGAATCAGAAGAAGAAGCTGAAGAAGAAGCTGAAGAAGAAGAAGCAGACGAAGAGGAAACAGACGAAGACGAAACTGAAGAAGAGGAAACTGAAGAAGGGGAAACTGAAGAAGAGCCGGACGAAGAAGATTCAGACGACGAAGAATCAGAAACTGATTCCGATGAAGAAGAAAAGCCGCCAGCAAAGCGGGAACGATTCAAAATTCAGGATGACCTGCCGTCGTTTAGCTACCTCGAAATCGGAGACTCAGACCAACTTAAGCTCGGCCAGTGGATCATCGCGGTCGGCCACCCAGGGGGCCTTGATAAGGATCGAGGGATTGTGCTGCGTGTCGGTCGAGTCAATCAAATCACTAAAGATGTCGTTCGCACTGACTGTTCCCTCGTGGGAGGTGACTCGGGTGGACCACTGATTGCAATGGATGGCAGTGTCGTCGGTATCCATAGTAAAATTGGTCGATTGTTGCGTGAGAACTTTCATGTACCCTCAAATGAATTCCTGAACAATTGGACTGCGCTGCTTGAACCTGTGGTTCTCGACCGGCAAGCTGAGCTCAGCATCAAGCTCCGCGGCGAATCCAATGTGATTGATTCCGTTACGCGCCGTTCGCTGGCCGATCGGTCTGGTTTGAAAGTTTCAGATCGAATCATTCGAATTGGTGAAAAAGAAATTTATGACAAACTGCAATTCGACGACGCGATTTCGAATCTGAAGCCCTATCAGGAAGTCGAATTCGAGGTGCGGCGAAAAGGCAAAAACAAAATCCTCAATGTAGTCCTCGGCGAAAAGAGTTTGCTGAGGGGGATCAGATAAGCCTATTGGCTTCCAACAGAACTGATGGTTTTATACAAACGAGAAAATGCAAAGAGTCACATCATGAAAAAGCCAAACAACTATTCCGCTGTCACCACGCTTGTCGCATTCTTTTGTGTTGCCTGTTTGAGTGTCGTGTCTGCGATGGCACAGTCTGACGACGAAAAAAGCAGCGAGAAAAAAGAGAAACGCACGATGCGTTCGCTATCCAAGAAAGACTCCGCGTTGATCTCGGTTTTCAAGTCGCTCGCGATTTCAGCAAGTGATTCGACGGTTAAGGTCCAAAGTGGTCGTCGGCAAATCGCTGTTGGGACCATTGTCGACGAAAGCGGATTAGTTTTGACTAAGGCCAGTGAAATGCGAGGTGAGCTAAAATGTCGCTTGCCAAATGGTGACGTCGTGCCGGCAAGTGTATATGGAATCGACATTGAAAATGATTTGGCGTTACTGAAAATTGACGCTAAGGGCTTGGCTGAAGCTCCGCTTCAGATGACAGAGGCACCGACTCGAGGTATGTGGTTGGTTTCACCCACGGATCAGAACGGGTCGTTGACCGTCGGCGTTGTTGGTGTCAATGAGCGAAAGATTCCGCCGTCACGCGCATTCATCGGGATTCAGATGTCGAATGAATCAGATGACGGTGGTGTGCTGATTACCAAAATTGTTGACAACTCGCCTGCCAAGAAATCCAAATTGCGGGCTTCTGATATCATCGTAAAAATTGACTCTCTGGAGATTAAGAATCGTGAAGAATTGGTGGAAGCGATTGGAACCTATTCACCCGGATCTGAAATCGCTCTGACGGTGAAACGTGAGGATAAGGAACTGGCGATCAAGCTGACACTCGCCGACGCACAGCAAACGAGTCCAATGAACAGTCGCAGTCGAGCTCAAAACAGTATGGGCAGTCGGCTAAGTCCACGCGGGAAAGATTTTCCTCGCGCGTTTCAGCATGATATGGCTTTGGAAAGAAACCAATGTGGTGGTCCAGTCGTTAACTTGGACGGCCAAATCGTCGGCATTAATATCGCCCGAGCGGGCCGAGTCTCTAGTCTGGCGATTCCTGTCGACTCAGTTTTGTCGGTGATCGAGAAGCTTAAAACGGGTGAGTTTTCACCAGTCAATGTTTATGCAGATCGAATTAAGTCGTCCGAGAAAGAAATCGAAGAGATGCGAAACCAGCTGCTGGCCAACAAAAAGATCGTCGACGAAAGCAAAGAGGGATTCGAAGCGCATTCTGCGAAAATTGAAGAGCTTGAGCGAATGAAACGGGAAATTTCCCAACGCATCAAAGATGTGTACGCCGAACGTGACAAGCTTGCGAAAGCCAAGCGGGTTTTGGCTTCAAAAAATGGCGAAGCAGAACGAGCGATTCGTAAGCTTGAAGGACAGCTCGATGCGTTGAGAGCCGGAAAGAAGTACTAGGTCAATGTCGCCCAACTCTCCGAGTTGGTAGCGAGCCGAGGCATCCGTTCAATTACTTGAAACTTGCTCCCGAAAGTTAAGTTCTCGATCCCGCCCGCTATCGGTTCGGAGAAACGAGCGACTTCATTTAGTCTTCCAGCGATACGGCTTGATCTCCCGTACGATCCTTCCGTTCTAACCACGATGACAGAATCACCTGTGCGGCAATTTTGTCCAGGTGAGCCTTCCGCTTTGCTCCCGAAAGACCAAGCTGTTGGCAAACTTCTTTCGCCATCGCGGTCGAGTACCTTTCGTCATGCCAAGCGACTGGCAGACCGGTGACTTCTCGTAACCATTGACCAAACGCAACTGCTTCTTGTGACTTTTTGCTCTGGTCGCCGCTCATGTGAAGTGGCAAGCCGACCACAAATCCGGCCGGCTGTTCGACTTTGGCGATTTGTTGAAAGTACTTGGCGTCGGATTCTGGATTCTGGACCTGCCGAATTTCCATTGGGCTGGCGATCGATTGACCAGGATCACTAATGGCGACTCCGATTCGTGCCGTACCGAAATCGATGCCGACGACGCGTCCAGACTGCGGGATGAGATCTGAGTTCGGCTCAAGCGATTCTTCGTCGGTATTCACTATTGTCCCTCTTTGCCGAGAGGTTTTTTAGGAAGTGATTCAATGGGCCTCTTGCGATCCTTCGAGATGAAATAGCCCTTTTCCAAAAACTGTGTCGTCGCTTCAAGAACTTGTGTTTGATGCATCATGGTTGAATGGAGAAGTGGCCTCGCGAGGAAGTCATCTGCGCCGGGCAACATGGTTTCCCATTTGGAAACCGTGAAATCATTTTCCCCGTGAAGAAGATAATTATTTAGCCCCTTGGGATCGCCGTAATTTCCCGCAATGATACCGAATTCGAATTCAGGCGTCCCCAAATTTTCGCTTAGCTTTTCCCAACCCAGCGAAAGTTCTGCTCCGCTGGCGCATGCGATCAGTTTGAAGCTCGCACTGTTCTTCAGCAGCCGCGCCATTCGCGAACCCTGATTCGGTGGGCCGATCATAACCATGCGATTGATTCGCGAATCAAGATCCAGCACCTTTGATTTTTTACAATCCGAAATGTAGTGCCGAACGACAATGTTGCCCAAAGAGTGGCCAACGAAATTGATTTCCGTGACGTCAGGAGATAGCTCGCCGATGACGCGTTTCAAGTAGCGAGCGTGTTCGCCGACCTGTTGGCGAGAACTGGCGTAGCGAAAATTGATGACCGTGTAGCCTTGTGAGTCCAAGTGTTCGGCGAGTGACGTCATCGATTTCCACGTGCGGCATAATCCGTGGAGCAGGATGACAACCTTTCCGCTGTATGGCTTGACGATCCCAGATGTGATGTTGTCTTTGAGTGCAACGGTACAAGCTTCTTCGGTTCCCCAAGATTGGCGAACGTCAGAACTATCCAGCAGACGAAAATGACCGAACGAACTATTGCGTTGAATACGCCAGCCACCCTCGACGCGAACGTCCGTCCAGAATTGGGTGCCACCGAGTGTGGCGATCTTCCAGTTGATGTTGGATTTGGTTTCAGAATCAGGATTTGTTTCTGAAGACGTAGTTTGAGCCTGAACGCTGGAGCATAGGATCAGGGTGAAGGCCAGAAACGAAGCCGCAACGCGTTCCATGAAACGATCCTTTTGAGTTCGAGTTACAGGTACTCGATCCATCCGTTTTCCTCAAGCTTCTTGACGACTTCCTTGACCGCGCTTTCGTCATTTCTGTTTGCGATCAAAGTCGCATCCGGAGTCCGCACGACGATGCAGTCCTCCATGCCAACGGTCACGATCAAGTGGTCGTCATCGCTGCGAACGATGCTGTTGGTTGTCTTAATGCCCAAGTGTTTTGCATCGACGGTGTTTCCATGTTCGTCGACTCCGCGTTGACGCGGCAAGGCGGTCCAGTTTCCGAGGTCGTCCCATTGATAGGGAGCTTCGACGACTTTCACGTTCTCGTAACGTTCCATGACTGCGTAGTCGATCGAAGTGCCTTTGATGGCGGTGAACTCTTTTTGAAGCGTAGCCGCAAACGCATCCGTGCCGATGGAAGCTTGAATCGTTTTCAAATGAGCGGCCATTTCAGGTTCGTATTTTTCGAGCGCCGCGAAAATCGTTTTGGCTTTCCAAACAAAGATTCCGGAGTTCCAGTAGAACGTTCCGGCTTCCAAGAATTCCGCGGCAGTTTTAGCGTCTGGTTTTTCACGAAACCTGGCGACATCGAACGTTGGAAGGCTGGCGCCTGACAATTCATCGGCGCTTTCAATGTAGCCAAACACTTCTGCAGGATAGGTTGGCTTGATGCCAAAAGTTACGATTCGCGTATCGTCTTCTTCGACTAGGCTTGCTGCGTGTTGCATTGACTGTTGGAACACTTCATCCGGTGAGATCACATGGTCAGCTGGCATGACCGCCATGATGGCTTCCGGATCCATCGCCATGACCCACGCCGCGGCAAGGCCGACACAGGGAGCCGTATCGCGTTTGGCCGGTTCTCCGATGATCGACTCGGGTGGAACGTCGGGCAATTGTTTTCGAATCGCGTCAACGAGCACTTCGTTGGTCACGACCAGCACGTTTTGCGGCGGGCACATATCACCGAGCCGATCGACCGTTGATTGGATCATGGAACGATCGCCGGCGAGATTCAGTAATTGTTTCGGATTAAGTTTTCGGCTGGCTGGCCAGAATCTTGTGCCAGCGCCGCCGGCCATAATCGTTGCGTAGATCATTGAAGTTTTCCTAGTGTGTTGGAAAGGATCACAACCCGACGCGTAAGGCCAGTAGTACCTCGCTTACGCGTCGGGTTGTGATTTTTGTTGTTAGGCGTCGAAGAACTTGTCTGAGTCGACAATCGTACCTGCCTCAATCTTCTTGACCAGTGACTCTCTGTCAGTTGCGAACATTGGGCTGATTTCGACTTTGACACCTTCGCTTACTTTTGCTCCCGCTGATTCGAGCCAGCTGCGATGCAGTGCCACGATCGCGTCTTTGACGTGTTGAGGCGTTTCAGATGTCGCTGGTGGAGCATTCTTCACGGCACAAAATCCTTCTGCTGGATCAACTTCGCAGACGATCGCATTTTGGGCGGAAGGAAGGAGGTCGAAGATGAATTTTTCAAATTTGAACGCGTTGGGTGATTCGGGAGTAACCAGATTTCCGTCTCCGTCGATAAACGGCACCTTTTTGTGAGCCCGATGAAACGGCAGCGAGTCCGCGTTGGCGACAGATTTCTTCAGGAAGTCATACGTGAACAGGTGCACGGCGATATTTCCGGCCCACAGCTTGATCGAACCATCGTCGTTGGTCTGTCGTGCGTATTGTTCGGGAAGGTCACTGTATTCGATGATCTGGACGACGCCGTCGACTTCGACCACATTGCCAACTTTCTGCAATGGCTCAACTTTTCGCACGACTTGAGTCGTCATTTCAGAGGCGGCCAAAACGTGGTAGCCAATCAGTGCCGGGTGACAAACCTGAACAAGTGGATTGTCGATTTGAGCATAAAACAGATGTTCGATGCCGCGTTGTTGCATGTCGTCGAGGCAGCCGTTGACTTCCAGAGCTTTGAGCGTTCCACCATGACCGTCGGGGCTTTGGAAGATGCTTCCTTTGGAGTCCAGCAATAGTTTTCCGTTTTCGTCGACGGCCGGCATCGTACCTTGGCAGAACACGCGAACGTCACTCTCGGCGACCCCAAACCAATCGTTGGCCGTGAGGAACTCAACCGTCTCCACGTGAGTCGGTGGGCTGGTCATGATGTAGAGCGGAATCGTTGTGTTCGATTCAGCGCCGCGAGCTTTGACGTTTTCAAAGAAGATTTGAAACAGCGTGCGATCGCTGACGGGACCGATCGGGAACATGCCTTTCGGGTGATCAAAACCGAGTCGACTGCCCTGCCCTCCGGCGACGATCACCATGGCGACTTTTCCGCCGGCTAGAGTTTCCAGTCCTTTGGCTCGCGCATCGGCGTAAGACTCCGCGTTTGCGAAATCTTCGAGCGTCTTGGCGGGAGGGACCTTGGCTGCGGCAGCGAGCTCCGCCCAGCTTGATTCTGAAAACGAGGCGTTGAATAGATCGTTTAGCTGCTCAAAATTAATCGCAGAGAGCGTTTTCGAAAACGACTCCTGATCGGCTGGAGAAAGGTCGTCCAAGAATTTCAGAACGTGTTGTTGTCCGTGTTCTTCAAGGTGTTTTTGTAGCTCGGCGGCGTTCAATGATCGTCTCCTAGGAAATGGTTTGTAGCTGTAAGTTTTTTAGTACGCTGAAGCGGTCGTGCAGATTGCTTCAACGCAAACCGTTGAAGCAGTCGGAAGCCCGGACAACAAAGAAATTTCAATGCGGACGCCGAAACGTGTGTTCTGCGTAATTCGAATTCGTCCGTCGGCATCAATTAGATTCACTTCAACGGACGGGGCTTTCGCGAGGTCCGGTTGAAATGAAAGGTGTAGAATAGTTCTGGTTTGATCAGCGGCAAAAGAAACTCGATGGTATTCGACAATCGTTTCTGTTTGCTGATCTTCATGGTCGGTGTCCGTTGAACGCGAGCCAAGAAAATTGAGCGTCGGGTGGCTCATGAATTGTTCGAGCAGCGTTGGTGTCTCTGATTCCGCCGCGGGTTCAGTTGTTGGCTCACCGCCCAGTGAATTCAAACGTGCCTCTAGGTCGCCAAGGTTGACTTGGTCCCAAGAGGAGCCGGAAGTTGTTGAAACGTCAGACATGGAAATGGCGCGGTGTGTTTTTATCGTTCAATGAAGGGCTTTTGATCGGTAATCCTCGTTTAACGTCTAGCCGAAGGCGTCGGCGTTTCGCAGTTCTAAACACCGACGCCTTCGGCTAAACGTTAAACACAATACCGTTCAATGAAGCCAAAGTCCCAGTGGCATAGGCCTCTGGCCTGTGTTCTGCATGTCCACAAGCCAGAGGCTTATACCACCTCCCCAACTGCAACGACCCTACTGAATCACCTTCATTGAACGGTATTGCCGTGAAACAACGATTTGGGCTTCGTTACACTAGCAAAATCGCGATGAATCCCGAACGCGAGTTTGCGCAATAAAAAAGGCAGGAGAACGAAGTCTCCTGCCTTTTGATGTTCCAACTGGTATGCGACTTAAACCAGAGCTCCAGCCTTCTCGGCCAGAGTCTTCGCTGAAGACGTGTTTTCCCATGAGAAATCTGCGTCTGTTCGGCCAAAGTGCCCTCCAGCAGCCGTCTTGCGGAAAATTGGACGCTGCAGCTCAAGGTATTTGATGATGCCTTGAGTCGAAAGCGGATAATGCTCCGTCACGATCTCACAGATCTTTTCGTCTGCAATCGAGCCAGTGCCCTGAGTATCAACGCGGACGCTGACAGGATCTGCGACGCCGATCGCGTAAGCCAATTGGACTTCGCAGCGAGTGGCCAAGCCAGCGGCAACGATGTTCTTGGCAACGTGGCGAGCCATATAGGCTGCACTGCGGTCAACTTTTGTTGAGTCCTTGCCACTGAATGCTCCGCCGCCGTGACGTCCCCATCCACCGTAAGTGTCAACGATGATCTTTCGTCCGGTCAGACCGCAGTCACCGTGAGGACCACCGATCACAAAGTTACCCGTTGGGTTGATGTGATATTTGACATCGCCCTTAACCAGATCTGCAGGAAGCAGTGGATTAACGATTTCGTCGCGGATGAAATTCTGAATCGTCTCGTTGTCGACATCGGGCGAGTGCTGAGTCGAAACAACGACCGTATCGATACGAACTGGCTTGAAGCCGTCGTACTCAACGGTAACTTGGCTCTTGCTGTCCGGACGAAGCCACGGAACTTCTTTGTCGAATCGAGCCTTATTAAGACGCTCAAGAATCTTGTGCGAAAGTGAAATCGGAAGCGGCATCAGCTCTTCGGTGTCATCGCATGCGAATCCGAACATCAAGCCTTGGTCGCCAGCGCCATCAGCGTCAACGCCCATCGCGATGTCGGGGCTCTGCTGATCGAGTCGTACTTGAACTTCGCAGCTGTCAGCTCCGATTCCGATCGATGCATCGGTGTAGCCAACATCGCGGATCACGTCGCGGACGACTTTCTCGATGTCAACGTCGGCCTTCGAAGTGATCTCACCGGCGACAACAGCCACCTCGGTTGAGACCATCGTTTCGCAAGCCACACGGCTGGCGGGATCCTGCGCGAGCATCGCATCAAGGATTGCGTCAGAAATCTGATCGGCCAGCTTGTCGGGGTGACCCATGCTGACTGATTCACTTGTAAATAGATATTTGCCGGATGCCACAAAACTCTCCCGTGGTAAACAGTTACAGCTGAGCCGACTGGCTCGCATGGCAACGCTTGAGCAGCGTTACCTGGATACAAACAGAAACAGCCCGGGCTCGAGCGTCTCAAACAGCAACGTATGATAACGAAAGTGAATGAATGGTCTAGCGGTTTCTCCGCGAATTGTCGAACTTTGAAGCAGTTGTCACTATGCCGAGCTTCAAAGCCGCAAGTAACTCAAAGCTTCTTGACCTTTTTCTTCAACAGCTCCACTCGATTGTCGTATTTGCGGGCTTCTTCATCTTCGCCACACTTCCGACAGGCGTCGGCTAGTTGCTGATAGGCGGCAATCAAAATTGTTGGGTTGGTAGCAGCAGTTTCGTCATCTCCAAATTTCTCTCTTAGCTCAAGGACGACTTTGCGAATCTCTTCATTCTCGCTGACCAGCGAGGCACATTTTTCAGTCGTTCAGCCAAACACCAATCCACACAGGTCTTCCCAGTCACCAAGGACATCAAGCCCCTTGGGTTGAAGAACGAATTCAAGGCTCATTGATTTTGCTTGTTCGACTTCAATTCGCCGGCTTCGTCGCCCTGCCTTCGCGGCTAGCTGATACCGCTCGTTCCCGATCCAGAGATTGGTTTTGCGAGCTGGCAACTGGATTGTGACAAATCCATCTTCATCCGTCTTGCCGCTAAATGGCTGAGTGTGGATTCCGTCTTTTCGATCTCTGTTGTACTTGCCTGTTTTCAAAAATTCGACGCCGCCGACGAGCGGCCAGCAGTAAATCTGCGATCCTCCATTCCACCATCCGATGTTGGGGTTGGCGCCAGCCGTGACACCGGAGAGCTTTTTTCCAAACGCATTATTAACTTCAATTCGACAAGAGCTCATTGGTTCCATTTCGACGGTGATCTCAGAGTTCTCTGGCTCAAGGAAAACTTGTGCTCTCATGTAAGAACCTCGTGCACGTTCAGGAGTGACCATCGGTGGCTTTTCGCCATTTTTTGCACAGAAGCCATCGCACAGGGCGGTTAGTTGCATGGGCTCACCTTTCGGCCAAGCGTCAATTACAAAAGACCCGTCTTCTTCGATTTGAGCCCAATCGAACCAGCTGATTTCATCCCAAGAGCGACCATCAGTGATGGTTTGGAATTTCACTCGTCCACTGATTACTGGGCGAGGAACTTCGTCGCTCAACTTGCCACGAATGGTTACAGCGGGAACCAACTCTACAGACTTCTTGATGAGTTTCTCTGTGCCGTCGATTTCAATGTCTTCGATGGCGCTGAAGTGCGTGATCGTATCGCCATCGAGTCGAACGAACATGACTTGGCCGATCCCCTTTGGAATCGGAGTCGTTCGAATCGTTTTTTGATCTTGATCGATTTGAACTCCAGAATCTTCCGTCCACGATGCGCCGGTCGTCCAATTAGCTTTTATTTCGTCACCTACAACAGGTTCGCCATCGAGCAAGACAGTCGCTTCGATCATTGATCCAGTCGGCAGCTTGACTTTGTGCGGTTTCTTCGCAGGCATGCCGACGTGAATGTCATTGACGACGGGATACTCCGGATGCTTGACAGCTACCGAAATGGTTGTCGATCGCACTTCTTCGGCCACGTTGCTGAATTTGGGGTAACGAATGGTTGCCTTGCCACTGGAGTCCGTCATTACGGCTTCAGCCTTGACTCCTCCGGCAGCTTTTTCATTCCACGCTCCGTGGCCCTGTGCGCTGCCAATCGCCCACGGAGTGACTTCTGCATCCTTGACCGGTTCGCCCTCGCTGTTGATGACGACGACTTCGAAAGTAAGAACTTCCTGAATGCTGTCGTTCGCTTCCTGATCGACTTCTTCTTCCTGCCTGATTGCGGATCCATGCGAAAGGGAAGAAAAGGCAATCACTAACACCAGCGACAAGCTCAATCGAATTTGGAATCTGCCCACAAAAGTCTCCTTTGAAGAACCCCAATCAACTGTCTGATATTCCAACGTATGGCATTCGCGTGAGGGATGCAACAATTTGCTCTATTGAATTCTGACCACCAGAAAGCTGTCTACGTCGCTCTAAGTAAGTTTCGTCACGCGTCCCAGTAACCACGATGCGCCCAGCAATGCCAATAAAACGATTGAATAGACCGGGCGGCCGTTTTCGATGAGCAACGCCATGCAAGCATCGAAAATGATCAGGCTTTTCAGGCTCGTGATAACGGTCGTTTGAACTGCTTTGCCGGATCTTGTCGACAAGGCCAACGCCAGACGTCGCACGATGGGCAGGCACAGGAACCCGAATGCCAGCGGGAAGAAGCGGGCAAACTTTGGGTTGGCGATTTCTCTGGACGCAGAACTCCAAGCGACGTAACACATGGTCAACATGCCACCAATCATCAAGACGCTTCCCGGAATCAGATTCGAATTCGATTGAGACTCTGCTGCTTCCCGTTTGGCCAACCAGGTAATTCCGGCAACGAAAACTCCGATCGCGACCGCATACCAAATTACGTCCGATGGAATGGCTGCAGCCGTTGACGCACCAAGCAAAATGTTCAGTGTGCGGCAGGAGCCCATCGTCATCGGTGCAAAGACAGTTCTTTTCAGCGGCCCGTCGTACAGAAAAACCAAGGTTGCTATCAGAACTGCGATTCCCAGACTGCTGATCGAGGCCAACGCCGCGAATAGGACTCCTCCAGCGAGCAACCCATACCCTACGTTGCGAGCCAGCGAAAGCGAAACGGCGTTCGATGGCAGCGGTCGCGACGGGCGTTCCTTACGGTCGACTTCAACGTCGAAAACATCGTTCAGCACCATGCCAGCAAGGTATAGGCACGCAGACGAAACTAGCAGCCAAACTAGCGGCATCGACGGCTGCCACGATTGGTGAGCCAAAAGGTAGCCAATCAGAATGTTGGACAGTGCCGACGGAAGTGCGGCGATTCGAAGTAGTCTTAACCAAGCCATGTGATTCGAAGTGTTTCGTGTGCAGTCGCGTCAATGCAAGCACTTTAGAGCATGGATCCCAATCTGCCGATCGATCTCGCAAAAAAATAGCCCGACGCATCTTTGCAGACGTGCCGGGCTTACCCCCCCTGGGATATTGCGTAAGTCCTTCGACTCGCAATGTGCGGTGTTTGACGCCGCTTGCTCGATGCCTTGTATATCGTTCCAACGCAGTCACATACTGAGGCTATCTCTTCAAACGGTACCGATTGGCCAGGATTGACCGAAGAGGTAAGGAAATTCGGTTTTCTCGGTTGTAACTCCAATATTCGCTCATTCGGATCACTCGAATGCACCGAAGAAAACGACAGCGCGGAAACTGCTGCGCCTGTTTACTCACGAAGTTCCAGGATCATTGTGAAACGAATTCCAAGTTGGTTCGCTGTCTTGCCATCGCTGGTTGTTCCAGTCTGTCTTGGGCTGAGTCTGTACCTTGGCTTGCAGTATCTGATGGACACCAAAGTGATCGCGGACGACACCGTCCTGCGATACCTAACCGGTCATCCGGTTTCCAAAGTTACCGTTGCGATGTTCTTGATTGGAATGTCGTCACTGCTGGTGATCGGATGGAACCTGATTCAACAGTTCTCTTCCGAGAGAGATATTACGCTCGGGGAATCGAATTCCGGCAGCGAATCCGAAGCTGGCATGACCGACTTGCGAGACATAGCAGTCGATCATGGACAAGTCATGTTGGACTTGCCCAGCCGTCTTCACAGTCACTATTTGTGGGAACGATTGGTCAATGCGGTTCATTCGATCTATCGAACCGGTTCCACAGCGAACGTCGAAGAAGAACTCAAATACCTTTCTGACATTGATCTCGAGCGGCAACAACAACGTTACTCGTTGGTGCGAATTTTGATCTGGGCGACTCCCATGTTGGGTTTCCTCGGAACTGTGCTCGGGATTTCGCAAGCTTTGGGCGGGATTGCGATCGGCCCTGACAACGATTTTCAAGCCATGATGGATGGCTTGCGAGGCAACCTTTACATTGCATTCGACACGACTGCTTTGGCGCTGACACTTTCGATGGCGATGATGTTTGGTCAGTTTTTGATCGAACGTTTCGAGTCGCAGTTGCTACGGCTTGTGGACCAGCGAGCACGATCCGAAGTCGCCAGACACTATGAGCTGACCGCTGGCGGAACACATGCTAATTCTCAACAGGTTGTCGATGCAATTCAAAACGTGGTTGCGAACCAGACTGAAATCTGGCGAGACAGCATTCGAATGGCAGAACAAGCTTGGACGGCATCGCTGACTCAGACCAGCGACATTGTGCGGAGCAATCTGACCGAATCGCTCGATGAGAACGTTGCAGCGTTGGCGCACTACCTCGGCGAAGCGATCGACAGAGCTGACGATTCAATCGCGCAGCGTTGGACTCAGTGGCAAGTTTCTCTTTCAGAGAACGCTCGGCTGATGGAAAAGCATATGTTGGCGCTTTCGAAGCAAACCGAATCGGTTCAGCAGATCGTTGGATCGCTGGAAGATTCCACAGCGTTTGATGCAGCACTCAAACATCAGCAAGACGCCGTGATGGCGACAACACGGACGCATCGTGTATTGAATGAACTTCTTCGCAAAGTCGAAGAAGCGGGAATGGTATCTGAGCCCGTTATCGTGTCGGCTTTCGATACATCCAGCGTCGAACTTGTCGCCCCATCGAATCAATCTTCCGTGGAGTCACAGGAGACGGCCCCTGACGTGACGGACCCTGTCGAGACAGACCCTGTCGAGACATTTGTTGCAGAGGTTCCAGCCGACAAGGCTGAGCCTTCGATCCGAATTTACGATGAAGATCAGATTGAGGCTCCGAACGAAAAGCCACGGTCGCAACCAATTCTCACGCCAAGGGATCTCCCAAATTTTGTTCCCCAGTCGGGACCAAAACCAAAAGTCAACCAATCCAATTCGGCGCGCGTTGCCAGAGCATTGGCTGGCGAGGGTGATACGGCGAAAAACGTTCCTGTGGTCCGCATCGGGAAAGCCCCTGAATCAACTAGGGCCAAGAACGGAAATCGCAAAGCCGCATGAGGCGCCGACTTCGAAAATCTGTCCAGCCCGGCGTTTCGCTGTTCCCTTTCTTGGCAGTGTTGATCTGCACACTAGGAGTACTGATCGTTTTGCTGGTGTTGGCCGCAAAATCTGCGAGCATCGGCCAAGCTCAGCAACAAGCCTCGATCGAAGAAGATGCCGCCGCGAAAGAGGCCGCAGAACTTGCAACTAAAAAACGGCGGCAAGCAATCATCGAGAAGCTTGAAAACCAAGTCGATATCAACATCATCGCGTCGGAGGGCTTCGAATCGATTCGACCAGAAGCTCAGCGAAAACTGGCCGCTGCCCGCGAGTATCGGGCTCACCTAGAAAAAGAGCTTGTCGAAATCGAAGAACAGGCAAAACAGCTCGCTGCCGAATTGAACCTGCTCGATTCGGATCGAAAAACGGTGACAGCCGAAATCGACGAATCCGCCGTGACGAAACTTCGCGAAGAAATCGCCGAGGCTGAAGAGCGACTCGCAGCCAAACGTAGTAGCGTTGTCACGGTCGAGCAAAAAAAATTCGCGATCGTGCCCTATCGTGGTGCCGGCGGCACAAAACGAATCCCAATCTTCATTGAATGCAACAGCGAGGGACTTGTGTTGCAGCCGTGGAACATTCCACTGACAAGGAACGATTTTTTTCATCCCGTTGGAGCCGGCAATCCTGTCGATGCGGCCCTGATGGCAGTGCGGAACTACTACCAAAAGTATGAGCTCGCAAAAGACAATCAGCGACCGTATCCGTTGCTCGTGATTCGACCCGATGGCGCTCAGTCGTATGGGCTTGCTCGAAGATCACTCGTCAGCTGGGATGATGAGTTTGGCTATGAGCTTGTGTCCTCAGAGAAGGATCTTGACTTTGGTTCTTCGGATCCACAATTAGAAAATGAGATTCGTTCCGCGATTGATAAAGCAAAACAATCGCAAGTCGCGTTGATGCGCCGAAGGAGCGCGTTGGCGAAAGCACGTCGTGGCATGTCCGGTGACGGATTCGCAGGCGAAGCTGGTTCAACGGGAAGAGGCGGTGGACTTCGTGCCTCGTCCCAACATGGCGGTTTTGTGCGCGAAGGCGGCTCGTCTCAACAACCGGGCCAACAAGTCGCCTATCAAGGCAACTCATCGAATGACGCCAACTCAAAAATTGCTTCGAACATGAAGTCGGGATCGGCGTCTGTCGCAAATGCATTCGGAAAGGGTCATGCCGATGCAAAAGGCGATGTGGCATCATCTGGAGACCAAGCCGGAGGTTCAGCGAGTCCAACTCAAGGTAGCATGGCCACCGCCCGCGGAGCCAATTGGGCGCTGCCGACAGAAACCAGTGGCGCCACCGGCTACGTTCGTCCGGTCAGTCTGACTTGTTCTGCCGATTCATTGACATTGAAGAACGTTGCGGGCGATTCGGTCACGATTCAAATCGGAGCCCAGCCAACACAAGCCATTGATCGAATGGTCAACATTATTTGGCAACGGATCGATTCGTGGGGCATCGCGGGATCCAACGCGTTTTGGAAACCGAACCTTGCCGTGACGATTCAACCAGGCGGGAAACAACAGTTCAACACGATCCAGAAATTGCTTAGCGGCAGCGGACTCGGCGTCGAAGAGGTGCAGCGATGAGTCTTCGTAATCTCGACGATGGCCAAGATTCCTTTTTGGATATCATTGCCAATCTGGTTGGAGTCCTGATCATTTTGGTCGTTATCGTTGGCGCTCAAGCGACCGCAAATTTTGTCTCTGAATCCGATTCGCAGCCGGAAACGGTTGAGCAATCGAATGCCGCGGAGGACAAACTTGCGTTTGAGCAAAAGCAAGCGGAACTCAAGTCTGAACTGGCGACGCACGAATTGGTGGCGACCAAATTCAAGCATGATCGAGCCAAGCTCGAACTACAAACCAATCGTGAAAAGCAATTGGCTCAACAGTTAGCCACACGACGACACGCGATGTTGGTGCAGATTGAGGCTGTCCGCTCGTTCCGCGATCAGAAGAAACGAGATATTCAAAATCAACTAAGCCAGAAGCAACAAAAGCAGCTTCAACTTCAGTCGGAAAAGATCCAATTGGTCTCGAAGCTGGATTCGCTCGAAAAAGAAATCAATGCTGTATCAGCAAGTCGCATTGAATCGACGGTCGAGACGATTGACCACTACCCGAATCCAATCGCCAAGACCGTATTCTCGAACGAAATTCACTTTCGCCTCGATGGCGGCAAGATTTCTTACGTTCCGATGGACGAGTTGGTCGAGCAGATGAAATCTGAGATTCGTTTGAAAGCGGAAAAACTCAAACAGGCAGACGTGACTCGCGAGACCATCGGGCCGGTCAACGGATTTCGGCTTCAGTACGAGTTAGGCATCGTTCCGCCAAGCCAAACGGGCCAAGCGAATTCTCGCGTCGTACGTTTCAAGCGGTTTGTAATTCAGCCCGTTGATTCCAACGGCGGCGAGTCCTTGCAAGCAGCGCTCAACGACGGTTCACAGTTTGCCAACATCTTGAAACGCCATGAGCCTCGTCGAACGACCGTTTCAGTTTGGGTTTACCCAAACAGCTACGGTGAGTATTCAAAGCTAAAAGATTGGCTTCATGAGCGGGGCTTCCAGATGGCCAGCTGGCCTTTAAGCGAAGGCCGCCCCATCTCTGGCGGACCCGACGGGTTTAGGACGTCGGCGCAATAGCGGAGCCATCTTTCAAAATTGTCCCTAAAAAACGTGGCTTTCGTGGCCTGTTTTCTCGATAGTTTCGCATCGTTCTTTTGCTTCACTGACCGTTCGTGATATAGTTGAAGCATGAATCAGCTCACACCAGAACAGTCAGCCGCCTTGCATGGCGAACCACAAACCGAGTTGGTCGATCCGACATCAGGTAAGGTTTTTGTGTTGATTGAAAAATCGCTTTACGATGTCCGCATCAACGCTGCCAATGTTGCGTCAATTCAGCGCGGCATAGAAGACATGAAAGCCGGCAGAGGAATGCCGCTTGAAGAAGCTCGTGAAGCATCTTTAAAACGATTGCGTGAACATCGTACAGCATGAACTATCACCTGATCATTTACGGTGAAGCTCACAACGACATTGACCGCAACGCTGATTGGTGGTTTGACAATCACTCACCAACTCAAGCTGAGGATTGGTTGATCGTGATCTACAGCCAAATTGCAAGCCTATCCACTTTGCCGAATCGTTGCCCCGCAGCAATCGAGAACAGCAAGTTTGATTTTGAAATCAAGCAACTCTCTGTTGGCAAAGGATCGCGCAAAAGATATCGAGCCATCTTTACGATCGTAGACGACACGGTTCACGTCCTTTCGTTGCTCGATGGTGCACAAGACAAACTTGGTCCTGATGACCTGCCACCGTTACAATCCAATGATAAATCTTAATTGCCATTTTTATTTGCATCCAAATGGCCAGCTGGCTTTTAATCGCAATGCCGTTCAATGAAGCCAAAGTCTCGGTGGCATAGGCCTCTGGCCTGTGTTCTGCATGTCCACAAGCCAGAGGCTTATGCCACCTCCCCAACTGCAACGACCCTAATGAAAAGCCAAAACGAAGGGTGATGTCGCTTTCAGTGAACGGTATTGCCTTTAAGTGAAGGCCGCCCCATCTCTGGCGGACCCGACGGGTTTAGGACGTCGGCGCAATAGTTTCAGTTTGCATCTTCTTTCTTCTGTTCATCAATTGGCTTTGCCTCTTCGCTTTCAACGCCTTTCGAAAAATCGAGCGTCTCAACTTTTGAACCGGCGATTTCGAATTCTCCGATGTCTTGCCCGTACTCTCTGGCGACATCCATCACCGCTTTGTAGACGTAAGGGCTGTTCTTGAGTGACTTCTGATTCTTCTCGGCCCATGTTTTGAAGCCAAGCTCTTCCTTGGCGATGTCGTCGAATTCTCCAAGTCGAACCAGCACTGCTTTGATGAATTCCGCTCCGTTGAGTTTGAAGTCTTTTAAAACCTGTTTGCCAGTCGTGTAACGCATTTGCCGAGCCATCCGCGACGCTTCGGTAACAGGAATCTTGCCTTTCTTGTCGATGCGGCGAGCCAACGGATTCCATAGGTGATACTGCGTGTCGTAAGTCATTTCGAATAGCTCATCCTGACCTTTCTGATCATGAGGCCACGGGCCGTTGTACTTCCATTTCCCTACACCATCTTTGGAGACAGCATGTTCCGACCATCGCGCCATTCCTTCGAGATACCAGCGAGGTTTGAAGTAGGTCATGCTGTACTGGATCAGGTGAAAATACTCGTGAGTTGGCGTGGGGTTTTTGTGAGCGAAGACATTCGTGCCAATATCAAAACAAATTGCTCTCGTTTCATCGTCATCAATTTCCCGTCTGAATCTTTGCAATCCGTCGTAAGCAGACCCGGACAGCCCCAGCGTTTTCTTTGCTAGGAAATTGATGTCAAGGTACTCAGCTTTTTTGTACCGTTCAGACTTGATGGGATCGGGGAATCCGAGTGTGTCGACAAAGATATAATGAGCACACCAAGTCTGGCTCATCAGATCTTCGACTTGATCAGGAATGCCATTTTCATTCACGTCTTTAGGTTTGACGGCATGAATGCCTTCGGTGTCATAGAAGACGCGGATGTGGCCAACCTTGTAGTGATGTTTCAAGCCTCGACGGAGCGTCGCAAACCCTTGTGCATTTGAAGACTGGACGAATGTCAGCCAGACAGACAATGAAATCAGTACAAATGTGATCGTATGCTTTAGAGACATAGCTGATCCTACGGAGACTCGTGAAACAGGAGAGGCATGAAGCGTTATGATAGTTCGTTCATCGGTGGGCACTGGCGACGCCATCGTGACGTGCTTTGCAGGCCATGCTGTAAGCCTTGTCATCGCCGTGGGTATGGATTGAGAAGGATCGAGTCCGCCGGCGACCGCGGCCGTCGATCCATTGCGCGACCCAATACCAATATTGGTATTCGTACTTGCCTCGGACATCTTTCTGGCGATGTAAACGCACGCCGACGACGCCGCTTTTGTTGCGAGTCGACGGCAATTCGCTGCGTTCTTCGGTCGACAGTTTTTCGGAATCACTTTCTAGGTCGTCACGAAATTCTTTAGCGGCTTGAAGAGCTGCACGGTTACCACCGTAGACAGAATCGGAAAAGAAGCGGCTAACTTTTTCGTACTTCCGCTGCATCCGAACCATCCAACCGCTGGACTTGCCGCCGCGGTTGGCGTGTTCGACACGAGAAATATTTCGACGTGGATTTTTGCGAGCCATTGTTCTTGGTGGTGGCTTCCAGCCGCCGCATGCGTGAGGAGGTCGTTTGTTGATTCGACGACTGAAGCCATCGTGCGACTAAATGACTGCGGCTGGAAGCCGCAACCACGCTACTTTCGCACAACGCCGTACTGTTCGATCTTTCGATACAGGGTCGCTCGACTAATTCCCAGCAATTCGGAGGCGTTGGGGACGTTGTTTGAAGTTCGCTTTAACGCGTCAACGATTAACTTTCGTTCCCAGTGATCAATTCGAAGCGTCTCAAAATCTCCGTCGGTCGCGTCCCGAATCCCAAGTTCATCTGCGGCGATTTCATTGGTTTCGGCCATCACGATCGCACTGTCGATCACGTTGCGAAGTTGCCGAACATTTCCTGGCCATTGGTAGCCAATCAATCGCGCTTTTGATTCGCGCGAAAGCGTTAGATCGTGCTTTCCGTGTTGTGTCTTGAAGTGATCCATGAAATGGTTCATCAACATTTCAATGTCTGCTTCGCGATCTCGAAGCGGGGGAATGTACAGTTCGTAAACACTCAGTCGATAGAATAAATCCTCGCGGAATTTTTTCTCCGCGACGAACTCTTTCAAGTCGCGATTGGTCGCGCAAATGACACGAACGTCGACAGAGACTTCTTCCGTTCCGCCGACAGGCAAGAAAGGATGACCTTCAAGGGTTCTCAAAAGTTTGGCTTGGCCTTCGAGTGTCAGCTCCCCGATTTCATCCAGAAACAACGTTCCGCGATCGGCTTGCTCGAACCAGCCGCTGTGGTCGCGATCAGCGCTGGTGAAAGAACCTTTCTTGTGTCCAAAAAGTTGACTCTCCATTAAGTCACGAGGAATCGCCGCACAGTTAACGCTCAGCATCGGCCGATCCGCACGCGGGCTGGCTTGGTGCAAGGCTCGCGCGACGAGTTCCTTGCCGGATCCGCTTTCGCCGCGAACGAGTACGCAGCCGGAAGCTTTCGCAACCCGTTCGATTTTCGATTTCAGTTCAAGCATCTTTGGGCTTTCGCCTAGAAGCTCGTCGAAGTTCGCTGACTTCTCTTTCAGTCTCGAGTGGTCCGCTGCGAGGATAGAGTGCCGGTCGGCGCGGTCGAGAGATCGCACCATGATGTTCGCAATCGCACACGCAAGATTAAAATGAGAATCGTGAAACCGAGATCCTTTGCGATAAAGGTGGATCGCCCCTTTGATCTTCCCTCCCGAATTCAGCGGCACGCAAATGCTATCGGCAAAATCGTCTTTTCCCGTGGTGTCGTGTTCGACACGAATCGCGTGCCCTTGGGCAACAACACGCCGCGTAAGTTCCGGGTCGAGCGTCAGTTCATTGGCCAGCTCTTTTGGATAGACAACTTTCGGTTTGAGTCCACCACCATCGGAAGCCCAGAGAAATCCAGCGGCAGACGCGTCCGTTCTTTCAGAAAGTCGCTTCATGCTCGTTTGAATAACCGATTCTGGATTATCCAATCCGAGAAGTTTTACGCTCAATTGGAACAGAAAGAAAAAGTCTTGACCCCAGTCGTGTCCTTTCAGAAAGTCCAGCGTGTACTGGCCAGTGTCCATCGGGTCGTGCGACTCGTCGAGAATAACTGTCTGCGCCGCTGGGCCACGCATTTCTCCAGTTTTACTTTCTGGTTCAGTGGGCGCTTTTTGAGCAGATTCGGTGAACGTGAAAGCACTGCCGCCCACGCGAATCAGGTTGCCTTCATCCAGTCGGGCTTCGCGTATTGTTTGCCCGTTCACATAAGTTCCGTTGCTACTGCCGTTATCTTCAATCCACCAACCGTCTTCATTGGCGTAAATCCGCGCGTGCATACGCGAACACTGCGGATCGTTGAGGACGACTCTGCATTCCCAGTCGCGGCCCAAGAAATTGTCTTCGGTCGCAACTAGTTCAAATCTGGCTCCAGAATTGGAGCCTGAATTCATCATTAAAAACGCTGGCACGACTGGCACGACTTCCGTAAGGATTATCGAACATTAGACGGAAACATCATCTCGCGATTATGGATCGCTATTGTCGCGAGAATTCCGAAACTCTAGTATTCTCTTAATATAGCCAATTGTCTTCGGTTTCGATATCGGCCCATAAAAATTGATTCGGGAACTTTTTGGCCTGAAACGGGTTTAAAGCACTGCCCCTGAATCCACACACTTTGACAACATCATTCGCAAGGTCCTTCATGACTGTACAAACGAAACTCCGCCCGCGTCGCTGCGTAACACAAATATTGACACTGGTCTTGGTGGCGATTTTTGCCGTTCCAGCCGTTCAAGCAGACGATACGATCACGGCTCCTTCCCGCAGCCAACGTCGCGTCGGCAAGATCGTTGCACAGCTGATGTCGCAGAGTCATCTGTCTCGCCGCGAACTCGATGTCGAAATCTCGGAACGTGCGTTTGAGCTGTATTTGAAAATGCTCGATCCGACCAAGTCGTATTTCTTGCAAAGCGACATTGACGAATTCATGGCAGACCGGCTCTCAATTTCGGCCAACGTGAAAGACGGTAATTTCGATTTCGGGATCAACGTCTACAAGCGATTTTTACAGAGGGTCGATCAGCGATCAGAACTTGCGATCCAACTTGCGGGCAGTGAGCACGACTTCACGATCAAGGAAGAAATGGTAACCGATCCGGATGTTGCCACGTACGCAAAGACAGAAGAAGAAGCCAAGGACGTTTGGCGGAAAAGAATCAAATACAACTTGCTCGTTTTCCGCGGCGACGAAGAGTTGGACAAAGAAGACGGGAAAGAAAAGAAGAGTAAAAAGAAAGAGGTTTCTCCGGTGGAGAAGCTGAAAAAGCGATACGCATCGTTTGCTCGACGGATGCACCAAACGGACACAGAAAACATTATCGAAATGTACGTTACTGCGGTAACGAATTCTTTTGATCCGCACACTTCTTACATGTCGAAGCGGTCTTTCGAAAACTTCATGATTTCAATGGAGTTGGAACTCGAAGGTATCGGTGCGACGCTTTCGGGCAACGATGAAGGCTACACCGTTATTCGAAGTATCGTCCCTGGCGGTGCTTGCGATACACAAGGTGGAATCGCCATCGATGACGTCATCATGGAGGTTGGGCAAGGCGATGTCGACGGAGCTCGTGTCGATCCAACCTTGGCTGCAAAAAAGGGAACGGAGTTCATCGATATCAATTCGATGAAGCTCGACGAAGTCGTTGGGATGATTCGCGGCAAAGCTGGAACCGTTGTGCGGTTGAATGTGCAATCAGATGATGGTGGCGACATTCGAACGGTTGAAATCGTACGTGAAAAAATCAAACTGGAAGATAGTGCTGCTCAGGGCAAAGTGTTCGAGCAAGGAACCAACGCCGATGGCAGCCCGCGAAAAATCGGCATCATCGAGCTTCCAAGTTTCTATGCTGACATGTCCGGGCGTTCCGGTGGTCGCAGTACAACTACCGATGTGAAGAGGATTCTGCAGCGTTTCAACGGAGAAAACGTTGATGGTGTTGTGCTCGATTTGCGGAAAAACGGTGGCGGTAGCTTGCAGGAAGCCATCGATTGCACCGGCCTTTTCATTGATGCCGGTCCAGTGGTTCAGATTAAGGACGCTTCCAATCAAGTCATTAAGCTTGACGATCGGAATCGCGGCGCGACATGGGACAAACCTGTCGTAGTTTTGACCAGTAAATTCAGTGCCAGTGCCAGCGAGATTTTGGCCGGTGCGTTACAGGATTACAATCGCGGCATCATTGTCGGCGACACAACAACACACGGAAAAGGTACCGTTCAGACGTTGTTGAATCTGAGCGACGTGTTCTATCCCCGGATGGCGAATGCTCCAAACCAATTTGGCGCTTTGAAGATTACGCGTTCACAGTTCTATCGTCCCAACGGTGACAGTACTCAGAAACGTGGAGTCCTTTCTGATCTCGTGATTCCATCAGTGACCGACAAGATGCCGGTTGGTGAATCGGATCTCGAGTATCCGGTTGAGTTTGATCGGATTTCGGCCGCCCGGTTTGAGAGCTACGGTTGGGCTTCGGATGATGTGAAGCAAGCTTTGCAGATTCGGTCTGCGAAGCGAGTTAAGGAATCTGAAAAGTTCGCCAAACGAATTCGCCGCATCGAAGAGTACGTTCGACAAAAGAACATGAAAACCGTATCGCTTAATGAAGAAGAATTCTTGGCCCGCAGTCGCGAATTGCGTGCTGAAAAGGAAGATGAAAAAGCGATCGAGGATCAAGTCTCTGGCAACAAGGAAATCAAGCGAGATTACTATCTCGATGAGGTCCTCGAGATCACCGCTGATTACATGACGATGCTCGAAAAGAAAAGCTAGTTTAGCGTTACGCTACAGCTTTTACTGGCAGATCATTGCCAGGGTCACGCAGCGTGATCCTGGCATTTTTTGTGCTCACCAATACAAGCCCGAAGCGCAAGTTTTGATGTTGCAGTGTTCCGGTCATTTCGGGCCAACGGCCCAGCAATTTACCTAGCCCGGCCCGCAGGGCCGGGATTGCGTTGGACGATCACTTAGGGCTGAAAGCCCGACCAGTTGCGGCGCATGTGCGCCCTAACCGAAGCAACTTGCCGGACCTTTGGTCCTAAAATAATCGGGGGAATCTAAGTCCCAGCCCGATGGGCTGGGCTAGGCAAG
>CALLUY010000034.1 GCA_938010615.1 uncultured Pirellulaceae bacterium | reverse complement strand
CGACAGCTTCTTGACGTTCCAAATCTCTTCCGCGTACTGTTGGATCGTGCGGTCGCTTGAAAAATGTCCACTATTGGCAACATTGAGGATGCTCATCCTGCTCCAACGTTGCTGATCCTGATACGCTGCACTGGCTTCACGCTGCACGTCGATGTAGCTGCGGAAGTCCGCCATCGTGACCCATTGATCTTGCGGGTTACGAAGCCCGGTCGTGAGGATGTCGAACAAGCCCGGTTCGGATTCATTGAAATGTCCGCCCTCAAGCAATTCCATCACTCGGCGAATCTCTTCATCGGCGGCGATGATCTCGTTTGGACGATAGTCCTTGCGAGCTTCCACGACCTGAGGAGCATCGAGTCCAAACAGGAAGAAATTATCTGCTCCGGCCTTTTCGCGGATTTCAATGTTTGCACCGTCGAGCGTACCGATCGTCAACGCGCCATTCATCATAAATTTCATGTTGCCCGTTCCGGAAGCTTCTTTGCCGGCCGTTGAAATCTGTTCCGACAAATCCGTTCCCGGGCAGATGATTTCCATCGCCGAAACACGATAATTCGGGAAGAACACCATTCGCAACAAGTCGCGAGTTTCCGGATCGGAATTCACAACTGACGCGACGTTGTTGATCAGCTTTACGATCAGTTTCGCAAGGTGGTAGCCAGGTGCCGCTTTGCCGCCGATCAAGACGCAGCGAGGAACCATTGCGTCTGTTTCACCTCGTTTGATTCGATCGTACAAATGGATGCAGTGCAACGCGTTGAGCAACTGACGTTTGTATTCGTGAATCCGTTTTACTTGAACGTCGAACATGAACGAAGAATCGAACTCAACGCCCGTTGTGTCGTGGACATACTTGGCAAGTGCCTTTTTGTTGTCCTGCTTAACCTTTGTCCAGCGAGTTTGAAATTCTGCATCGTCGCAGTGGGCTTCAATTTTCTTGATGTGTTGCAAGTCCTTCTGCCAATCGGTGCCGATTGTTTCGTTCAGCAGATCTCGCAGGCCCGGGTTGCAATGTGCCAGCCAACGACGCTGGGTAACCCCGTTGGTTTTGTTGTTGAATCGATCTGGCCAAATGCGTTGGAAATCTGCGAACAGCCCGGCCTTCAGCAAATCAGTGTGCAGCTGAGCAACGCCGTTGACGGAATAACTCCCGACAATCGACAAGTACGCCATTCGAATGTGTGGATCGTGCCCTTCTTCGATGAGTGAAACACGATGGAGCAAATCGGTTTCTCCGGGGAATTTGGCGGCGACCATTTCAAGGAACCGACGATTGATTTCGTAAATGATCTCCAGCAGTCGTGGAAGCAAATTTCCGTAAAGTCGAACCGACCAACGCTCAAGAGCTTCCGGGAGTAGCGTGTGATTGGTGTAAGCCATGCATTTCGTCGTGATTGCCCAGGCTTCGTCCCAAGAGTGACCATGTTCGTCCATCAGCAAACGCATCAGTTCAGGAACGGCACACGCTGGATGTGTATCGTTAAGCTGAAAACAGTTCTTTTCGCCAAACTGCGAGAAGTCATCTCCGTGTTTGTAAGTCCAATTCGCCAACACGTCTTGCAGGCTGGCCGAAACGAGGAAGTATTGCTGTTTGAGGCGTAGCTCTTTTCCGTTTTCGCTCGAATCATTTGGATAAAGTACCATCGTGATTTGTTCGGCGCCGTTTTTGGCCGCAACAGACTCCGAATAACTTCCGGCGTTGAATTCCTCCAAATCAAATTCCGAAGTCGCCGTTGCTTTCCACAAACGCAGCGTGTTCACCGTTCCATTTTTGTATCCCGGGATCGGCATGTCGAAAGGAATCGCCAGCACGTCATGAGTATTGACGGATTCGACACCCATCGATCCGTCTTCTTTGATCACTTGCGTTGTCTGGCCGTAAAACCGAATGCGTCGTTCATCTTCGGGACGTTCGATCTCCCAAGGATTACCATCGCGTAGCCAATGATCAGGGTCTTCGACTTGCCGGCCGTCTTCAATGTGCTGATGAAACATGCCGTATTCGTATCGAATACCGTAGCCAACGACAGGCAACTCAAGATTCGCACAGCTGTCAAGGAAGCATGCCGCCAGACGTCCAAGTCCTCCGTTGCCCAAGCCTGCATCGTGTTCGCTTTCGGCGAGTTCTTCCAATCCGATGCCGTATTGGTGAACTGACTTTCGCGCGACCTCGTCGAGATCAAGATTCTGAATCGCGTTGCACAGCGAACGGCCAATCAGAAACTCTAACGAAAGATAGTACACGCGTCGGTCGTTTGACTCGGCCATGTTCGTTTTGGTTTGCGACCAGTGTTCGACCAGCCGGTCGCGCACGGCGATCGCCAACGCGCGGTACAAATAGTTTGAGTCGATGTTCTCGTTGAGACAGCCGAGCGTATAGTTAAGGTGGCGAAGGACTTCTCGGTCCAAAGGCGACAAAGCGAAATTCACAGCAGGATTCTCTCGGGTAAGTTTCTTCTCGAAAACGGTCATTGCAGGCCTGTATATAGGTCGGCCATCCCGGTCGGAACTCCACAGACGTGAAGAGCGGGAGAGCCACAAAGGTCCAAGCGTGTCGTGTTTTGACGTCCCCTCGTCGAAGGGAAATCTCGTGTTTCAATCGGGAAAGGTAGGCTTAAACGTGAATTTTGTCCAACCCGACCATGGCCAAAATCTCACGGTAAGGGAACGTCTCCGTTAAACTGCCTTTCTGGCGTTCCCGTTTCCCACAACATGGCAAATTCGGTCACGCTGAGTGGTGCTGGCATTTTCAACGTCGCGGCCATCTACATCGATTCTGGCTTCACAGCCAAGCCAGATTCGGCCGCTTTGAAAATCGCTTCAAGGATCAGAAGGTCTTGCAAGCCTTCTTCTCCCGGAACCTTGAGCTCTGTCCCTTCGGTGATGCACTCTGCAAAGTGATCGAGTTCCGCAGCAAAGTGATCCACTTGTTCGAACTCGATTGGTCCTTTGGAAGACTTTCCTTTGATGCCGCCGTAACCATAGGCAGGTTCCAAACCGAAGTTGCCGTTGTCACAGTAAGCATGGAAGTTGTTGACGCCATTGAACGCGTAGGTCGTGTTGCAACTGCAAGTCACATCCCCCATTTTCATCGTCCATGCAAGCGTCTCTTCAACCTCAGCGAACTTAACCGGATCCGTTTTCGTTTCGGTTGCCGTGATCAGATCAGGCTCGAGTCCTGTCAAATATCGACACGCTTGAAGCGCATAGATTCCGACATCCATCAGTGGGCCTCCGCCAGCAAGTTTCTTGTTTAGTCGCCACTGTTTTGGATCACCAATCTTGAATCCAAAACCAGCGATGATTTCCTTGATCTCGCCAAACTCTTTGGACTTCGCCAGCTCCATGCACTTGAGATGATGCGGCTCGAACTGACAGCGATAGCCGATTCCCAAAAGTCGTTCGGCTTTGCGACAGGCGTCGATCATCTGGCGACACTCAACCGATGAAATCGCCATTGGTTTTTCGCAGAACACATGCTTGCCGGCTTTTGCCGCGCGAACCGTATACTCACAGTGCATGCCGTTGGGCAACACCACGTAGACTATGTCGACTGATTCGTCTTCTGCAATTTTGTCGAATGTTTCGTAGTCGTAGATATGTTCGGGGGTGAGATCGTATTGCTTGGCCCATTTCTCCTGTTTCGCAGGCGTGCCAGAGACGATTGCCGTCAGTTTACAGCGCTTGGTTTTCTGGAGTGCCGGCGCGATCTGGTTTGTTGAAAGCGAACCGAGTCCGACAAGGGCGACGCCAAGTTTTTCGTCATCTGGCAGTGCCGGCTGATTGGCATAAAGCTCCGGCAGACCGAAGACTCCGGTGGCAGCGGCGGCGGTCGAAAGTGCAGCAGATTGATGAAGGAAAGCACGTCGGTTTTCGATTTTGGGATTCATGGTCTTGCCTTCGGTATTGGGTAAGCAGTTGATAGACCGGTCATTGTAAGCGTATGCGCTTCGAAGTGCAGCATCGCTATCTGATTCGATTGTGGCCCGTTACAATGGACCGGTATGAGCGATTCAAATTCAAATTCGAGTCTCCCTGTCGTTTCGTGTGAAGGCTGCGGCGTATGCTGCTTTCACATGGGATTTCCGGCCTTCGTTGTACCGCGAGAGCCGATGACGGAGCAACAAATCGATGCCGATCCAGAGCTGCGGAAATTACCAGCGGATTCAATCCGCCGGGCGGAATTGCTGGCCGGTCACGAGGGGGAGTCGTGGTGGCACAGGCTGCCGGCGGAGCTAAAAGAGCCATTGGTCGAGCACATGAGTCAATACAGACAGCCAGATTACGACGGGACTCTGGAGTCGTTTGACGGTCCCTGCATCTGGTTGGATATGGGGACTCGTCTGTGTAAGCACCACCTTCATCGTCCCAACGTGTGCCGAGATTTCGAAACAGGATGCGGGGATTGTTTGCAGTGGCGAAAAGAATACGCTGACAAAATTGACGTCTGAATTCGTAGGCTTGGCACCGATCGATAGCTCGGTGCCAAGACAATCCTATGCCTCCTTCTTCGCCGCTTTTTTCTTTGGCTTTTTGGTCGTTGTTTTCTTCTTGGTGGTCTTTTTCTTTGCGGCTTTCTTTTTGGTTGCCTTCTTCTTTTTGGCAGCCTTTTTCTTCTTTACTGGAGCCTCGTCTCCGTCATCGCCATCGGCTTTCTTTTTCTTCTTTTTCGGCGGCGCGAACTCGAAGCCGAGCTTTCCTGTTTCACGGTTGAGTGTCAGATGGGCAGCGAATTTTCGGCCTTTCTTCGACAAAAAGCCGGGCATGAGATCCGTTTTTCCTTCGATGAACAGCTTCATTCCCTGTTCGGTTGGAATCTCTTTCTTCAGGATCGTTTTGCTAATTCGGACGCCACGATCGTTCTTTTTCTTGGCCATGTCAGGCGCCAAAAACGCGCGGCCATTTTCGTAAACTTTTACCATTTCGGCAGAGCCATCGAGGATCGGACACTCGCAAATGATCTGCTCTTCCGTCAGATTTTCGACTTCCTTTTCCCGTTCTTCATCGCCTTCAAAAACGAAGTTCAGCTTCCAGACTTTCTTCGGTTTTTCAAGGACCAACTCCGCGGTGAACGGTTGGCCGAAACGGTTCTTAAACGTTTCAATAGGACCGACTTTACCTTCGTTTAGCAACGTCTTGGCTTGAGCCTCCGTCAACTCATGACTGGCAATATGCTTTTTAATTTTGAAAATGCACTCGGGATCTTTGCAGCTGAACAAGCCATCCGTTTGATGATGCTCCATCTTGCCACATTCTGGACATTTCGCTTCTAGATCCGGGAACTTTCGGTTGACGATTTCTTCGGTGAACGACTTTGTTTGTTCAACAATCGTGTTGGTGACTTGACGGATCTCGCTCATGAAAGTTTCACGATCAAGCTTGCCCTGTTCCATCTCTTTGAGCTTGAATTCCCATTCGCCGGTCATCTCTGGCGATGCGAGAACTTCGATGTCCATTTGCTTCAGCAATTCGAACAACGCTAACGCCTTGTTGCTGGCTACCAACTCGCTTTTTCGAATCTCGTTGCGGAACAGGTACTTTTGACGAATCAAGTTTTCGATCGTGGCCGCACGTGTCGCCGGAGTTCCAAGTCCCCGTTCGCTCATCGCGTCACGGAGTTCATCGTCTTCAACTCGCTTTCCGGCCGACTCCATCGCCGACAGCAATGTCGCATCGGTGAATCGAGCAGGTGGACGCGTTTCCTTTTCTCTGACTTCGACTTCCGCAGTTTGAGCCGTTTCACCGTCTTCCGCGGCAACCAATTCATCAGCTTCTGCCGCGATGCCAGGCTTGCGTCCGTAGACTTCCAGATAACCCGGAACGATCAAAACTTTACCGTCGGTCTTGAAAGCGTCTTCGCCAACGCGAGTGATCCGCTTTGTGATTTCAAATTCAGCATGAGGATAGAAGATCGCCAGGAATCGTCGCAAGACGAGGTTGTAAATCTTAGCGGCACCTTCATCGAGTTTCGCAGGTGGAAGCTTGCCGGTTGGAATGATCGCAAAGTGATCGGAGACTTTCGCGGTGTTGAAAATTCGTTTCGTTGGGCCGACTTTATCGTTCTTAAGAATCCACTTCGCGCAGTTCTGAATGTTGTCGTCGATCGGGAAATTTGCTTTGCCGCTCCCAAGTTTTGCAATCGTCTCTTTAACGGTGTCGATGTAGTCTTCAGGTAGGTATTTCGAATCGGTACGCGGATAAGTCAGGATCTTGTATCGGTCGTAGCAAGCCTGTGCCAACTGCAGCGTTCGTCGGGCTGGAAATCCGTGTTTCGAGTTTCCTTCTCGTTGCAATGACGTCAAATCGTAAAGCAACGGAGGTGCGGACTTGGAAGGCTTCTTGGTTTCTTCAACGATCCCTTCTTTGCCAAGGCAGCGAGCTTTAATTGCTTCCGCTTCGGCGATGTCCCAGATGCGTTCGGCCTTTTTGTGTTCGTCGTCTTCGTCTTTTTTGAAATCTTCGCGAAACCAGCGGCCCGCGTATTGACCGGCTTTTACATCGAAGTCGCCATGAATTTCCCAGTAAGTCCGCGGAACGAAGCTGCGAATTTCCAATTCACGTTCAGTGAGAATTGAAAGCGTCGGCGTTTGCACGCGGCCGGCGGTCGTGACGTTGAAACCGCCGTTTCGAGAGTTGAATGCGGTCAGTGCTCGTGTGCCGTTGAGTCCGATCAGCCAATCACTTTCTGAACGACACATCGCGGCGTCGGCGAGGTTCGACATTTCTTCTGCGCTACGAAGGTTGGCCCACGCGTCTTTGATCGAATCGTCGGTCATCGACTGCATCCACATCCGCTTGACCTCGAAGTCCTTCTTCAAGTTGGCGAGCTTCAGGACGTATTGGAAGATTAGCTCTCCCTCACGCCCGGCATCGCAAGCGTTAACGACAACCGTGACATCTTTCTTTTTCAAAAGCCGAACGAGTAACTTGTATCTTGATTCGCTGCGTTCGATTGGTTGTAGGTCAAACTCAGTCGGCAAGACAGGAAGATGTTTGATGCCCCAAGGCAGCTTTTTGCCTTCCGGAGTCAACGGCATCTTCAATTCGACCAAGTGGCCGATCGCGGAAGAGATGTACGCGTTTTCGTTTTCGAAGTAGTCCTTCTTTTTCTCGAACTTACCGAATTCAGGCATCTTCCCCAAAACGCGAGCGAGGTCAGTCGCGACACTGGGTTTTTCGGCAATAATGAGTATCTTCGACATCGTTTCTCCGTGAGCCGGCGTCTATCCATTGCGGCAAATATGTCGCCAATAGCTAAAGCAAAAGGTTGTATGCTGGTTGGCAAAAAAGTTGCCGTTATTAATAATGCGTACTTCAATATGTCATCTGACAAGGACGACACGATTAATTGCTGAACCGGGATGCTGTCAACCCCCGGAGCAAAAATTCAGTTTGGCCGGAACGCGTTTTTGCGATACCGCTCACGGTTTTTCTCGACTTAAATCTTCTCCAAGCGTTGCTTGAGGCACGAGGAAGCTTGAAAAACCTTGAAAACTGGTAGATCTCGGCTGATTTTTCGGCTGAGCCATTGAAAAAACGTCGAATATTGGCTAACATCCGCCGCTCTAAGAAGCACTCAACACCTCACACACTCAACAAATCGCTTTAAAAATGGCTGTTCCAAAGCGCAAACATTCTAATTCCCGTTCAGGTAAACGTCGCTCACACCATCGTGTGACACCGAAAAACTTGGCTGTTTGCCCAAAATGCAGTACGCGAATCCCTACGCACGTCATGTGTCCGACATGTGGTTCTTACATGGGTCGAGTCGTTGATAGCAAGAACGACGACGCAGCGACAGCATAGCAGTAGTCGTTACAGCTCCAAATTAAAAAACGGGTTCTACTTGAAAAAGTAGAGCCCGTTTTTCGTTAGCCTAATTGTAGACGAGAAGGAGTTATAGAACTCGTTTCCTTCGCGAAACCATCAGCGTTCCAAGGATCGCCAGTACAGTCGCGCAACCAGGTTCGGGAACCGCAGTGATACCGTTAAACCGGCTGGCGAATAATTCGTATTGGCCAGCGCCTGTGGCATCAAACGCATTGACTTGAACGAAGTAGGTTCCGGCGTCGGCAATAACGAGGTCGACGAGCACTGAATCCAAGCCTTCGATTTCATCGTCATTGAACGCGTCGGATCCGTAGTAGTCGATGATTGCGCCTGTCGAGTCGAGGATCGTAATTTGAGTATCGACATTAGCCAGTCGGTTCGGAGCCGACGACATGACTTCAAAATTGAACAGGTCACCGGCTTCGGCGCTGAACTGGTAAAAGTCAGTGTCGTTTGCAGTCAAGCTGCCGATCATTGCGATCGCGTCAACATCGAAGTCTCCCATTCCTGCAAACTGGCCGTCAATAATTGTGTTCGGGACGTCCAGAGCACCAAAAACCAAGTCTTGCGCCGTCGCAATTGTATCGTTGGATCCGACTTCATTATCGACGGTGCCGTTTTCTGCGAACTCAAGTTTGATTGCCGAACGCTCACTAAGCCAAACAGGTTGAGTGAAGCGATTGATGTCAGCACCTAGAGCCGGAGTTGACATCACGTGATTTTCGAATTCATCAGCGTTTTGTGGCCCGGTGTAATTCGGGAGAAAGTTCCCTTGGATGCCGGGAATCACACCTTGTCCGATGGGCCCAAACGAATCGTGATGTCGTAGGCCAAGTATGTGCCCAAGTTCATGTGCTCCAATGTTTGCGCTGATACCGACAATGTCATTGGTGGCTGTAAATCCAAGACCATCGACGTTGATGACTGCGTTGTCACCTTTGTTCAAATTGCGAAAGTCGATGTCTTCAGCAAGACCGCCGGCGCCACCTGAGTTAAACGTCAGTCGCGAAAACACGCCACCGGGATTAAATTGCGAAAATGAAATATCAAAGTCCTGATAGATATCTTCCATCAGTGACTGGACCGAATCGCGCATCTCTGCGGTGTAGTCGACAGTCCCGTCAGTTCCTGAGTCGAAGTCGAGCAACACGTTTTGTTGTCCGACTGCCGGAGCAGGTGGGAATATCAATAGGCACGCAACGCACCCGATTAAAAATGAAGTGGTTCTTTTCATGGCGTCAAATACTCCCATCAAATTCATAAAATTAATTTCATATAGACTTGTTGACTGCGAGTATGCACAAGGTTTTAAATGCAACAAGCTGCTAAATTGCATCTTCTGCGTCGTTCATTTCCTTGCGGATGAGATGGTCGCGCCATGATTTCAACAAGATTCAAGAAAAACGGGCGAATCCCATTTCGATGAACGAAAATTTAGACGATCATCCAGAAATGAGCACTGATCCCATTGAACTGGTTGCAACGATTAAAGAGGATCCGATTGCGAGATCACTGGATTCTCGAGCAACCTTTATTCCGTTGCGACACAGTGATTTGGTGCTGGATCTGGTTGAGCGATTTCGAATCAGCGGTCAAGAGAGCGTTCAGTTCTCTGCCATGTCTTCACGGCTTCAGCGAATATTCCACGCGGAGCATCTCACCCAGCTTTTGCAGCTCGAAGAAATCTACGGTCCACTCGATCCGGATTCACAAGCAGTCGAATTGAGGAATCGTGACGACGAAAAGCGAAACCAACTGACGGAAAAACTGTTCGACCGCGTTTCCGGATTGTTGTTTAGTGCACACTACAAGCGACTCGATCGCAAAGACCTTGAGCGGGCCGTCGACATGGCCTCTCAGTGGGGAGTTCGCCTACAGGTGAATTTCGATCTTTACGATCGGCTAGAAATTTTTGCTCGCGGCTACCATGTTGTAAATGTTCAGCGTCGTCGATGGCAAAACTTCTTTCGTATCGAAACGATCGAGCTTCCTGAGTTTGAACGACTGATCATGGCGTTTCGACTCAAGCCTGAAGCGGTTGAGGAAGCACCAGGTGATGTGGTTGAATCGCCTGCCAAACGGAATCGGCGCAAGGAGTTAGCGAATAAGATTTCGAGGTTGTTGGCGGGGGACGACGAAGATGCAATGGACGCCAATCACGTCTACCTGAAAACGTTCAAGAACATTCCGGAGACGGATCTGGAGATTCTGCTGCCAGGAAGCAAGGTCCGGCTTTCGATGCTGGACCGAGGGAAAATACTCGTGCCCACGGCGATGGCTCTCTACAAAGCGTCGCGACTGATCGTCGTTTTGATGGCAGTCCTTGTTGCGGCGACGTATGACAATATTTTGGCGTTTCTGATTTTGTTTGGCGCCATCGTGGGCTACGGGGTCAAATCGGTGTTGAGCTACTTTCGAACCAAGCAAAAGTATCAATTTGGACTCACGAAAAGTCTGTACTTAAAGAACCTTGGCAACAATTCTGGTGTTTTGTATCGCATCCTCAACGAAGCTGAAGAACAGGAATTACTGGAGGCGATTCTTGGCTACACCATTCTTTGGCAGCAGGAAAAGAAGGTTGAATCAACGGGAGAGAAGTACAACGGTATGACAAGCGATGAGATGGACCTGGAAGTCGAAGCGTATCTGTCGGATCTGACGAAGGTTGATATCGACTTTGAGATTTTTGATTCGCTGGGAAAGCTGGCGCGGCTTGGTTTGGCAAACGTTGATGCGACGGGACGCTGGACTGCGATCCCCATTGATCAAGCGGAAAAATGTCTGGACGATAGTTGGTCGCGACTCTTTCAGGTTCGAGGAATGCGCGTTGAGTTCGACGATCCGAAAAAAGAAGACGGCTTGTTTACGGGGTAGCGAACGCAGCCGAATTCGCAAGACTCGCATTAATTGTTTAACGGCAATACCGTTCAATGAAGCCAAAGTCTCGGTGGCATAGGCCTCTGGCCTGTGTTCTGCATGTCCACAAGCCAGAGGCTTATGCCACCTCCTCAACTGCAATGACCCTACTGAAAAGCCAAAACGAGGGGTGACATCACCTTCATTGAACGGTATTGCCGTTAAACGAAACGCAGTCGCCTTCGGCTTGCCGTTAAACGAAGTTGCAATGGCGAAAGTCTGTTGGCCTCAGCTATACTAAACCTTTAACCCTCCAAGCCGAATTCAAGCTCGCGATGACAAACGAACGCTATCCAACCACTCGAATGCGACGCGTCCGCCAATCCGACTGGTCGCGACGCCTTGTCGCTGAAAACAAGCTCTCTGTTGATGATTTGATCTGGCCTGTGTTTGTGACCGAAGGGGCAAGTCAATCGGTGGATGTGGCTTCGATGCCCGGCGTACAGCGGCACTCGATTGATCGGCTTGTCGGACAAGTGAAACAAGCTGCCGATCTTGGGATCCCTGCGATCGCGATCTTTCCTGAAACGAATCCGGAACTTAAAACCGAAGGTGCAGAAGAAGCTTGGAATCCGGACAATCTTGTTTGTCGTACCGTTGCGGCGATCAAGGCTGCGGTTCCGTCGGTTGGAATCATTTGCGACGTGGCACTGGATCCTTACACTTCTCACGGTCAGGACGGCTTAGTTCGAGACGGCGTGGTCGTAAATGACGAATCTGTAGCGGCGCTCTGTGATCAAGCGGTGACTCAGGCGAAAGCTGGTTGCGACATCATTGCTCCTTCGGACATGATGGACGGCCGCATCGGAGAGATCCGAATGGCGCTTGATCAGGAAGGTTTTGAAAACGTGATGATCATGTCTTATGCTGCGAAGTACGCGTCTGCGTTTTATGGTCCGTTTCGTGATGCGATTGGATCGAAGTCAAATCTCTCCGGCGGCAACGTTGATGGTGGCGGAAAAAAAACGTATCAGATGAATCCGGCGAATTCAGACGTTGCGATAAGAGAAGTGGCTCTCGACATTCAGGAAGGAGCCGACATGGTGATGGTCAAGCCCGGCATGCCCTACCTAGATATCGTGCGTCGCGTGAAAGATCAGTTTTCGGTACCGACGTTTGCGTACCAAGTTAGCGGAGAGTATGCGATGCTCAACGCAGCAGCGCAAAACGGTTGGCTCGACCGGGAAGCCGTGATGACGGAAAGCCTAGTCGGATTCAAGCGTGCAGGCTGTGACGGGATTCTGACTTACTTTGCGGTCGACGCGGCAAGGCTATTGTCGCTCGGTTCTCCGAACTGATAGCGGGCGGTTTCGAAAGCGAAATTTCTTGCGAAGTTCGACCGTTTGGAACGCTGTCCTTTGTCGCGCTAACAGCTCGGAGAGCTGTGCGACATTGGCTGAGTGCATTGGCTGTGCGAGACGATTAAGCAGCACGTTTTGGACGATACGCCGGCGCGACGGAATCTTCGAGGTCGCGTGTTAATTCTGCAAGATCGACGCCTTCATCGCGCGATGCGTTGAGCAACCGGTCTCTTAGTTCTGGGTTCGCGACGGAAACGTAAGCTGTCTCATAGGTTCCATCGATGTCCAGCTCGAGTGCACCTTGTGGAAGCTCCACGCAGTGAATTTCGGTCCAGTAGATGTTGCCCCAAGAATGCTGATCGCAAGCGTAAGCGGATGCCAGAACTTGGTCGTTGCGGTAGAGAATGGCCATCAACATGATTACTCCTCCAGAGATTCGGACAGCCGAGTCTACCCGGAGGACGTATTCACGCTAAGACGAAAGTCGTCTTGAAGGTCGACGCTAGCGTTTGTTGCTCGAGCCGCGAACGCAAAGGAACGCAACGAGTCCGCCGACGACTAGCAGCACCAGAGGCACGCCAACAATCGTCAGCAATCCGGAAAAGCTCAATTGACTCATCCTGTTCTCCAAGAAAAATTCTAGCTTATGACATCGGTTATTTTTTGGGTGGTCGGGTCGCGACGAAAAAGATGAAGGCGATAGTTCCAAGGACCAAAAGAATCGCCGTTGGAATTGCCAAAAGTATCAGAAGCTCAAAAAAACCGATTCCGCCCATATCTATCGCCCTATTTCGATTCCGACTCGCGCGTGCAAACTGCTGCCGGATTGGCTAAACTGCAAGCACTGCAATTCACGCACTTTAAACATAGCGAGCCATTGATGTCCAAGCAATCCAATTCTGATCGTCGTCAATTCATGATTCGAACGGGAGGTGTGTCTGCAGTTGCGGCCCTCGCGGTCACTCTCGGCGAACGATTGCAAGCACAAGACGAAGCTTCGGGCGGAGTCTCAATCAACCACTCGGTTTGCAAGTGGTGCTACCGAGATGTCTCGATGGATGATCTTTGCACGGCAGGAAAAGAGTTCGGGCTGCAATCAGTCGAGCTGCTGCAACCCGACGATATCAAGATCGTTCAAAAGCACGGCCTCACCTGTGCACTGGTTGGCAACGTGACAACGGAGACCGCTGAGGGCGTGAAGGTAGGCGGGATCACGAAAGCTTGGAATCGAACCGAGCATCACAAAGCACTTCTCGAAGGTTACGAAAAACAGATCGTCGCCGCGAAAGATCTTGGACTCGACAACGTCATTTGCTTTTCCGGAAACCGGGACGGCATGGATGACGAGCTTGGCATGAAAAACTGTGCGGAAGGTTTGAAGAAGCTGATGCCGATCGCTGAAAAACACGGCGTTACGATCACGATGGAATTGCTTAACAGTAAAGTCAACCACAAGGACTACATGTGTGACCATACTGAATGGGGAGTTGGCCTTTGTGAGATGATCGGATCCGAGCGATTCAAGTTGCTCTATGACATTTATCACATGCAGATCATGGAAGGCGACGTTATTGCCACGATCGAAAAACACCACAAGCACTTTAGTCACTATCACACCGGCGGCGTGCCAGGACGGAATGAAATCGACGACACGCAAGAGCTGTACTACCCGGCGATCATGAAGGCGATTCAGAAAACTGGCTTCAAGGGCTATGTTGCTCAAGAGTTCATTCCGAAGCGTGATGACAAACTTGGCTCACTGAAGCAAGGCGTCGAAATCTGTACCGTTTAGGAATGCCAAATGCCTCAGCCCAACGATTCGCAACAAGCCACGCCGGTTGATTGGTCTCCTTGGAAGCATCCGAAAGCTAAACGTTGGTTTGAGGAGCTACTCGAGGAGTCTCATCTGCCATTGATGATGGAACACGCGGTCGACAAGGCTGATGATTCGTTGAACGAGGGCGAAACGAGGTTGATGGTGGCGTTGGCGATTTTGCTTGGCCGAGAAGGTGTTTGGCCTGCTCAACGTGATTCGATCCTGAGGACGATTGTTCGGCAGGGAGATGTCGTTGCCCAAAGAACTACGAAAAGTAAAGACGGTCCGCTGTCGCTGTCTGAGCACAAAGCCCAGTCGAAGCAGCACGATCATTTGGTGCATGAAGTCGAAGTCTTACGTCGTCGAATTGGGATGTCGAATCGAACGACGCCGCAGAAGCCTCCAGCTTGGGGCAAGTTTTGGTCATAAAGTCAAAGAAACCGTGGGAAGATACCGACGCCATTCGTTGGGTTGAGGAATCTGATTCGATGCGACAGATGTGTCGCTTGATTGAAGGAACGTTGCGACTGGAAGTCGATTCGCGCCCTCACGAGATTCGCGCGGCGGCTTGCATGGTGATTCTGTTGGCGCGAAAAAATCTTTGGTCGACATCGGCACGCAGTGAAGACGCAGCCCAAGATGAATTGGATCGTCTCGTTGGTTTAGCTTCCCGAAAAATGGGTGCGGTCAAGCAGTTGTTCGAAAAGAACTTGAAAGCCAATCCCGGTTTGCAGAATGATCCTTCCTACAAAAAATTCATGGAGTCGGTGACACAGGAGATCCGCATTCTCGAATCTCGCATGTCGGAATCTAAATCGAAACTGCCGGAAGAACCGCCGTGTACTTGGGGTGATTTTTGGTGACGGCTCTGCTGTGATGACCGACCCCGGTTTTGCTTTTACTAAAAGACACCCGCGCCCACCATAATTTAGGTTCTGTTCATGACTCAACTGTTGAAGGTAGTTCTCGCAATCGGTACTCTGCTTGGCGGTTTTTCCCCAATGCCAGATCGTCCTCGACTTAAACCCGAACAGCTCCTCGCCGTTTCATCAGATGTCGTTATCGGCACTGTGGTGCAGGTGTACACTCGCGAAAAAACAGTAGGAGGCTACAGGCGAACATTGTGTGTCTCAGAAATTGCTGTTGAGGAGGTGGTTAAGGGCAACGCAATCAAAACAAACGATCGGATATTTGCAAGGTACTACCACACGAAGTGGACCGGGGGTGAGCCCAGGCCAGTTGGTTGGAATGGCCAGCGAGGGGAGCCTACGGGAGCACGCATAAAAGTCTATCTAAGAGGCTCGAGAAGCTCAGGATTTAGGGTCGTTGAGCCAAACGGTTTTGCGCCGTTTCCGAAAATGGCAGAGCTGGATAAAAAAGGCATCGCTAACATTCAACGCCGATTTAGGGAGGCGTATCCAAGAGAATCCATGTTTGTTGAGAGTCCAGAAGTCCGGCGCGTGTTGGTGATTCAGAGCCTGGCAATGTCGATTGAGAAAGATATCGAGAAACTCAACACCAAGGATTCCGATTTTAGAACTGAATTGCAATCGAAAATTGACGACCTCGATCGACTGGACGACGACAAGTATAAGCAGCAGATCGAAACCTTTAGAAAACAGATCAGTGAAATTCCAGTGAACGCTGGACAATCCAAAAAAGGTGTCAAGGCAACTCAGAATACTGGTTGAGCCGATGATTTAATTCATGAACATTTGTTTGCGCTGGCTGAGTCGTGCAGCCGACGCGGTCAGTTACCTGGCGATGAATCTTGCGCAGCGAGAGATTGGATCCGTGTCGACCTCGCCGCAACTGATTCGTCTGTTTCCGCCACTTAAGACTCTCGCCGGTCCTTGATGCGGTCTGTTGAGCAATTCAAAACTCCTTCGCTATCGGTTTGTTTGCGGGAGTGATGCTCAAAAGGAGGAGCTTTTTCTGTGGCACCAAATATTTTGAGAAGTCCTCATGAAAAACGTTGACGCCGATCGTTTAGCTTGTTAGATTTAGTTAACTAAACGATAGGCCCTGCTTTTGCTGCCTTTCGTGATTCGGCTGATCCACAAGGAGTTTTGCGATGACTGCGACGCAACTGGGACGAGTCCAACTGCTGATCATGCAGGTGTTATGGGAAAACGGGCGGACGACGGCCCGGCAAATCACGGACTCGATCAATGAGATCGAGCCAATCGCACACAGCACGGTGCAAACGCTGCTTCGCGGCCTCGAGGAAAAGGGGGCCGTCGATCACGAGGCTGAAGGTCGGACGTTTGTGTTCTTTCCGTTGGTTGAAGAAGCCAACTTCAAACAGAGTGCCACTCGTGATCTTGTTAAGCGAGTCTTCGGCGGTAAGGCGGGCAGTCTCGTTTCCCATCTGTTGAAAAACGAAAAGGTCTCTGCGAAAGAGATCGATGAGATTCGGAAACTAATCGATCAACAGAGCAAGAAAAAGAAATAGGAGCAGTGATGATGAATATGTTTAACTCTCTCGACTCCCAAATTCAAATCTTCCTGCTCGATGGCGTCAACGGCACCGCAAGTTTTGCTGTCAATTGGCTGTTGCAATCGACTCTGCTGATTTCCATCGGACTGATTGTTGGGGCGTTACTGCGTTCACGCGGATCTGCTGTGCAATCTTTGGTGTACCGGACAACGCTGGTTGCCGTTTTGGTTTGTCCATTGGCGACAGTTGCTTTGTCGTCGGCTGGTTTTTCCGGTTGGTCAGTCACCATGCCGGAAACTTGGGCGATGGATGAAATTGAAACAGCCATCGAGCCCGATTTGGTTTCAGAGCCTGCGCCAGAAGTTGTGCAGAGCGATCCGCTTCCTGAATCCGATACCAATTTCGAGTCAATGTTGCCTGACGACGGTAACTTCGCAGCTCCAGCATTTGTAGCAGAGCCGATTCTGAGCTCTCCAATTGCAAGCTCGGGCGGTGTGCCTGAGGAGATTGTCGAGCCTCCTGTTGAGGCCTCCGACGTACCGGAAGTTGCATTCGTGCCACCCGTGACCGAGTCAATTTTTACAATCAGAAAGTTTGGGGTCTTCGCCAGCATTGCGGCACTCGTTTGGCTCTTGGTCGCTTTCATGCTTGTCCTGAGATTGGCTTCCGCATGGTGGAGGTTGTGGCGATTGAAACGTAGTGCAACTGAAGTTGAACCTGAACTGCATCTTGCTTGCGAACAGTTGTCAGTTCGCATGGAAGTCGCTACGCCGGAAGTCTATCGAAGCCCGTTCCTTCCCAGTCCATGTCTGGCTGGTTTGAGAAATCCATCGATCCTGTTGCCCGAAAATGACTGTCAACTTTCGATTCAGGACGTGCTAATCCATGAATTGGCTCACCTTCGACGACACGACTGTCATTGGAATCTGCTGCGACAGATTGCAACGTCAGTTTTCTTCTTCCAGCCACTGTTGTGGATCCTGTCGCGAAAACTGGAGATCGCCGCAGAAGAAGTCTGTGATGATTTCGTCGTTCAATTTGGCGGCGACCGAACCGAGTACGCCAATCGGCTTGTCGGCATCGCAGAACTTTCGACGGCGCCGATTGCAGCGGCCGGCGTCGGAGTTGTTTCACTGCGGTCAATGTTGGCCCAACGTGTGACGCGGATTTTAGACACATCTCGCACACTTTCAACACAAGCCAGCAAACTGTTGTTCGTAACCGTTCTTGGCTGTGGACTGGCTGGCACGGCGATGACGGGTCTGTTGGGATTGGGCAACGCACCAACTTTGGATGCTACCTCTTCTTCAGACGTCACTACGGTTGATGGTCCATTCGAATCTGCGTTCAAGGTCGAACCAGGCGAAAATAAAGATCTCGGCAATGTAAAGCTTGGCGACGAAGAAAAGATTCAAACCATGATCGAAAAAACGGTCATGCCTTCCGAGCGGTTCGAAACTTCCAATGCCAAACCGCAATTCATCAAGTATCGTGGAAAAGTGGTTGACGAAGACGATCGCCCAGCTGCGAACGCCACGGTTGAAATGAACCGATGGCGAAAAGGGCCAGCTCTGACTCAGCATGCTCCATTGGCAACGTCCACCAGCGGCCCTGAAGGCGAATTCGAACTGATTGTTGACAAGTCAAAATTTCCGGACGCGGGGCCGCGTTTTTGGAAAGAGACTGCATTGGTTGCTCACGGGCAAGGCTATGGAATTGACTGGGTGGATAGCGAAGACATCAAACCAAATCAGCCGATTGAACTGAGGTTAGTTTCTGACGATGTGCCAGTCGAAGGACGACTTGTCAGCCTCGAAGGCGAACCGCTTTCAGACGTTTCGGTGCGAGTCGAAATGTTGTGGGCATCAGACAATCAGGATCTTAATCCTGTGCTGAAGGCTTGGAACGAAGGCCAGATTTTCTGGGAAGCAACCAATAAGCATTTGCCGAACACGATCCGGCAGTTTCCTCAGGTTTTTCAAAAAGGTATTAAAACGGACGCGGAGGGATATTTCTCTATCAGTGGTTTCGGACAAGAACGTGCCATTGTTGTGGTTATTGAAGGGCCGACTGTCGCGTACACGAGGGCTGTGATTGTTACTCGCAAAATGGAGCCCATCGTTGCCAACGACGGTATTCCAAATCCCAATTGGAATCGCCAGCAAACTATTCATGGAGCGAACTGTGTGGTCACGGTGCCGCCCAGTCAGCCGATTACTGGAATTGTGAAGGACGCCAAAACAGGTGAGCCAATGGCTGGCGTCGCTATTGAATCGTATCGAATGACCGAGCGTGGAATATCTGCACAGCGAGAGATTCGAGTCAAAACGGATAAGGATGGTCGCTACACATTGAGGGGGTTGCCCAAGGGGACCGGCAATCAAATCATTGCGGTGCCCAACGACGATCAGCCTTACCTGATGCGAGTTTTCGACGTTCCCAATCCAACAGGAATGAAACCCATCGACTTGGATTTGGAGTTGAATCGAGGCGTTTGGATTACTGGACAGTTGACCAACAAGGCCACTGGAGAAAACATTCGGGTCGAAGACGAAGCCTACGTCTATTACTACCCCTATCTCTCAAACCCGTTCGCTCAGGCGACTCCAGAGTATGACCGTCAGAATTTTGATGGGTATCAACAGCGTTACAAGATTGCCGCCGATGGATCCTATCGATTGGTGGGTTTGCCTGGTAAAGCGATCGTCGGGGCCACAGTCGGCTATGCCCCTTACCCGCAGGGGCAGGGAGCGGAGGACATCGAAGGCGCGGACGAACGAGGTTGGTTTCCAACTTACCGAGTCGGTGTTGGACCTGGTCCCAAGCATCCAACCATTTTTGCCGAAGTTGATATCGCTGAAGCCGCGGAATCGTTTGAGTTGAACTTTCAGCTTGATTCGGGAAAGAAGATCGCGATTGCGATGACCGATCCAGCAGGGGAAGCCCTCGAAGGCGTCAAAGTCCAAGGGCACGAAAGATTTTCGTGGTGGAAAGAGATTCCGGATGCAACGTTCGACGCGTTAGCATTCAAGATCGGGGAAAAACGCACTATGCTGTTCCATCATCCCGATCGAAGGCTTGGCAAAGTCGTCCGCGTGACTGCAGGTGAAGACGCCGATCAAAAACTGTCTGTTCAATTGCAACCTTGCGTTACCGTTCGCGGACGATTGGTCGACAGAGATGAAGAACCCATCTCGGGAGCACGGATTCGAATCAATGTTTCTCCCAGCGAAGATTTTGCGCCGAACTTAAAGAATGTATCCACTGATGCTGACGGGCGTTTCGAACATGCGGAATTACTGCCCGGCTCGGAATACGCGGTAATGGCGGAAGCCGCGAGCATGGGTTTCACGGTTCTTGCCAGAAATTTGACCGTCTCTGCCGGTGAAACGATCGACTTGGGCACGATCAATATCTCCACCAAGGAACGCCCTGAACTCACGCGAATAAAAAGTGCAAAGGCAACGGATAGCTCGAGAAAGCAATCAACGCAGGGAAATACAAGTATCGCGGCGGTGCCAGACGATAATGATTCCGAAGCTACCGAAACACGTGTGATTGAAACACAGTCAGTTGAAGACTTCGCCGTAAAATCGAACGACGCACCTGCTGCAATCATTCGCACCGTCATCCTACTGCCCGACGGCAGTCCTGCCACTGAAACGCATGTGGCCTTAACCGGCTTCGACTATGAAACATCAAAGGAAGTCGTCTTTGACAGCGGCATCACTAACGAGAACGGCGAGTTTTCTTTGACGTGCAAGGGCCTCGGCTCCGAACTGGACAGTAGGCTACTGATTGCCAGGAAAGACGGAATGGCTGTTGGTTGGAAGATGCTAAATCAGTCGAAGATGGAGAGTGATGAGCCCATCAAAATCAGCCTGCACAACCAAGGCGTCGTCAAAGGATGGCTTGTCGATATCGATGGGCAGCCTGCGGTTGGGGAAAAGCTTCAAGTGGAAATGGTTATCAATCCAAAAGCCGATCGCGGATCCGTTGACGCGATGGCGGGGTTCCGGATGTCCAGAGACGGAACCGCCGTTGAGCCTCCAAAAGCGTGGATTCAACCTGTTACGACTGACGAGGAAGGCCGATTTGAGTTGACTGGAGTTCCTGAAAGCTTCGGCCTGTACATCAGGCTTTTCGACAGCAAGAAATTCGCGCCGCAAGGCATTTCGCTCAACACGGGACAGCCGGAACAACGTGGTCCGCGTGACGGAACCTATCGATCTCTGGTCAAGAATGTCGAACCTGGCGTGGAGGCCGTGCTGACTCTTTCACCCGCGAAAGTTATCACGGGCAAAGTCACTTATGAAGATACGGGCGAGCCAGTTGCCAACTCAAAAATTTCTATCTGGGCCAGCCAACAGGAGTTTGGCTCGATGACATCGGTAACTGGAAAGACAGATGCCAACGGAAACTATCGCGTGCTACCAGAGCCTGGAATTCGATTCGGCGTTTCGGCTTATCCGCCGACCGGCGTCGCCTACATGGGGCGCAAATCGGAGCAGCTCGATTGGGAAAACAGCGACGCTACACGAAATGTTGACATTCAATTGCCACGCGTGACACTTGTAGAAGGTCTCGTGATTGAAAAGGGCACTGGAAAGCCGGTGGCTGATGCCACGATTACGTTTGAGAGCTCGGGAAGAAACGCACCGAAAAATGCGATCACTGGATGGCAGGCGCAACAGAAAACCAACGGTGACGGGAAGTTCACTTATGCGGTTCCCGCCGGACATGGAACGCTCGTCGTTCGAAAGAAAGACAGCAACTACGTTTTGCAGACGATGGATTCGAGGAAGATGATATCTGACAAACCAGGTGGCAGTCGCTTCTACGCGAATGCGTTCCACAAAATGGAGGTCAAGAAAGGCACGGATAAGATCGAAGCCAAGATTGAAGTTTTGCCAGGCAAGTCGGTTCGCGGTGTGATCGTCGATGAAAATGGGAACTCGATCGAAGAAGCCTACATCGTGACGCGATTAAAGTCGTGGGATCTCGCGGGTGGCTGGCGTGGCGATTCGCGTCCAACCGTAGGCGGGAAGTTCGAGCTGACGGGGCTTGAGCTTGGCGAATCTTACAAGGTCCACTTCCTAGACGCGCGTCAAAAACTCGGCACAACGATTGAGTTGAAAGCGACGGACGAAGAAGTAAAAGTCGTGCTGAAACCGTGCGGATCAGTGACGGCCAAGTTCATTGTCGAAGATGAGCAGAACCGCGAAACGATGAGGTCGATACAAAGGCCGTCTTTGTATTTCATCCTGATGCCGGGCGTTGCACAATACGATTTTGAGGCACGAAAGCTTGGGAAGTTAGCTGCGGATGAGGACTTCGTTGAAAACATCGACCGAGTAAATTACGGGATGGGCGGTGCCGGACCTAAGCTTGATGACGAGTTCCGCGTCACGTATCCCGCGCTGATTCCTGGCGCGACGTATCGGTTGCAAACAACGTTCGACCAATCTTGGGGCTACAAAGAATTCACTGCCAAGTCCGGCGAAACGGTGGACCTTGGTGAGTTTACGCCCAAGTTCAGTGATTAGAAGGGTTTTGAAAACAAAATGTGCTGCGGCTTTCCAAGTCGTTTCATCAATACAGAACGACTCGGAGAAGGTGTGATTTTCGTGTAGGCCGGACCAAGACGCCTTAGCGGCGCTGCTCCGGCAATCGTGAATCGCCGTAAAATGCCGGAACTGCGTCGCTGACGCTCCTTGGTCCGGCCTACAAATTTACGAATTTTGAAAAAATCACCGCCTCGGAGAATCATGGTACTTTTCCGGAGAACAGAATGAATTGGTCACCATATCAACCAACTGCTGACGCGCCGTGGAACCTTCGGCGTGTCGTGCATCTACATCGTCGCGCAGGCTTCGCCGCTTCGTGGTCCGTCATTCAACGTGACTTGGGCGCTGGTCCGGATGCTTCGGTTTCGCGATTGCTCAATGGCAACGCCGTTGATGCTCCAAACGATCTCGATGCGATGGCGGAAACGATTGGTGATGCCGCGATCGCTTCCAGCAATCCTCAGCGGCTCAAAGCGTGGTGGCTTTATCGAATGGTGACGACATCCGATCCGCTTGGTGAGCGACTTGCATTGATGTGGCACAACCATTTTGCGACTAGCAATCGTAAAGTAAAGGATCTACGTTTGATGCGTGAGCAAAACGAATTGTTTCGCAGGTATGGCCGCGGTCAATTCGGCGAGTTGCTCTCCAGCGTTGTCAAGCATCCAGCCATGATGTTGTGGCTCGACGCGGACTCCAACCGAAAAGGCAAAGCGAACGAAAATCTCGCAAGGGAAATGCTGGAATTGTTTACGCTCGGTGTCGGAGAGTTCACTGAGACCGATGTAAAAGAGTCCGCCCGAGCTTTAACGGGTTGGAGCGTGATTGGCGATCGATTTGAAAACAGGAAGGCTCGCCATGACGACGGTGAATTGACGATCCTCGGCAAGACTCAGCCTTTTGACGGCGATCAGCTTTTGAAAATGTTGCTTGGTCATCCATCGACTGCCAAACGACTTGCCTGGCGTCTATGCAAAACGTTCATGGGCGAAGGTGTCGTGTCGAAAACTGCAGCGAATGACCTTGCCGATGGGTTGACTGAGAACAATTTGAACCTCGGGTGGGCGATCGAGACCGTGCTGCGTTCGGAACTGTTTTTCAGTGACGCAAATATTGGTTCGAGAGTTCTCGGGCCGATCGAATACATCGTTGGAGCGATTCGCTGCCTGGAGCTTAGTGAAACTCCGCCGAGTTCGATGATTTTGGCGCAGTGGTCCGAGAGGATTGGACAGGATTTGTTTTACCCGCCCAACGTTGGTGGCTGGAACGAAGGAAGATCGTGGCTCAATTCTCGTTCAATCATCGCACGAGCCAATTTTGCGAACGCGTTGTCGACTGGTCAGCTCTGGCATCCGGCACGTGTTCCTAGTTTGGATCAGTTAGCCGATCGACATGGCGCTGATCCGAATGAACGAATCAAATGGCTGGCAACGTTACTCTGGGGCGAAGCTCCAAGCGATGTGATCGAAGAAACTGTTTCGAAGATGAATTCAATGAAAGATGCTTCACTTCCCGAGGCGGCTTCGTTGCTGCTTTCGCGGGCGGAGCATCAACTGGCGTAGTTGAGCGAATGAATACAAGCCCGAAGCGCAAGCGAGTGGTCGTTTGCAATAACCGAAGTTCCGGATCCGAATATCGACATCTACAGTGATCACTCGCTTGCGCTTCGGGCTTGTATTGTGAGCGATCACTCGCTTGCGCTTCGGGCTTGTATTGTGAGTGATCACTCGCTTGCGCTTCGGGCTTGTATTGTGAGTGATCACTCGCTTGCGCTTCGGGCTTGTATTGTGGGCGACCACTCGCTTGCGCTTCGGGCTTGTATTGTGAGCGATCACTCGCTTGCGCTTCGGGCTTGTATTGTGAGCGATCACTCGCTTGCGCTTCGGGGTTGTATTGTTAGTGGCAACAAATAATCGATGATGAAAGGTGAACCATGTTCTCTCGAAGAAAATTCCTTCAAAGAAGCTCGATCGTATCACTCGCACCCGTGCTGCCATACGTCTTCGGCAGAACTGCAAAGGCTGCGAATCCTGTCGCCGATGACAAGGTTCTCGTTGTGATCCAACTCGACGGTGGCAACGATGGGCTCAATACCGTCGTGCCGTTTGCGGACGATGCCTACGGCCGGGCGCGAAAGAAACTACAGATCCCAACCAAGGACGTTTTGAAGGTCGATGATCAACTTGGCCTTCATCCAGCGATGCGGTCCGCAAAAGAACTTTTTGATGACGGTCGACTTTCGATCGTCCAGGGAGTCGGCTACCCGAATCCGGATCGTTCACATTTTCGCAGCATGAAGATTTGGCAAACGGCGAGCTTCGACGACGATCAGCACGACAACAATGGTTGGCTGGGTCGAACCCTCGACCAAAAATCATTCGTCGGGAAAAAGAATGCTATCTACATTGGCCAACAAGAAACTCCCGTCGCGTTGTGGGGGCGACAGTGCGAGGCGGTTTCGTTGTCTCGTGAAGAAGATCTACGACTCGCCATGGATCTTGCATCCTCGGCAGAAAAGAAAAATGCCAAGGCCGACCTGGAGCAGTTCGTTTCGAAGCAAGTACTCAGTGCGTACGCTTCTGCAGAGGAATTTGAAAAGAATGGCAAAAAGAATTCTAAATCAGAAGATGCGGCGTATCCCAGTACGCGGCTCGGATCGCAATTGAAGCTTGTTTCGCAACTGTTGAAAAGTGGTGCTCAGACGCGAGTCTTTTACACTTCGCAGAACGGCTACGACACTCACTCGGCCCAGCGATTCGACCACTCCAGATTACTCCGTGAATATTCCGATGCGCTCAAGGCGCTCCTGGACGATTTGAAACATGCCGGGCTCGATGATCGTGTTGTCGTAATGACATTCAGTGAGTTCGGACGTCGCATCGAAGAAAACGATTCATTGGGAACCGACCACGGTACTGCGGGCCCAGTCTTTCTTGCGGGTTCACCGATTAAGGGAGGCTTGCTGGGCGATGCACCAGATTTCTCCGACCTAGTTGATGGCGACTTGAAGGTTCAGCATGACTTTCGAAGCGTCTATGCAACCATTCTCGATCAGTGGCTGGACGTAGATTCAGCTTCGGTGCTCGGAGACGATCACCCTGCCCTGCCAATCTTTGGCTAAGCACTGTTCGGCTATCGCCAGAGCCCGCTGAGGAAGTGGTAGCGAGGTTTCGTTCTGACTCGATCTCGATCAGATGGCGGAATGTGTCGCTCTGAAGGAATCATATCTTCAGGCAACGACTCGGCGCTTGCTAACTCTTGGGCAATTTCCATTAAGGCTGCGATTCGCTCTTCCGTCGGAGGATGAGTTCGTAGCATGGACGGTTGCTTTCGTCGCATCCCGGGACGCAAAAGCTTTTGCAACATGCCACCAGAAGTTACGCGATCCAGTTTCTTGAGTGCCGAAGCGAGCCCATGTGCCTCCCCGACCAATTCGGCGGCGCCACGATCTGCGTTGAATTCTCGCGTGCGAGACAACGCCAGTTGCAACATTACGGCAATGGTTGGCGAAAAGAAAAGAATCGCTCCGGTGGTCCAGAATGGAATGCCAGACTTCGCAGCGACGCTCCCAAATGAAAGAAACATCATCAGCAGTCCAACTCGCGACAGCACCGAGATCGTGCGAGAAAAGATATCGGCGATTCCCAGGACAGACGTGTCACGACAGCGAACGTGGGTCAGCTCGTGAGCAAGTATGCCGGCAAGCTCTCTCGGATTCATCATGCGAATGATGCCGTCGGTTAAAGCGACCGAAGATGAGTCCCCTGCTCCGACTGCGAACGCGTTGGGCATGCGAGTCGGGATGTAATAGAGCTTCGGATACGGCGAAAGTTCTGCGCGGCGACAGAGTTCGTGATAGATCTCGAAAAGCTGAGGAGCCTGTTGTGGATGCATTGGCTGAGCTTTGTACATGCGAAGCACCAGCGCCGCGGATGCTCGTTGTCCTGCGAACAAACCAAACAGGGTTAGTAGAACCGCACCGAAGAATCCGTACTTTCCACCCAAGACGAAGCCGACAAAGCCGGCAAGGACCGCCATCGCAAAAATCAACAGGAACGTTTGGAACGTGTTTGCGGAATCAGTTGACTGCATCGTAGTTCGAATCTACTTTCCGGAAACGATCACTTCGAAAGGTCGGTGGTCGCTGGTCATTTCGTTGTCTGGGAAATCACCTTCGCGAACGATGACTTTGCAACTGGTTGTCCATTCTTTCGCCGATCCAGCGACGAAACCAAAGTCCAGCATGCTGCCTGGATAGTCATCTTTGCCATCCGGTTCCTCGGGGTTGTCATACCAGTTGGTGTCGATTAGTTCGATTGGTTCCACCCACTGCCAAATATTGTCCTTCATGAATAAGCGAAACGCTTCGTTGCCTTTTCGAGTGTCGAACTCGTAGTCGAAATTGTAGTCGCCAAGAGCCATGATCGGCATCGTTTGCTTGCGTGCCCATTCGACAAGCTTCTGGGCCTGATCTTGACGCGATTCTGGCTTGCTTCGAGCAAGGTGATTGACCATCACCAAAAGCTCTTTGCCAGAAAGCCTTTCTTTGAAATGTCCAACCAGTGGACTACGGTAACGACGTTTTGGGTTGATGTCATCCAAGTCAAAAGTACGAACGAAGTCCAATGAATTCTTGTTGTAGATCAGCATCATGCGATCATTGCGTCCCGAATCGGACATGACGAAGTTGTAGTCGTCTCCGAACGCGGCACAGAAATCGGTCGCAGCCTCAGGGAGGACTTCCGTAAGTGCGATCAGATCGTAGCTCCCAAGGTCGGCAAGTTCTTTCGCGATCGTTCCCGGATCCGAGCCTTCTGATTCAACGTTCCATGACAAAAACTTCAGGCTAAACTGAACATTGCCGGTCGATTTGGGGATTTCTTTTGACGGCGGGTTGGAGCCAGAGATGGCAGGGTTCTTTGCGTCTGCAGTCGGATCAGAAACGGGAACTTGAGACGTCTTGGCGACATCGATTTGCGAATCTTCGGTCGAGTCAGTTCGAAGCTCATCGACACGATCCGTTTTCTTTGCGGCGTTTGGCTTCTCGCATCCAACAATAAAGAGAGCGATGAACGTAAAAGTCAAAAGCAAAAATTTGGGCATGTCGCGGTCTTAAAGTTTGGGCTTGATGGTCGATCTGCTATTTGACTCCAAGCGGATAGCTCTGCCAATGCCGTCCATGTATGATGAAGCCATGTTTATTAACGACGACTTTCTGCTGCAAAATTCGACTGCCAAGACGCTATATCACGACTACGCGTCAAATCAGCCGATTATTGACTACCACAATCATTTGTCGCCTCAGGACATTGCCGAAAATCGGCGGTTCGACAACCTCTTCGACATGTGGATCGACCACGATCACTACAAATGGCGAGCGATGCGAGCCAATGGGATTCCCGAATCGCATTGCACCGGAGATGCTTCTGCGAAAGAGAAGTTTCTGGCATTCGCAAAGACAGTTCCGCGCACGTTGCGAAATCCGCTCTATCACTGGACGCATCTGGAGCTTAAGCGATTCTTCGACATTGATGAGTTGCTGTCGGAGGAAAACGCTGAATCGATTTGGAATCGATGCAACGAACAAATTAAATCGCGGGACGATTTGCGGACTCGTGGCATTCTAAAAAAGTTTGACGTGCGAGCATTGTGCACCACCGACGATCCAACGGACTCACTTGAACACCACGCCGCAATCGCGGAAGACAAAAGTTTCGACGTTGGAGTCTTTCCTGCGTTTCGGCCGGACTGGTCTCTGTTTGTGCATCAACCGGACGAATTCAAGAAATGGGTCGCGAAACTGGAGTCGGTCAGCGGAATGACTGTCGGGGCGTTTTCAGAGTTTCTTGATGCGATTCGTGCTCGACATGACTTCTTCCACTCGATGGGAGCCCGCCTTTCAGATCACGGATGCCAGTTCGTGCCAGCAGCGTTCTGTGACAAGAACGAGGCGCAGTCAATCTTCGATTCGGCATTGGCTGGCACGGCCGCAAGCAAGGAGCAGCACGATTCGTTTTCTACTTTCATGTTGTTGTTTTTGGCTGAGCTCGACCATGAAAAGGATTGGACGAATCAATTCCACGTTGGCGTTTTCCGCAACAACAACACGCGACTGTTTGAAGCGGTTGGTCGCGACCTTGGATGTGACTCGATCGGCGACTATCCACAGGGGCGTACGATGGGCCTGTTCTTTGACGAGTTGGATCGGAAGGATCGATTGCCGAAAACGATCGTTTACAATTTGAATCCAAGCGACAACTATTTGATCAGTACAATGATCGGAAACTTCCAGGACGGTCGAACCGCTGGCAAGATGCAGTTTGGTTCCGGTTGGTGGTACCTCGATCAGATGGAAGGCATGTTGTTGCAGCTGAACACGCTTTCGAATACAGGCTTGCTATCGCGTTTCGTTGGGATGCTGACGGACTCACGCAGCTTCATGTCGTTCACGCGTCACGAATACTTCCGGCGGATTCTGTGCAATCTCCTAGGCTCTGAAATCGAATCTGGTTTGCTTCCAAACGACCTTGGATTGGTTGGTGGCATGGTCGAGCGGATTTGCTACGGTAACGCGAAAGAGTTTCTCAAGTTGCCGGTGTGCTAAGTTTTTACAAACAGGAACGATGACTCAAAGCACTTCCCAAAGCCTTTTGATCCGTCTTCGGACTGCGGATGACGCCGTGGCTTGGGATCGATTCGTCGATCTTTATACGCCGCTTCTTTTTTACTGGGCCCGAAAAACGGGATTGAATTCGCAGGATGCGGCTGATCTTGTGCAAGAAGTGTTGGCACTTGTTTTCCAAAAGCTGCCGACGTTTCAGTACGATGAATCGAAAAGCTTTCGAGGTTGGTTGCGGACGGTGACGCTGAACCGACATCGTGAACATTGTCGCAAAAAGATGTTGGCCATGGAGCACGTTGGTCAATCTGACTTGGAGAAAGTCGCTGAGTCAGCTCAGTCGATCTGGGACGTCGAGTACAAACGCCGTTTGGTGGCTCAAGCGATGAATCTGATTGAGCCCGAGTTCAAGCCGGCGACTTGGGCGGCAGTTCGTGATTTTGTGTTGACGAAGGAGCATGCGGCTTCGATTGCGAAACGACACGGGGTCAGTGTTTGGACAGTTTACTCCGCGAAAACCCGGTTTTTGGAGTTGCTTCGTGAGCAGTTGGAAGGGTTGCTCGACTAATTGGAAAAATTTCTTTCTCAAAAATGCTAAACATTGGCGGCAGGCGCATAGTCTTAAGTAGAGAGTGATTATCTGCTTCTAGGTCTTTGAATGAGAGCTGCAATGCAAAGTACGGAACGTTGCCCGAAACAGGAAGAACTAACTGACTTTCTTGTCGGCAACATGAATCAGAGTCAGATTGAGACCCTTGAGTTACATCTTTCGGATTGTCAGCCTTGCAACGAAACGCTCCGAGATCTAAGCAGTCTTGATACTTTTGACTTTCTGGCCGCGGATGCTTTCAGTTTCGAATTGGAATCGATTGGCGTCGAAGATTCGAATGAATTGGCGAGCCAGATCGATGACGCTGCGATTGAACTGGTTCGTGACAAGTGCAAGCGTTGGTCTTCGACGAATCCGCCTGAAGGTGATTTTGCAGGTGCGAATCCGTCGTTGCTCGCTGCGCGAGCGTCGGAAGTTTGCGCCGCGTTTAGAAATGAAGAAGGCCAGGATTCACTTGGCACCTTCGGTCCGTTTCGTATTGAAGAATTGCTTGGGGCCGGAAGCAGTGGAGTCGTCTATTTGGCGACTGACACCAACCTTGATCGACAAGTTGCGTTGAAAGTCCTGCGACCTTCGCTCGGTGATTCTGCCAAAGCACGATTTTTGGCGGAGGCAAAAGCGACTGCTGCGATGGACCATCCAAACGTCGTTTCGATTTATCAAATCGGCGTTGAAAGTGGTATGGCGTTCATTGCGATGAAGTGGGCTCCCGGGGAAACTTTGGCGTCTCGAATGGCGAGCGGTGAAAAATTATCTGTTGGCAAAGTTCGCCAGATCGGAAGTCAGATCGCAGCCGGCCTCGCCGCGGCTCATGGCGAAGGATTGATTCATCGCGACATCAAGCCCGCCAATATTTGGTTGGAGGAAGGTTCTGACGAAGTGAAGATTTTGGATTTCGGTTTGGTTCGAGCAACCAATGAAGAAATTTCTCTCACTCTCACCGGGATGCTTGCCGGAACACCTTGCTACATGTCGCCTGAGCAAGCTCGCGGAGCAGATTTGGATGCCCGCAGCGACTTGTTCAGTCTTGGTTGTCTTCTGTATCAAATGCTCGTCGGCGTGTTACCGTTTCAAGGCAACAATATCCTTGCGATGTTGCAAGCCGTGCAGCGGGACTCGCCGCAACACCCCCATGAAATCGATGGCGAGGTTCCACGGGACCTTTCAGCGTTGGTGATGAATCTTCTGCAAAAGAGGCCGGCTGATCGCCCACCGAAAGCTTCCGTTGTGTCGGAAGCGATTGTCAGCTTGCCATCACAGTGGCAATTCACACCAACGATAAAGCCAAAGAAGCCGGTTGTCGCCAATTCGAATGCGAAGCGGATCGCGTGGGGCATTGTTGCGTTGTTGGCCGCGTGCGTTGCTGGTGTCGCCGCATTCTTCTCACCTCAGATTATCCGAATCGCAACGGATCAAGGACACCTGGTCATCGAGACGAGTGATCCCGATATCAAGATTGAAGTTGTCGATTCTGGTGGAGGCGTTCGAGTTATTGATTTGAAGACGGAACAGTCAATTGACATCAAATCCGGTGCGTACGATCTACGCCCAATCAGCGATGAAAATTCGGTTGAGATTGATCGAGAGACGATCGTGATGAAACGCGGCGGCAAGGAAATCGTTCGCGTTGTGCGAAATGAAAGCGCTGAAGACGAAAGTTTCAATATCGCTGGTGTGGAATATTCGTTTTTGGACATCGATGCGGATGAGTCTGCTGTTGAATCTGTACCATCGGTTGATGACGACGATCACTTACTGCAACCAGGCGACATTGTCGGAGTATATGTAGAAGGTTTGATTGAACCGAATGCCTCCAGCGGAAGACGGCTATATCCGTTGATCATCAATGGAGGTTCAGAGCTCACGCACTCAGAACTCAATCCAATCGATGTACGCGGTCGTAAGCTTGGCGACCTGTATTCTCTGCTTCGAAAGTCAACTCTTAGTGGGGGGAAGGATGATGTTCCGTTATCAGCCAGGATCGAGGTTCAACTGTTGAGGAAATGTCCGGCAGTCGGAGAATTACCGAGCAAAGACACGGATGTCATTCCCTTTTCACCATCGCATTCGTGGCAGGTCATGGAAGCTCTAAGAAGCAAGGAATTGTTTCGTTCGTCGTTGCTTAAAGAATTTGGCCCCCGACATCCTTCCGTTAAGGTGACGGAAAAATCGATCCTTGAGACAAAGGAGTTTTTGCAGGAAGTGAAGTTCGCAGAAAAGAGAGTTCTCAATGAGAAATACGAACAGGCGAGCCAACTTGAGAAAGAAGTTGGGCAAGCAACTCTTCGCAGCATTGAAACTGGAGGGCCTTCAGTATTCCCAGAGAAGAATAGAGAAATTAATCTGCTGCACAAAGAGTTGGTGGAGCTGGAAAAAGCACAACTCGTGAACGATCTGAACTGGATTTTGCTGCAGGATCAAATTCCATATGGATTGAATCGGGATGAGAGGCACCTGTTTATGCAAGATCGAATTGATGCCATTCGAAAACGGGCGAAGAAAAAGATCTCACAATATTCGGTAGAGATGAAAGCTGGTAAAGAGAAAGGTTGGAGTGAGGAAGTGCATCCTCGAGCAGTTTTGCTGAAAAGCTATTCGAAGTTGATTCCAAATATTGTGAAGAATCTCGAATCGGGGGAAGTTGTCGACTTCAACCATCAGTCAGCGAATCAGAGTTCAGTTCAGCGTTCAGGAGATCTCAATGAATCAAACAGCGTTTCGGTTCAAGTGACGTTTTTAGCAGATCGAACGAAGAGACCAATTTCCGGAGTAGTATTTCGACTGTACAGAACATCGACTGAGGCACCTAGAAACGAGCTGGTTACTGAATCTGTTTCTGACGAAAACGGTAAGGTCATGCTGCATAATCTTCCGTTTCGTCATTCGAATTATCGCTACTTTTTGCTTGCTCGGGCGGAAGGATATGCGACACAGCGAGTGCCTTTGCAGCGCGACCAACTCGAGAAGATGTCGTTGTCACCTGCAGGCGGCGTCTACAGGGTCTCGTTTGTCCCTGCTGCGACGTTGACCGGAACCGTTCTCGATAGTGAAGGCAATCCAGTGGAAGGTGCGACTGTCTTTAGCATGTTCCTCAATGGAGATCCGATCGAAGGGTTCACTGACGCAAAATCAGATTCGGAGGGCAAATTCGAGATTCGCGATCTTGGTCCATACACTGCCCGGCCCGGCCAACAAAAATGGTTTCGAATTCGACATCCGGACTTTGGGCCTCAGTATGCTAACGTCACTCGTATTCCGAGTGACGTCAAAATGAAGCTCGATACTCAGACCTTAGTTAAGTTCCGCGTTGTGGATGATGAATCCAAGGAGCCAGTGCCGGGCTACAAAGTTGCAGCTCAGATTCATGATAGCGGCTTAAATTCCACTTTGAGGGTCGTCCGTCCTGGTGGATGGATTCCAGCAGTCTCCGACAAAGATGGTTGGGTGAAATTCATGGCACCGTCAACGGTCAGTTACAACATCTCCCATTTCGGCAACGGCGAGCAGGAAAAGTATCCTCGTTCGATCGAACTTCGATCTGGGCGCGTTGGTAGCGTTACACTGGAATCGATGAAACTGGTGAAGGCGACAAAGGTGACTGGCATCGTTGTGGATGATGAAACCGGAAAGCCAGTACCCAACGTGCGGGTCGGGTGGTACGGTCCCGACCGGCCAGATTCCAGTGCTGCAATCCGCATTGCAAAAGCTGGCGTTGACGGCCAGTTCAAAGCAAACGTAGTTCCCGGTGAAAATCGATTCTATGTCTATGTTAGTGGCTGGCGGACGAAAGGAATGCTGATTCGAGATGGTGATTCTTGGATGACTTCTGATGAATTGGGCAAGGATTCGAAGCCTGGCTTTATTCCGGTAGGAAAGTCGCCGTTGCATCTGAAGATTCGAGTCGAAAAGGAGTCAGCAGTTTCTAGGAACAGTCCTCACGAATCAAACTTGAGGGACGTTGGCGATCGCCTCAAGCCGTGAAACGCTTGATCCATGTTGAGATTCCGACCAGCGCCGTCGTGACGACGATCAACGACCCGACGATACGAAAAAGATTGGGTCGAGCAGCACACAGCATGATTAAGGCGAGTGCCACAATTGGAAGGACTGCCGGAAGTTTGGAAAGAATGCCACGAAGCTGAGGCATCGCCAACCAAATCGCGAACAGCACGATGCCAATGCGGGCCGTCGACGCCAGCAGAATGTTGTTGAGATCTGGGGATGCCGCGAACAGCAATCCAGCCATCAACAGGCAGGCGAGTGAAATGCCTCCGATGATCGCTCGTTTGATTCGAAACAAACGCTCTGCCGAGGCTTCGAGATTCGAATCGGTTTGTTTCACTGCCATCTAGGATGGCCAAACTTCAGAGCGTAGTTGCTCGATCAAAGAAACCGCATGGCCGATTTCTGACTTTTGTCGCTCCGGCTCTTGGGGAATCTCACGTTCAATCGTCAGTGGGCCGTTGTAGCCGATCGCCTTAAGAGTTTCAACGTACTTTTGAATGTCGACGTCGCCATCACCGAGCCGAACTTCTTCGCCCCATTCTTCTCCGGGCGATTTTGCCCAGCGACCGTCCTTGAAGTGAACACTGCGAACTCGATCGCCAAGCGTTTCCAGAGCTTCGATCGGTTCGCCGGTGCCGTAAAGAATCATGTTGGCCGGATCGAAGTTGACGAACAAGTTGTCGCATTTGGTGTCGTCAATAAAATCAACCAAGCCGCTGGCTGTTTCCTGACCGGTCTCCAGGTGCAGGCTCTGGCCATTTTTCGCTGCGTACTCACAGAGCTCACGCGTCACGTCAACAGTTTGTTTGTAGAGCTCAATCGAACGATCGTGGGGAACGAATCCAAGATGCAATGCGATCACGTCGCAATTGAGATGTTTGGCGAAATCTGAGATCTCTTTCATTTCGGCAAGCCGAGACGCTCGGGTCGCTGGAGGAACCAGTCCAACGGTCTCGATGACAGTCGGAATGTCGGCGTAACTTTCACCTTCGAATCCTCCGAAGACGGCGGTCGCGGTGATGCCGTAAACGTCGAGCCGTTTCTTGAGTTCGTCGGCAGCTGCAGCGTCGCGATTGCCGGCGTGCGGAGCGTGAATTTGAATCGTGGGAATGTTCAATTCTTTCGCGACAGCGAGATCGACTCCCAGACCTGCGTCAACACTTGTGAAAACTCCGACGGGCCACTTTTCCATTTTGATCTTCTTTTTCGAACATGAAAAACTCTTCAACGAACCTTAGGCCTCAACATAGCAAATTTCTTGCCCCTTTGGACCCATCGCGTTACGCGAAGGCGCCGATTAGCAATGCCACGATGCCTAAGACAAGGCCAAGTACGAGGAAGGCAATTGAGATGATTGCGATGACGCCAAGAATTCTGAAAAAGGTGGCCAGCCTTTGAGAGGCCAATTCCAGTTGTGACGCGTCGCCTGTTTCGACACCGACCGTGATCGCTTCGGCAGCACCTTTTACCAACCAACCCATCCAAACGAAAACCCAGCCGAAGATTGCGTAGAAAATTGTGATGCAATAAAGGATCCCCATGATGAAGGTCATCCATCCCCAGATCTTCATCATCGTGCGTGCTTCATAGAGTGGATGCATCACTCCACCAGATCCGGCTCGTCTGGAAGGTTTTCGATTCATGGGTGCTGAATACGGTGACTTCGCCATTGGAGGAGGCACGGAACTTGGTAGCGGTGCACCGACAGGCGTCGCCATCGCTGGTGGTGGCGCTTGTGACGCAACGGGAACGCCAACCGCTGGAGGCAAGCCAACCGGTGCTGCTGAAGGTTGGTCGAGAAAGTTACCGATGTCGTCGAAGTTGCCGCCGAGTTCCGGGCCAGCATCGCGTTGAGAAGTTTCGGGAACGACACACTTTTCATCGCACTTTGGGCAACGAGCTTTTTTCCCAATGTGTTGTTCGGGAACTCGGAGTTTGGCACCACACTTATGGCAGTTAAATTTGATCGGCATCGACAGCATCCCCATGTCAGAAAGTGATGCGTCTCAGTATATCAGGCCGATCTGCCACAATCAAAGACGTTAAGGGTCACCGCGAACCGTCATGTCCGAGCGTGTGTAGTTCGTGATGTACCAGTCTCGCCAAGCCTTTTCGTCAAAGCCAAAGTCGGCTTCGAAAAGACGACGAAGCGCGTCGAGGGACGCTTGATTTTTGACAGATACCTTTTCGGTCTGCGGTCCGCCCCCAGTTTGAAAACTGGTTCCGCCATCTCCAAAAGATGTTCTCGTCCTACCCGCTTCGAGGGCACCGGCAATCTTTTGAACATGTTCGGTCACAAGAGAATCGGCTAGAGGAACGAGGGCGAAGTCGCGGCTGTAGGAGTCCGTCGAGGCTATTTCAGCGATTGCAAATGCCGCGTTGCGGACGTGAGAGTTTCTCGAAAAATTCAAACCTTGCGACAGAAAAATAACGGCTGTTGCGTGATTGATTTCTGGTTGAGAGAGCAGTGAAATCGCATGCTCACGCAGTTCCCGGTTTGCTGTGGTCGCAAAGTTGGCAAGTATTTTGATGGCCTCACTGCTTCGAACACTCGAAATGGCGTCCAGATGAACACGACACAACTCCACGTTGAACTGAGCATCGACTGCACTTTCGAAGACCATCTGAAGTGTGCTCGCGTCACAAATTCTAGCCAGCACCGCAGGTTGGAAGTTGCCACGTTTGGCAGCTCTGGTCCACTGATTAAACTCTTTCTTCTTCGCTCCCGCAATCGCATCGTACTCAGCATTCTTAGCGTCAACGTTCTTGCTGAGTCCGGCGACCCAGTCGCGTTTTCGATCTGCTACGTAGCCTTGACGCAACGCGTAGTTGGCTCGCACAACCCACGAACCATCTTCAAACTCCATAAAGCCAAGCTTTCTGCGTGCGTTGGTGTGGTCTGGATCGAGTCGAATTACGTTTTCGTAGTGCCAGCGAATCTGCTCTTTGAATCGAGTCTTGCCGCGATCCTGTTTCTCACACCATTTCGCAAGCTCAACATGATCTGTGGCGATGTCGCGAACGTGTTTGAGTCTCGCTTCGTAATCGCGATCGATCTGTTCTCGTAGTACGATCTTTTTGACGATGTCGCCTTTGTCCAGTTTGTAGATGGACCCAGACTCAGTTGTCAAAAGAATGAAAGCACCGCCCTTTTCGGCTTCGTCTTCGGTAACTTTTCCAGTTAGTACGCGACCCGATTTGAGAAAGACGGTGTCGCGGGCGTGGATGGTGACACTGCAAACGAACAGCATCAAAAAGGTCGTAGTTGTCGCGATACCTAGTCGAAACATGAATGAACCTTAAATCTAACGACGTCTTCGGAGGAACGCGACAGCACCAATCGATGCAAGAATGACCATCGACGTTGGCTCAGGAACCGGATTGGCGCTGATGAATGCGTTGACGTCGTCCGTATAGTTTCCAATGTAATTGATTCCCGAAAATTCAACGCCTGACCTAAACGTTTTTCGCATGATGAATTTCCTGATGTTGCTGTCGAACTACAATAAAGTATCGGCAGTGACGGGTACTATCTGGAAAGCAAGTGTTGACTATGAAAAGAGGTCAAGCTTACCGAAGATCCTACAGTTTACGACATTTACCGTCAGATGGCAATTTTTTCACGGTGAAACAGGTAGACAGCGTACGGATCCATCCCCCAAAATCAGTCAATTCGTTAGGAAGTCACAGGAATCCACATGGCCAGAATTAGCTACCGACAGCTTGCCAAACTGTTTCAAAGATTGGGAACCAGCTATTCGGCGGGAATTGACTTGGTTTCGATCTATGAGAAAGAAGCCAGATTCGCGGGCAAGATCTATCGTCAAAAGTCATCGCAGATTCGAAAGCAGTTGGCCGATGGAGACTCGTTGACCGATGCAATGGCTGACTCGGATGGCTACTTTCCGGACCTTGCTTTGGCTGTCGTTCGCGCTGGTGAAAAGAGTGGTCGCTTGGAAGATTCCTTCATGCGGCTGTCGCAGCACTACGAAAACCTCGTCAAGTTTCGCAGTCGGTTTCTTACTTCGATTGCTTGGCCAGCGTTTGAATTGATTGCTTCGATCGGCGTGATTGGATTATTAATTTTGGTCATGCATTGGGTGATGGTGGACATTGGCGGCATCGATCCGATTGACTGGTTCGGTATGGGCAGCACGACGGGGAACTTTTTGTTGTACTGTGGCGTCGTTGGGTTCCTCGCTTTGGTTTTGTTTCTTTTGGTGTTTGGTTCGATCAAAGGTTGGTACGGAACGTTGCCCATGCGGATCGCGCGACGAGTACCGCTGCTTGGGAAAACGTTTGAACATCTTTCGCTGTCACGTTTCGCGTGGGCGATGTCCGCTTCTGAGAATGCCGGCATGGATGTGCTGGACATTGGGAAATTGTCACTCGAAGCGACCGAGAACTACTACTATCAAATGGTGATCCCGGAGGTGCTCTACGATTTGCGAAAGGGTAAAAGTTTTTCGCAAACCTTCATCGCAACCGACGCGTTTCCAGATGACTTTATTGCCGCGGTGGAAAACGGTGAAACGGCGGGCAAACTTGCCGAGACCATGCATCGAACCTCTCTCGATTTGCAAGAGAAAGCAGAAGCCAATCTTCAGATCATCAGCAAGATCGGGTTCGTGCTAATGATGGGTTTCGTGGGCATCATCTTGGCAGCGGCAATCATTTTGCTTTTTAAGAAGCTGTACATCGATCAAATCAACAACATCGCAAATGGACTCAACATGTTGATCGGATTGATGACCGATTTGTTCTAGGCCTTTCACGGATGTTGGTCGTGACGATTCTGACGGCAATCGGATCGTCCGATTTCGTCCATTTTATTTTGCTCGAATCATGCTGTTTGATATACTGGAGCCCGAAACTGTTTGCGTTCCTTCGAGCTTCCTGATGAAAAAAAAAGCTGCCCTTTGTGTTGCCGGTCTCGCCATTGGCGTTGGGGTTGCTGCGTTAACGCAGTATCCAGTTCTTGAAACGTTGGGCTATCTGCCGGACGAAAATAGTAGTGCCGTTGCCAGTGTGAATGTGGCTGACGGATCGGTCGCCAACGAATCGGTGGCGGCCCTTTCGCCAACTGATTCCGATCCTTCATCGAAGTCACCTGCCGTCGCGTTGCAGAAGGAAACGGGGTCTGCTGCGGCTGCCACGCAGAAGGACAAAGGGAAGGAATCAGAATCGAAAACTGATCGGAGCAACGAGATTTCGATGAATAGACTGTTTTCACACGGAGTAATCGAATCTCGGGGAAAGGACTTGGGGTACCGGTTGCTCAAGCCTGCGACAATGGTTCCGGGAAAACGCTATCCGTTGGTCGTGTTTCTGCACGGTGCCGGCGAACGCGGATCGGATAATGAGTCTCATCTGAAAAATGGCGGTGCGGAATTCAGTCATTGGGTTGCTCAGGAAGATCACAATGCGTATGTGCTTTTTCCGCAGTGTCCCAAGGATGATCAGTGGACTGATCACAATTGGAGCGATGTCAGTCACCAAATGAGAGACCAGCCGACCAAGAGTATGCGGGCTGTTCTCACGCTCATTGACGACATGATCGCAAGCGAACCGATTGATCAACAGCGAATCTATGCAGCCGGACTTTCGATGGGAGGTTACGGAGTCTTTGATTTGTTGGCTCGTCGATCGAGAATGTTCGCGGCCGGAGTAGCGCTTTGTGGGGGAACGGATTGCAGCCCCAGATACCTTCAACGATTCAAAAATGTTCCGTTGTACGTTGTCCACGGCGACGCAGACGATGTGGTCGACGTCGAAAACTCTCGAAACATTGTTGAAGGTTTGAAGAAGTTAGGCGGCGATCCAAAGTACCTTGAGCTGTCTGGTGTGAATCACGATTGTTGGACTCCGACGTTTGAGGACGACAAAATGTTCGCTTGGATGTTTTCGAATGTCCGAGGCCAGACTAGGTCAAGAGTTGCCACAGTCGAAACCAAAAAAACAAAGAAGCTTCCTGTGAAGGACGTCGCGAAGGCAACCGGTAATTCAACTAAGTCTCCCGCGCAACCGAAGCCGCTGAAAACTCTTGCCAATTCGCCCGCCAAGGACGTAGCGATAAAGAATCAGGTGGCGAAGTCAAAAGCTCGAGCTGCCGATCGTGTTCCTGCCATCAAGAAACCGGTTGAGAAAGTTGTCACCACCAAGCCCCAACGGAAAAAAGTCGTTGTTGCCAAGCCGCCGATGAAAGAAGCTGAATCCAAAGTTTCTGCAAAGGAGTCGATGCCGACGTTACTCGGAAAATGGAACGTGACTCAAGCCGTGCATAACGGCAAGATGATTTCAGCAGCCAAAATAGCTAAGATGAGTCTCGAGTTTGACGACGATACGTTGCTGATCCACCAAGGAAAAAAGGCGGAGCGAGGAATCGTTAGCTGGGGGGGCAAAAGAATGCTCGGTAAGCAAATGGTTAGCGACATTATCATTAGGTCCACTCGGAAAAATGTTAAACCGATTTCAGGTTTCTATTTCTTTGACGGCAAAGAGCTGAGCATGGTCTGGAGTGCTCCAGGCGGAAAATCACCCAAATCGATGAAGGCAAGTGACTTGGCCGATTCACGAATCTTGAAACTCAAGAAATAAAACTGTGGGTTACTTGCAGCTTGGAGTTGCAGGAAAGATGTGTCTCTGCGTTTGGTCATCAGTTTAAAAGTTCGGCGAAGAAGAACTCTGCTGCGATCGATGGCCCTCTTACTGAACTTGGGGCGTCAGCGTAAATTATCGGCATGAAAAAGATTGCCTACTTATGCTCACAAGTCACCACTCCGGGTGCACCAAATCGTCGCGACGATGCGTTTGAGCACGACCTCACGATGGAAGCGTTGCGACCGGAATTTCAGAAACGAGACATGATGATTGCGGAGGTTTGCTGGGATCAACCGGACGTCGAGTGGCAAGCGTTCGGCGCCGCGATTATCGGCACGACTTGGGACTATTCGGATCGAGCTGAGCTATTCCTCGAAACACTGAAGCAGATTGAGTCAAGGACCCGTCTGTTTAATTCATCGGCGATGGTGCGTTGGAATTCAGACAAGCGGTACTTGAAAGAGCTTGCCAAAAATGGGGCGAAGCTAATTCCGACTCAATGGATTGAAACGCCAACCGAATCGTCTGTGCGTGAGGCGTTTGACGTGCTGCAATGTGATGATCTCGTGGTTAAACGACAGGTTGGAGCGGGTGCCGCTGGTCAATATCGTTTGCAACGCGGCGACCCCGTTCCGTTCCTTGATCGAGCCATGATGGCTCAGCCGTTTTTTCCTTCGATACAAACCGAGGGCGAGTTGAGCCTGATCTATGTCGACGGTCAATTCTGCCACGCGTTGATTAAGCGAGCCGTTTCGGGTGACTATCGAATTCAGTCTTCCTACGGTGGAACTGAGCAGGCGATCGAGGCCTCCGCTGAAGACTTAGCGAGTGCATCGTCGGTGTTGGGTTCTCTCGAAGAGATGCCGCTATACGCTCGTGTTGACATGTTGAGGGCGGAAACGGGGGAGCTCTACCTGATGGAGTTGGAAGTCATTGAGCCTTATCTGTACCCGTTGGAAGGGCCTGAGCTTGGGAGTCGGATGGCGGCAGCCGTTGAGCGAAGGTTGAGTTGATATCTTCCATATCGTTTGACGATGGTTTGGTTCCTGCAAATAAAAAAGCTGGGCTCTCGAATTCGAGAGCTCAGCTTTGATTTTTTGTAGCGTTTGGGTTGCTTGGTCGTCTAGCGATAGATTTCCAAACCAAACGAGAAGCCGTGGATGAACGCATCGTCATCATCCGAGCTGTTGAATCCTGTAAACGGAGAGACAAACGGTGTGAAGTTGTCAGACACGGTGGCGACGTCGCTTAGGTACATCAGGTTGTATCCAAATCGCAAACGGGCTGACTGACGAATCTGATAGTGAGCCAGCAGGTTTAAATCGTAGGTTGTCGAAAGCGTCGCTCCATCGTTTTCAGTATTCAGAATGACCGTGTCACCGCTCTGAAGAAAGTTGTCACCCTTGTTGATGTTGGCGTAGACGCCGAACTTACTTAATCCAGACAGGCTGAATCGATATCCGATGTCGTAGAACAATTCGGCTCCGATGTGAGCACCCAGAAGGTGGTTCACCGTATCGAGTCGATGAATTCCAGTTTCAACTCCGGGGGTACCAAATGCGTCGAAAGTCGGAGCTGTACTGTTGAGTTGATATTGGTCGTCAAAGTAAACATATCGTGCACCAATAAACGATTTCACAACGTCCCAGCCCCAACGTACACGGTTGTACTCAAGACTGTGAAGCGAAGTTTCTTTGGATTGGATGTGTTGAGACGCACCGTTGAAAGCTGAAAGGTCACCATCAAACAGACCTCCTCCTGGAGAGAACAACGCATTCAAGCGGTTGCGGTCGTCATTTGTCGTCTGCGAAGTATCGATGTTGAATGCACCGGTGTAGCTGATCTCGCGACCCTGTGTCATGTCCGAACGTTGCCCGAAGGTCAGACGCATGCCTGGACTGAAGTCGAATCCGCCAAGTGGATTGAAGTTCGAGTTGGTGATGTCACCGTCTTCACGAGTCAGATACAGGAACTCGAGGTAAGCGTATCGCCGTGCTGCACTGACAGAACCGTAAGTTCCATAGTCGCAATTGATTTGATTTTTGTCGTAGCATCCACCCGGCCCGCAAGAGTCGCAACTGCCTGTGCCGTCGCAGCCTCCCGTTTGGCATGAACTGCAACCGCTTGTGCCGCAGTCGCCGCATCCTGATACAACGCTTTGCATTGGAATCGCATTGACTTGAGGCGTTGCATCGAAATAGCTCGGTGCTGTAATTGGTCCAGATTGAAGTGCGGAGTTTTGTGCGTTTGGTGCAATCAGCGAACCGGAAATGACCGGAGGTGCCGGAACCATCGATGACATGCCCGGATCCTGAATCCCTCCAATACCGCGAGGCGACATGATCTGTGGCTCTCTCACGGAAATCGGATTGGGGATTTGGACGGCAGGAACCGGAGCGTTTCGTGTGCTACTTCCCTGAGCTCGAACTGGCATTTTTGCAGGCGAGAATGCGCGAGCAATGCGTGCCTTTCCGGGTTCGATGGCCGCTGTAACTTGTTTGACGACTCCGGAGCCAATTGGTGCCAATAGTCCCATGCTGGTGGATTCTGATTTTTCAGGTTTCGCCAAGGTCGGGATGCGACCGGAGACGATCGGTGGAACCTTCGACTTATCGATCTTGAAAGTCGGAACCAGCGGTTTACTCGCGTCACGGGTGTACGAGTAATTCGAAGCTGCGACCGGTAGGTTCGAGCTTTGAACGCCCTGAACGATCGGTGGCATCGAATCGTGTTTCGATTGCTGAGCGTTTGCTTCGCTGGAAGCCAAGGCTGGCATGGCGCCGACGATTGAAAGTGCTGCGAATTTTGCAATCAGATGCAGTTTTTGCTTTTTCATGGGTCGATTGGTGTACAAACGTGTCATCAAACGGCAATCCAGTGCTGCCCCATCTCTTTTTCGGCGTAGAAACATTGCGACTTTGCCGATTCTCCTGATTTTTGCAAATATGCCCCATGTACCCGATCTTCCGACTTTCTGAATAATGTGTCGTGTACTACCAAATGATGCTGTCATTTACGGATTCCGGCACGGCTGTTTTAGCAGCCTAGAACAAGGAAATTCCGGGGAATACGGTATGGCAGCGGTTCTGGTCTGCCAATACGATACGTAAGTCAGCGATTTGCGCCGAAGGCTTCATGCCAGCAATTTTTAGGTACTAAGAAATCCCATGAATTACCTCTTCTTTCATTTGAAGCGCTTGTTGATGCTTCCAATTCATCTGGTAATGTCGCCGGGAGAAGCACTCGGGAGCACTTGGAGCGAGTCGACACGTGGCCGTTCGATGATCCTTGGCTTGCCAGCATTAATCGTCGCGGCGTTAGCCATCATAGCCGTTGGCAGCGTGCAACTCCTGAATCAATCATCGCTGGAAGACAGTTACGACTATCGCTATCAAAAGACGACCGCAGATCTTGGACAGCTATCAAAAGAGCTGGCGCGAACGCAAAACGTACAGGCCCTTGGAGGTTCGCAACAGAAAGTTGTTTCCGAAGAAGATAAAGCGAAACTGCTGGATCTAAGGCAGGCACAGAAGATCTACTTGGACAAGCTGATCTCATTGGATCCGGAGAATAACGACTATCGATTTGAATTGGCGAAGCTTGCGTCATCTCGCAACGATAAAGCTCATGCTTTCAGTATTCTCAATGAGTTGGCTCCAGAAGATGTTCCTGGCTATCCAATCGCTCACTTTGTTTTGGCGAAGAACTTCTTTGACAAGCCAGCTGGAACACAAATGGAGGTAAGTGGAAATCTGGATATCGCACTCAAGCACGTCAATCATGTTTTGACGCGAGACGAAAAGAACCTCGAAGCAAAACTTTTGAAAGCGAGAATTCTAACCAAAACGCAACGCTTTCCAGAGGCGTACTCGCTGTATCAAGATCTGTTTGAATTCAATCCGAACTATTATCGTGAGATGTCGCTTCTAAACGAGAGAATGGGTCAGACTGATCGCGATCGACAACTTTTTGAGAAAGCTTACGGTAGCTTTCTTACGTTGGCGGGGCAGAAGGATAACCAGGAAAACGACAAACGTTGGATCGTTGTAGAGACGGGAATCGTAAAAACTTTGCTTCGACTTAAACGTTTTGAGGAAGCCGAGAAACGGTTGTTGTCTCAAATCCAAAAATACGCCGCTGATGCCAAGGGGGGACCACGTCGAGTCTTCCTAGAACGTTTGATTGCAGATTCATATATTGTTTGGGCCAACGACATTGCCAGCTCGAATCAATCCTACGATGTTTTGGATGCTGGATTGCAGGAGAAGCTATTGAGGCTCTATTCAAATGCGTACAGTAACCATCAGGAAAATGAGCTTGTCCTGCAGGCTTTGGCTCGACTTTCGCTTTCTTCGAACCCTGAAATCGCTGAAAACGCGCGAGCCGTTTATGATCCCAACGCCGACGTTGATGCTCCTGCTTCGGTATTGAATCAGCTCGGAAACGATGCGTTGTTGAACAAGCGTTTTTCCGAGGCGATTCGATTCTACGAGCGGGCTCGGGAAAAATCGCCGCGAGACCCGGCAGTTCTGAATAACCTTTCGTTCTCGTACTTGGTGGCTGGAGATGATGAGCGAAATCCAGAACGAGCGTTGCAGCTGATTAACGAAGCTGTCAGAAACCTTCCACCGAGCGTTAATCCAATGGAAGTGTCGAAGTTTCTCCACACCAAGGCCACGGCTCTGAAGCAGCAGGACCGGCTTGAGGAAGCTTTGGCGGTTTATGAGAAATCGTTGTCAGCCCGGCCCAATCATCCTGATACTTTGCGGTCATTGGACGAATGTTATCGTGGTCTCAACATGCGAACGCCAGAAAAATACATTGAACGATTGCGGGATGCTGAGGCACAAATGCGGCGGGATCAATCGCCCTGACACTGACAGCTGACGCTGTTGTAATGTGTTAAGGTTCGCTATTTCCGTTTGGGACGTTGGCGATCTTGGCTTTGTGTTGTTAAACTTATGCTAACTAACCGTTCTCTTATAACGCAGTAACATGGTCTTGAATCGAAAAGACAATGATGGGTTTGAAAGCCGATCATTCATGGGCATTCTATTGGCGCCCGTCCGCGCAATTCAGGATTGGGTTGGAGACGCAATGTCAGGTGAAGGATCGTCTTTTCGCGGTGGACAGGGCAATCCCGTCGTTGGTTTTTTGACCCTTCCGTTTCGTCTGTTGTGGGGATTTGCGGTCTTCATGGTTCAGGCGTGGACGACGTCACGGAACGGGATCGCTTTCTTGAGAGGTCTTCCTGCGTTTGCGATTTTGGTGTTCACTCCTTTTCTGCTTTGGGTTTTCAGCAACTACTCGAGACAGATTTCCCTTGGTCCAGCGATGGGCTATCACCAAATGCACCTTCGTAATGATTCTCCAGAAGAAGCTCTTTTGTTTTCGAAGAAGCTGGTTGAATTGCGACCGGATTCCAAAGAATACATGTACATGATGGCCGAAGATGTTGATCGGACTGGTGATAAAGCAGAAGCAACGCGAATCATGCAGTTTCTTGCCGGCGATACGACGATCGATGAAGTTGCAGTAACACCTACATCGGGAACCGAAGCGACTCCCGATAGTGGTGAAGACACAGGGGAAGATTCAAACGCGGAAGTGGAGCCAGAAAAGTTTGCATTGGCACACGTGTGGCTTTCACAACAGCTGATCAGGCAGCAGCGGCTGGAAGGTAACGACGAAACTCGCAACAAGTTAGCGATGGATCATCTGCGAGCGGCGATTGCGGTAGACCCCGGAAATATTCGCGCTCAAGTCAACCTCGTCGACCTCTATCTAACGCGAGCTCGCCAGCTGGAAGAGGGGTCCGAAGAAAGTTTGGATAACTTGAAGCTGGCACGAGAGTCGCTGGAGTCGTTGACGGCTTATGAGAACTTCAACCGGATTGAACAGGTTTTGGCGATGCCTCAGCTTGTGGATGTTTGTGTCAAGCTTGGCGATGACGTTGGAGCCCGTCGTGCTCTGAGTAATGCGGCTTCAAAAGTTACTCGCATTGCTCGCTTGAATCCTGAAGTCTATGAGATCTGGTTTTCTCTGGTCCAAAGTGCTGTTGCGTTAAAAGACTACGAACGGGCGAACGAATTTATCAAGACTGGCTACCAAAGCGTTAAAACGCAGGATACTCGCCGAAAGATCATGCAGCTGGCGTCTTTGGTCTACATTCAAAACGCGGATGACTTTAAAGATATCTCCGACGAAAGAAATTTCCGACTGCGGCTATATGCGTTATGCAAAGCGATTGCTACCAATCCTCGTGACGTCAAAATCTATGGTCGACTTGTTGACTACATTGATACCGAGTCCAGTGAAACGGAACCTGATGTTTGGTTGAGGAACTCCGTTGACAAATGTCCCATTCCGGGAGTGGTCCATATTCTGATCGGTACTCGGATGCTGCTTCGTGGCGATGTCGCTGGCGGAAAAACGAGATGGAAAGTCGCACAACATCAGTTTGGTACAACCGAATTTGTGACGCATCGCTTGCTGTCCATTGCGATTCGACAAGAACCCAAATTCGGAGAAGGGAAATTGCTCGACACGGCTCTGATGCTGTTCCCTGAACAGTACATGCTGTATGAAACTCGCGGAGCGATTCGAAAGGGGCAGCAACGTTACAATGAAGCAATCGCTGACTTCCTGATCGTGCTTGAAAAAATGCCCGACTTGATCACCGTGCACAAACATCTCAAGGATTGCTATGAAATGATCGGCGACACCGAAAACTCAGCGATTCATGCGAAACGAGTTCGAGAAATTCTCGACGAAGTTGACGCAAAAGAGCGTGAACTTTATGAGAATGTCCTGAAAGAACTTTAAGCCCAAGTCAGCGCGGGTTTTCCTTGCCCCTAAGCCGAACGTCTTGGCAACTGCCTGAACTTCACTCTCGTGCACGTTGGCTTGTTGCGTCCACGATTTGGCGCAAGAAAAGACACGCTAGAAATAGCGTGTCTTGGCCGAACTGAATTTCTATTGAGAAATCCGGACCATAATATCTTCACCGTCGACTTTCACCTCGTGAGAACCCGTGTTCTGGGTGGCGGGCATGCAGAGCGCCTTGCCGCAGCGGATATCGAACTTGGCACCGTGACGAGGACACGCGATTTCGTGCCCTTCGAATTCCCCATCGCTAAGCGTCCCGCCGTCATGAGTGCAAACGTCGTCAAGACAAAAATACTCGTCGCCAACCTGAAAAAGAATGACCAGCTGTTCGTCGACTTCAACCAGTAGTTTTTCACCTGGTTGGAGTTCGTCTTTGGTTGCAGCCTTCGAAAATTCGCTCATGTTGTCAATCTTGAAATGGGTTGTCGTTATTTGTTGAGCTTTGGAGCGATCGGGATACGAGGCTCCTTGGCAAGAGAAAATGAAAGCTCTTCGTACCAGGTGTTTTCTGAATCGACCAGCTTTTGAATTCGCTTCCAAATTTCAACTGGTGGCCCAAAGCCGCTCCAGTCGACGGTCAAAACACGAACTCCGCGTCGACGCATCTCAGACAGAAGCTTTTGGTAGTTGTCGTACAATTGTTTCAAATAGTCCAGTGGCACACCCTCTTCTTCGGATCGACCGCGGGAATGCATCCTGTCGTAGCACTCTTCCGGAGAGACGTCCAAATAGACGAATACGTCCGGTGGCATGACGTCGCGACTCATGTTTCGATAGACGTCTACGTACAGATCGTACTCTTCCGGCGTCATGAATCCACGCTCCATGGCCGTGGTCGCGAACACGGTATCACCGTAAATCGGGCGGTCCTGAATGACGATGGTGCCTTTGGTGCCCCAAGCCTGTTCGACAGCCAGTCGATGCTGCTCGTAACGCTGGCAAAGCATAAACATTTGCATCGCAAAGCCACCGCCAGCGTTCTTGCCAGACTGAAGGTCATCGTAGTATCGCTGCAAAAAGTGATTGAACTGTGGATGGTGAGTCGGCTCTTCCATCACGCGGGTCTGATGACCAGCAGCCATCGCTGCGGAGGCAATTGCATGGCAGGCATTGGTCTTGCCAGCTCCAATGTTCGCGTCAATCGCGACGAATAGGCCATTACGTTCGTTTCCGGCAAAACCCACAGTCATTCTCCGTTTGTTGGTTGGTTCTTTCGTCACGAATTTATCGCCAATTGCTAGCATTGGCAACCGAGCGAATCGCACATTGGTACGGAACGAATAGAATTGAGATGGATCGACTGATCGTTTCGGAAAACGCTACGCAGACGTTAAAGTCTGGTGCCTGAGTCGTTCGCGAATGGGAATGTTGCGTGACAAGAATTGGCGAGTCGCGAAGCGACGTCGGTCGTCACCCTCCCGAAAAGAGGATGACGTCAAAGGTTACGAAACTTCAGGCCTCGGAGAGGCCGACCTGCAGACTGCGAGCTGCGATCGGTTTTGTAGTGGACTCTAGCCAAAAGTTGCCGCAAGGTCTGCGATTGCTTTCTTCTCCCGGTCCGAAACGGAACCGAGCCCAAAAAAGCCGCCTGCAGATTCAGCAACGTTTTCGGCGCGATTAACAACGGAAGCCTTCAATTGAGAAAACGCTGTCTTGTCTAGGTTGGCCTGCAAAACACCGATGTAGGCCTTCCACGCGTCAAGCAAATCACTGCCAGGTCGCTCAGTCAGCCAGCTTCCTAGCAGCTCATAAGAAGCAGAAGATTTGTCGATGCCGGCTGCACCGGCCGCGTTGAGAATCGCCTCTTTTTCTGTCGACTCCATTGACGCGTCGCACCAAGCGACCGCAACCAGAGGGATCAGAGAAACGGCGGCAAGGCTTTCAGGTGTCACTCCAACGCCGAGGAGCAAGTCGAGTACTTTTTCGTCGTCGATGCCGCTTACTGCAGACAACGCCTCGCGGTCATGTTTGCCTTCGAGCTCTGATTTGAGTTTCTGCAAAAGTTCTTTGTCGCGCTCTCCAAAAAACGCGTTTTCAAGAGCTTTCCCGCGGCCTTGAATTTCTTCCATCTCAACTCACCTTGGATCGTAACGAACTGCAAAATAACCGTGCAGCGAATTGACCGATGCAAACGCCACCACGTATGAATGCTATTCGAGACCGGCAATGAGGGCTAGGGGCCAGAACTTATCCCTGAAACGCGGTCGAAAGCGAGATTTATCGCTCCTGTCGAATCCAAAAAAACTATCTTTTCGTTGGTAGTATCCGAGCTTCTTTTGAATCAGAATAAAACGCCCTAAACGGGGTTTTGGCAGCGTTGCCGCAAATCATTCGACATCTAGTTCCACGCACACCATGTTTCACACAATGAGCACTGAAAATACGTCCACAGTTCACAAAACGCACCCCTACAAGGTGGCTGTTTTGGTTGCCGTCATCTTCGCCTTGCTGACGCCTCAAATGGCGCCTGCCTGCGACACGACCGAGCGTCTTCGAACTTCAGTTGCCAGAATGAACGATTGGCTCGGCGTTGGTGAAAAGGCACAAGCTTGGCGCAAACTTCTCAACCTGAACGTGCTTGATTCGCAAGCCGCCAAAGGTGAGCAAGCAGATTTGACAACACTTCGATCGCTGTTGAACTTGTTCGATCGAGGCGATGAGTCCCTTAAGCATCCAGTTTTTCAAGAAGTTCGATCATCGATTATGGCTCAAATCGAGCAATTGGATCGGATTCAATCTCAAGAGTTGATCGATCTTCAGTTCGCAGCACAACAAGCCGTCGCAAAATTTGAACCGCCGAGCATTTCAAAGCTTGAGCATCTTCGCGACGTCGCGCGATACGAATTGCAGCTATTGAAGAAAGTCTATCGTCGCGATTACGACAGTCGGACTCGCGCCGATGTCTTTCACAAATTGAAGCTCAACGACACCGTTGATTTCCTCGGAGAAATGGATGTCGAGATGCCGCCAGAAGTCTCCGTTGGCAAAATGAAATCGATGATCGAAGACGAACGGAAAAGTCTTGAGGAAATCGTCGATCAAATCGATGCGTTGCCGATGGAAACTCCCGAAGAAGATGAGGATGAAAACAAAGGTGACGAAGACGACGAAGACCCGAACATTATCGAACTGTCACCGCCGGTTCCTGACAGCGACGACGAAAGCGATCTAAAATCGCTCAAGGCAAAAGGAGAGGCGTTGGAGGAACGCATCGAGGAACTTGAAAAGAAAGCCGCAGAGATTTTCAAGAAAGATAAGCCTCGATTGATTCGACGACGCGACTTCGGACGTGCGTTGCGAAGGTCGCAGCGTCGGTTTCGAAACCTTGCGAAGGAACGAACTGATTCCGCGTTCGCTTCCGCTAGAGCCGCCGTTGATCGGTTCGCGGACGCTTATGAGTTTTCCACTGAGGATAACATTCAGCAAGAGTACATCGAACGCGTTGTCGATCTGGCGAACCTGATGCCTACACTGGCTGACCCGGATGATCCACTGTCACATGCAAAGCTCGGCAATATTTTGCAGTGGTTGGAAGATCGGCATCAACTCAATGACCTTTGCGTTGCGATTCGACGAAAGTACTCGGGGCCCAATACTTACGTTTCCGTTTCATCGCGGCTGATCCAATCGTTGACGAGTCGGTCTTCGGCCGAATACGATCGCGTTGCGGAAGACTTTCTTGGTCGTTTTGCACGCGGATTGTCTTACACCAACACAACGGTCAATGTTTATCCGATTGATGACCCGGATCAAGTCCGCGTCAGCATTGTGCTTGGCGGAATGGCGAGCACCGACACATACGTTCGTCAGCTTGCATTCAAAATCAAATCAACTGCTTCAGGTAACCTGTCAGGTCGTCGCGATTTGTATGCCAACCTCAATGGTCTGTATGCAAGCGAGAGCAGTGTCGATGCTTCGATTTCAGCGCAGTATGGTGGGATTAGTTCGAATTGCGGATTAGTCCAACGTTTGGCAGCCAAAAGCTTTGCGGAAGAACAGAGTACAACGGATGCTGAGTCCACGCGTCGAGTCAAAGAGCGATTGCGTGATCGCTTTGATTCTGAAACTTCTACGGTTGTCGATGAAGGTGTTGAGCAAGTCGAGTCAATCGCACAGATGGCTCGTAAGTTTTACGCGTTGCTTCCGCAAGTTTACTTGCGTTCGTTTTCAGATCGGGTGGAGGCAGTCGCCAAGAAGGATACTCGTTCTGCATTCGGTGCTACGATCAATCCATCGTTTCGAACGGCCGGTTCCGATGTCCAACTAAAACTTCATGAGTCGATGATTAGTAACTATCTCGACCTGATCTTTGCCGGTCGGACATTTACCAACGACGAACTCGAAGCAGAACTCAAAGCGTTCGCGAAAGGTACTGATTTGCTTGACGGCATGGAAGCTGGCGATGAGGAAATGGAAGATTTCAAAATCTCGTTCCCTGAAGTTCGTCCTGTTCAGATTGAGTTCACGGGCAATCGACTAAACGTGATCGTCACCGGAACGCGTTTCGAACAAGGTGACAACGCGATCAAAACCAGCTTGACGATCAAGCTTTCCTTCAAGGTTGTCAGTCGCGACGGAAAACTGTTTTTGCAAACTCAAGGGACGCCTGAGATTGATCTATCTGAAGGTGAAAAGCCGGGTGCCGATTCAATTGCTTTTGCAAAGATACTAGAGAAGCGGCTGGCGGAAGCAGTTGAGTCAAGCGGGAGTGAAGGGGTTGAGTTGCCAGCCAACTTGATTCCTGATGTTCCGCAACTTGAAGGAGTCGATGTGGTTAAGTCGCTTCAGCTTGGTCTTTTGGAGATGCAAGATGGATGGCTTTATCTTGGTTGGAATTATCAAGGCGGCACCGTTAGTACGCCAGCCATTTGGAATGAGCTCACCGTCGAAGAATTCGAACCTCTATATTTGCCAGAAGGCGAACCTGAGTTGATTGAACAGCTTCCAATCGACGAGTCCGTCTCGAATACGGTTCTTGAAAACGGTGGCGATGCCATTTTGCAGTCCGTTATTGTCGACGGTTCGTTGGAGAACACTCGAATTTCAATCGGACAGTAGCTTGACGAAATGGCAGGGTTTGACCGGAAGCTTTGCAAGCGTATAGTTTCCTTGGTCGCAGTGTCCTTCGTTTTCTCCTCTCGATGCCGTTCCTATGAAATTCTTGTCGACACTGTTCAATCGCCAATCTCCAACACGCCGACGGCTTAAGTCAAAAACATTCCACTTCGAAACGTTGGAGTCTCGTCGTTTACTTGCCGCGGTAGATCTCCGGTTTGTTACCTATAACGCACTCAATTTCGATTCGTCATCTGGAAACCGGCAAGATGAAATGGAGATCATCTTTGAAGATCTCGATGCAGATGTTTTGGCCATCCAAGAAATTAACACGGCCCAAGGCGCCAACATTCTGCTCGATGCGCTTAATGCGAATGGCACGGAGTACGCGAGAGGAAATTTCGTTGACGGGCCTGATACAGATACGGTGATCTATTATAGAACGTCTAAAGTTAGTCTCGTCAGCCAGGACTATATCTCGACGTCGTTGCGTTCCATTGGTGAATACACGCTCAGCGTCGCCGATTCGCTGTTCAATGTTTACAGTTTGCACATGAAGGCCAGTTCCGGTCAGTCAAACGAACAGGCGCGTCTCGGTGAGGCGACTTTGTTGAGAAACTATCTTGAAACGTTGCCTCCGGATCGAGAGTTTCTCGTTGCTGGCGATATGAACATCTACACCAGCTCAGAACCGGCGTATCAGAAATTTGTTCAAAGTGAATCGAACAACGACGGACGCGTCGAAGACTTGCTGCTACCAAGCCAAATCGGAGATTGGCACACGAACTCGGCGTTTGCCGCTGTCCACACTCAAAGCCCACGAACGGCAAGCTTTGGCGGAGGGTCAAACGGCGGGCTCGACGACCGTTTTGACATGATCTTCAGCAGCTTTGGACTCAACGATGGTCTCGGCCTCGATTATGTAGCCGGAAGTCAGTTCGTTCATGGGAACGATGGGCAGCATTACAACCAATCAATTTTGGCTGGCTCCAACAGTGCCGTCAGCCAAGCAGTTCGTCAAGCGTTGCACGACGCGAGCGATCACTTACCTGTTGTCGCTGACTTTGAAGTTTACAGTCCAATCGGCGTTTCGGTTGCCGAGTCCAGCGGCAACACCGCGGTTTCTGAAAGTGGTACGACCGATTCCTATGACATCGTTCTCGATTCTGTTCCGACTTCGAACGTGACAGTCGACATTACTCCTGACGGTGAACTGGATTTAGGAAGCGGCGCTGGCGTCGCAATCACACTGACCTTCACGCCGGCCAACGCGTTGGTTGCGCAGACGGTGAGCGTATCAGCGGTTGATGATTCAGATGTCGAAGGACTTCATTTCAGCTCTTTGCAACATTCGGTAGCCAGCGGCGATGCTGATTACGATGGATTCCCGATCAGCCCAATTTCTGTCTCCATTTCTGACAATGACGGAACTGCAACCTCGAGCGTTTTGTTGAACGAAGTCTTTGTTAACAATCCGGGAACAGATTCGAATCTCGAGTACGTCGAAATTCTTGGTACACCATCATCGTTGTTGACTGATATTTGGTTGTTGGAGATCGATGGAGACGGATCAGCAGCCGGAACGGTGGACAACGCACAAAACCTCAGCTCGATCATGACCGGTTCCAACGGTTTGGTGTTGCTGGGCGACGGATATGCAAGTTCAACGCCTTGGGGTGGAGCAATCAATTCCTCGACAACGCTCGCCAACCTTGACGGTGGAGCCGTGGAGAATGGATCGCTGACATTCCTTTTAGTGCACGGTTTCACAGGCGCTTTTGAGGACGACTTGGACACAAACAATGATGGGCTGTTCGACTCGACTCCATGGACTGCGATCTTGGACGGCTTTGGTTGGACTGATGGCGGTGGGAGTGATTTCGTTTATGCGGCCGCTTCGCTGACTCAAGGCAACGGACATCCGGATGCGGCGACGAGGATTTTTGGAGATGAGCAAAGCGATTCGTTTTCCAGTTGGTTCAATGGAGACATCACGGGAACGGTGAGTTATCAAAACGGAAGTGCCAATCTTCCCGCGAACGCCGTTCTCACTCCCGGATCAGCCAACTTTGGAGCAACGGCTCCTTCGCTCGACTCAGTCGATGTCAACGACGCAACTGCACAAAGGTCAACGGTTGATCAACTGACGCTCGCGTTCGACGGCAAAGTTGATTTTGATCCAGGAGCGTTCAGTGTGATTCAGCGAAGCGATGGCGACGGTATGACCACAGGAGCATCTGTGACGACAAGTTTTGCTGTTAACGAAACGTCTGGTGATTCGATCGTTACGCTTACATTCGACAGCTTGACACGAAATGGAGCGGGTGCGTTGGCCGACGGCAACTATCAGCTGACGGTTGATGGATCGAAGGTGAAACGTCGCGGCACCGATTTGACGTTGGGCGCTGACTTTGTGTTTGGTGATGTTGAGGGCGAGAATTTCTATTCGTTCTACGGTGACGCTACAGGCGATCGCAATGTGAACGTATTCGATCTGTTGCGTTTGCGTCAGACGTATCTTGCGTCCGCTGGTGACGCGAATTTTGACGCAAGCCTCGATTTCAATGGCGACGGCAACGTCAACGTTTTCGACCTGCTCGGCTTCCGCCAGAATTATCTTGAGTCGTTGCCGTTCGTGTAGAGAGTCCTCTACGCCACCTTGCCGCCGACCAGATGAATCACGTGATCTGATGATTTCGCCATTTCGGCATCGTGAGTCACCATGACGATCGTCAAGTTTTTACGACTGCGGAGTTCGTGCAACGTCTTCATGACGTCAGCCCCATTTTCCTCATCGAGGTTTCCGGTTGGCTCATCGGCCAACAGAACTTTCGGATTTGAGATCAACGATCGGGCAATGGCTGTCCGCTGCATCTCGCCGCCGGAGAGTTCCGATGGTTTGTGAGTGAGCCGATGACCGAGTCCAACCATCTCGAGCAGTTCGATCGCTTCCTGTTTGAATTTCTTCTTGTTGGCGAGGTATCGAAAGAAACCATGCTGAACCATGCGTGGAATCAAAACGTTCTCCAATGTCGTCAGCTCTGGCAGCAAGTGATAGAACTGAAAGATCAGCCCAAATTCTTGGTTGCGAATGGCTTCTCGTTTTTTCGCCGGCAGGTTATCAATGCGCGTATCCCCGTAGACGATCTCTCCTTTGTCGGGAGCGTCGAGCGTCGCCAGTAAGTGCAGCAAGGTGCTCTTTCCTGAACCGCTTTGCCCGATGATCGTTGTGAAACCACCTTCGGCGATCTCGATGTCGACGCCTTTGAGAACCGGAACTTCCAGCTTTCCTTTGCGGTAGCTTTTGTACAGGTTGTTGGTCGACAAGATGGTTTTGTGCACCACGTTGAAAGGTGTCCGGATCGGCTTGTAATTTTTGGCTCGACCCATTTTTGGTTGTGTTGCTGCGACTGATTTATTCATAGCGAAGTGCCTCTACTGGATGAAGTCGAGCGGCCCTCAAGGAAGGCAGGACTGATGCCATGACCGCGATTGCGATCGCTCCAACAGCTACGCCGAACACCATCCACGGGCTGACGATGGTTGGGATTTCTGTGAAGTAGTAGATCGTTGGATCGAAAATTTCCTGTCCGGTGATCTTCTGTACGAAGTCAGCGATCTCGTTGATGTAGCGAACAAACAATAGTCCCAGCACGATTCCCGCTCCGGTACCAACGGCTCCTAGTGAAATGCCGTAGCCCAAGAAGATCGACATCACGCCGCCGCTTGGGGCTCCAAGGGCCTTCAGGATTCCAATGTCGCGAGTTTTCTCGACAACGATCATGTAGAACGTCGCAAGGATACCAAAGCCTGCCACGGCGATGATCAGGAATAACAGGATGTTCAGGATCGTGAGCTCCATATTGACGGCGCTTAGTAGCGGTCGCTGCGTGTCCTGCCAAGTTTTGATGTCGCAGTAGTATTCGTCGACGGGGAATCTTGCGAGCATCGCCATCTTTGCTTCGTCGAGATCAACATCCGGTTTGAGTTTGATTTGGATCGTGGAAATCGATCCTTCGCCCGTCATTGGATTCACCATGCCACGCATCTTTTGCAGTTCGGAAATTGGCATGAAAGCAAACTGCGAATCGTATTCGTGCATATTCGAGTTATAAAAATCAACGACGGTGCACATGTCGCTAACCGGTTTTGGGCTGCGACCAACGGTGGTGACCATCACTTGAACGTCGTCCCCCGGCCTTAGAAGGTAAAAGTCAGAAACTTCTTGGTTCTCATCGACGGCAAGCCGTTTGGCAATCGCTTGTCCAATGATGATTCCGGTGTATTGATCTTTTGCCGCGTCAAACATTTCTTCTTCGGAAACTTGGGTTCGAAGATGAGCATGCGGATCGATGCCAGTGAATTGCGGTGTTTCGAAAGTCTGCTCCGTTTTAAGGCTCTCTTTTTCCGCAAGGATTTCGTCGATTGATCGGATCTTGGTTGGCAGCGGAGCAAATTGATTTGCGTTGGATCCAGCTGTGGGAGTTTCTTGAGTCGCGGGCTCTTGATAGGAAGCTTGCGCGATCGATGAGTCACCAGTCTGCCATTTGCTTTGCTGTTCTTGTGCTCGCAACATGCTTTGACGATGCATCTCTTCAATCCGACGCTCCATTTCGGCTTTTTCTCGCCGCAACTCCCATCCAGACGTACCGTATTCGGAGTCGTACCCGTCGCCTTCGAGAGCGAAACTGAAATTAGTTTTCTTCATCGCATGCTGCAAGTACGGCTCAAAGTCCGTGACTTTGCCGAAAGTGTTATCGTCGATGCCGATCAGGATGACTTGCTGCTGAACCGACATTCCGTTGGGACTTTGGAAAGCCATCAATGCTGGAGTCCGAACAACGCAAGTTACTTCTTCGAGGTCGTTCCCGAGCAATTCACGGATTTGCTCGACCGTGTACTCCGAGTGATGAATTTCACTCAGCAGTGGAGCCGACATTTCGATATCGGAAAGCACGCCGTGCAATCGATGCTTCATCTGATCGACGAAACCGGACATCACGCTGTTGACTACAATTAGCGTCGCGACGCCAAGTGTGACGCTGACGATCGACGCCAACGCAATGAACCGTGTGCGGAGGTACCGCCACGACAGAAGAAGTTTGTACATTCGCCGATCCTTGGCTGTGATTTAACAGCCAGAATCGTAACGGAATGTCCAGTCAGTCCCAAGGTTGAAGTAGGCCGATTCTCAGGTTGTTTGAGAGCGGCTTAGTTTGCTAGCATCGCAAATCACAGCCCGGCGCGTAAGCGAGGTACCGGGCGCATTGAGTGCTCAAAGCCCGCCATGCATTAGCTGAGGTGGCATAAGCCTCTGGCTTGTGATCGCGTTAGTGCTGAAAGCACGGCATGCATTAGCTGAGGTGGCATAAGCCTCTGGCTTGTGATCGCGTTAGTGCTGAAAGCACGGCATGCATTAGCCATGGACGCAAGTCCATGGAAACGTTGATGCATTAATCGGCAGTCCTGAAAGGACGGCAGGAAAATTGCGGTAGCGCAAAGCTTGGTTCCTGCCGTGCCTCCGGCACTCCGTGGGATTCACAAACCTAACCATGGACTTGCGTCCATGACTACAACATGTCGTCACTTCGTGACTGAAAGTGTGCAACTTCAAAACGCGCAAGCGAGATGCCAGCTGCACCTCGCTCACGCGTCGGAGACCTCTTTAGTCTTGTTTCGCTCTCTTGCGAAACACCAGTTTTGAGATTCGAAGTGCCCCCGAATTCCCCCGTCGTGGTTGCCGTTCCTGACATTATTTTCTTGTTGTCACACCACCATTTTTCGTCGCAAGAAAAAAGTGAATTTCGATCGATGTTTATCAAAAAAAGTTTGCGCTTCCTCGCATGCAAAAAAGCAATTTTTTTCATTGGTCAAAAATCGAAGTTTTGGGATGAACGTTTTTTGTCGACTCAGCAGTCGGTGCCCGCAAATAGGACATTTCGCAGCGCCAAAATGCACCAAGATAATTAGTCAAAATATTTAGCAAATTCGATTTTGACGTAACGCGACATCGACAACTTTTAGTTCTTGACGTGCCACAATTTGATGTAATCATACCGGTTTTCCAGAACTGCCATCGTTTCGATTTCCTTATGTTATTCCGGCATGTTTTGGCCGCAATAATTTATTGATGCGTTCAATTCAGATTTGCGTTGAACTCATTGACACTGCCATTCGTACACTCCCTCGTCCAATGAATTCATTTGTTTTAAATCAAAACCTGTTTCTGATTTTATTTACTAACCCTTGATTGTTTTGATGGTTTGAGAATGCATTTCCCAAATGGACGTGCAATTTCGAATGCCAAATGGAAATTCCACTTCCCCAGCTTTCACTGGGATAACCCAGACTACTACGGACAGTTTTAGAGAGAGTCGCTATGTCGATCGTGATGCCAAGTTCAAACAACAGAAATTCTGTTAACGGGTCTTCTTTGAATGGCGATTCGCCAAATGGAAAACTCGCCTTTCAAGCTCATTCAGCTTCCAAGGGGTCTGCTACTTCGGTCGAGGTTGTGCCGAATCATGTGAAGCACTCTTGGCTCATGGGGAAATTACCCATGTTGAGAAAGGCTTCCAACTCCAACATTCACTTCGAACCAAGTGATGCGGCGCCAAAAGACGGAGACTGTGTGTTGGCGAAGACGACGAAAGTCGGAAACCACACTCGTTTGTTCACTGACGAAAATCAGTACTCCCGCGTTTACGTCAACGATCTAATCGCTGGCGTTGTTGGGTCGCGTTATGCAACCGATGCCTATCACGCCACTGAAATCGATCGTGACAACTTGCACATGCTCACCAATGGTGGGTTGATGGGGACGGTCTGTGACCGCCATCGATCGATGAAGAAACCGACAGAGCTTGAAATGCTTGGGTTTCTACTCGATTCCGAAGGAGTCCGAATCAATATGAAGGACCGGTTGTTTCGACCCGCGTTTCAATTTCCATCGGGAATCAATCCAGTCTTCACCGTTGGCACAGGAATGAACAGCGGGAAAACGACCAGTACCGCTCGCCTTGCACATGCGTTGAATATTGCTGGGCATCGGGTCGCCGTCGTTAAGTTGACAGGAAGTGCCAGCCATCGTGATATTCACGAATTCAATGCGACCGGCGCTGTGTTTTCGGCCGATTTCAGTGAGTACGGTTTCCCGTCGACTTATCTGGCCAGCCAGAAGGAACTCGAAGGGCTGTACTGTCGCATGATGAATGATGCCGCAGCACATTCGCCCGACGTCGTTCTGATCGAAATCGCCGATGGCGTTTACCAGCGTGAAACTGAATCACTGCTGAAATCAGAGTTGTTGCAATCGACTGCCGCTGGTGTCGTCTTGACAGCGGCTTGTGCGGCTTCGGCTGTTGGCATTGAGCAAGCCGTTAGGCATTCCGGTTGGGATCCTGTTGCCGTGACCGGATTGATAACAAACGCCCCTCTGTTCGTTAAGGAATTCTCTGCCCGCAGTGAGACTCCTGTCTGCGACACCGGCAAAAACATTGATGAAATATGTGGCTTGATTATGTCGCGTGTTTGTTCGATGAATTCGTCGGCAAAGTAAACTGGACGTTGTTACCCTAACTGGCAGCGCATCAAATGAATGTCGTGAAAATTCATCCGACACGGCCAGCTTTGCTGGAACAAGAAGCGGAATCAACGGCTCCACTTGGAACGGCTCCACTTGGCACCGTCTATTTGTGGCATTGTGCAAACGGAACTTCCGAACAGCCGGCTTCGCAGAATGATGCAGAGCCGGAGAATCAACGACACGTTGGCCGTTTGGAAAAAGCCGATGTGCCGTTGAGGCGTTTACATGATTCCGGTCGCTTGTCGGGGCGGTTCGTCGATGTGCACAATGACTCAGTCACCAAGCTTCCCGGTTCGCTTGATCAAGCCGGTACGCCGCTTGGCGATGCCGTCGCGGACGAAGAGGGAAACTTCTGTTTCGAGCCTCACCATGGCGGCGGACGTATGGAGCGGCATCCGTTTGTCGAACCAGAAATGTGGCAGCGATACATTGAAGCTTCGCGGTTCGGTGAAGTTAACTCGTACTATCACACTGACGCAGTCGCGGCTCGCGTAGACGGATTGATTCGCGAGCTCGGATATCCTTCTCTTCCAAAGCTCGTCGTGCGAGTCAACTCGCACAGTGCCGTCGGCGAAATTGATGGTTGTTGCAACGGCGTGTTGGGGAAGACAACGAAAAAATGGTACCCGTTGCAAGGCGGGCATTACCGACTGCCAACGCAAAAACAATTGACCGTTGTCGAACATCGCCCGCTGTCACCACAAGGTGAAGTTCATCTTGGTCCCGGTTGGAAGTTGGCAACTCACGGAGCGCTTGTTGATTTTGTCGGTCGCAAATATCGCTGCAACGCGTCGCACAATGCCGGCACGATCTATCACGAGTACGGTCATCACTTGACTCGGCACACGGCGGACTTTCGCGCGAATCGAATGCGGGCGCCACATCGACAGTGTGTTTACAAGACCGATGTCGATGAAGCGATTTGCGATTATCTTGCAGCCACGATGATGGACTCGCCACACATTTGGGCATTTCACCATCGTCACGATTCTGTTCAAACGCATCGTCGCAGTTTGGTTTCCCAAAAAACGATGGACGACTACGATCGCGGTCCTTCGGCGGATCCGCATGACAACGGAACGATTCTGGCCTCCACGTTGTGGGATCTCCGTCAGAAACTGATCGAAGACGCTGGTTCGGACTCCAAGGTGACTGCCGTTCACGATTCTGATCTGTTGGTTGTTAGCTCGCTGATCCTGATTGGCCAATTGGTCGATCACCCGACCAGCCCGACCTTAAAAGGTTCCCGACGATTGCGAAAAGGCTTTGGTACGGTTCGGCAGGCAATGTTGGAATCTGATCGGAGACTGTTTCTTGGTAAGTACGAATCGGCGATTCGACAATGTTTCAAACGACGCAAAATCAAATCCCGCAATCGCCTGTTTCTGGCCGAGTCGTGGAGCCGCGATGCCAACGCAGTGATGGAGTTGCCTCTCACCGATCCCGACTTGCAGAAACTGCAGCAAAAAGATCCTCACGGCATTGTCGCACCGAGCGCTGATCTGCTTTCAGCGAATCAATTAGATGCCAAGCTTCGAGAGCAAGGAAATGGACCCTATTCGTTGGTCGCGGTCGGGGACGTGATGGTTGGCTCACGAGCCCGAAATCGAACCAATGAGTTCGGGCCGGACTATATCTTCAATTGTGTCGCACCGGTTTTCCGTCGCAGTTCAATCGTGCTCGCGAATCAGGAAGGTCCGATTGCACGCGACGCGGTTAAGCTTCCCCGAAATCATTCCTACAAAGTCAGTCCGCGTTATACGCGTGTGCTCCGTCGAGCCGGCATTAATGTCGTGACGTTGGCGAACAATCATTTGCTGGACTGCGGACGCGAAGGAGTCAGGGAGACGCTCAAGTCACTTTCGAAACACGGCATCCACGCGATTGGCGTTGGACTCGATTCAGAAGCTGCTCATCGCCCTGCGATCATGCAAGCCGGTCCACATTCCGTAGGATTGCTTGGCTACTATTGGAACACTCGGACATCGGCCCGCAAAAACAAACCCGGCAGCGCGATGGATACGCCTGAAAGGCTTGCCGCTGATATTGGAAAGCTACGGCGGTTAGTTGATCGTGTGGTCGTGACGGTACACTGGGGCGTTCCTTATGATCGGCAGCCAAGCGACGCCGATCGCGACAAAGCTCGCTTGATGATCGAATTGGGAGCCGACATCGTGATTGGACACCACCCGCACATCATGCAAGAGATCGAACTGATCGACGGCCGTCCGGTGCTCTATAGTATTGGCAATTTTGCGTTTGGAACTGGGAACAGTAAGGCCGAATCGTTGCTGGTTGGAGTTGATTTTCAGGATCATGAAACGATCGTGGATTTCTATCCTGCGTACGTGAAGAATCGCGATCCTCGCGTCAACTATCAACCGAAAGTCATGACCGGTCCGACTGCCGACGAAGCATTGAGTCGGTTGGCTAACCTGTCGGCTGACAGTGGTCAGATTAAGATCAATAACGGCGTCGGGCGCTTGACGGCAACACCGATCGTGAACCGTAGAACTGTCAAACCGAAGTGACCAGCCAACCTGCTGAAAAAAAGAACCCTTACGTCACGCTGCTGCCGTTCTTGCATCCGTTTCGAACCAGCATGGGATTTGCGTTTGTGGCGATGATCATGGACGCGTTGCTGACTGCACTTCGCCCATGGCCGTTGAAAATTGTCATCGACCGCGTCATCGGCGGAAAAGAGACTCGCGTTCCATTGGTCGGGGATTGGTTAAACTCGCCTGACGTTTCCCCAGAGAGTATCCTGTTGGCTGCCTGTGCGGCCACGATCTCGATTGCGATCGGAACCGGATTCTTTACGTACCTCTTCACGCGAATCATGGGCAGCGTAACGCAGAAGTTGATCTTCAACTTGCGGTCAACCGTCTTCTCTCGGTTGCAACGACTTTCATTGCGATATCATTCCGCCAATCGGTTGGGAGATACCATGTCGCGACTAACGACTGACATCAACGCCATCCAAATGTTGTTGGCTCGCGGATCGTTGATGTTTTTCAGCAACGTATTTCTGATGCTGGCGATGTTGACCATGATGCTGTGGCTGAATTGGAAATTTACGTTGATCGCATGCAGCGTGGCTCCATTATTGTTTTTGGCGGTTTGGAAGTTGACCAACAAAATCAAGACGTCTTCGCGCCGAGCACGCGATCACGATGGCGAATTGGCTTCGATGGCCCAGGAGTCGCTTTCGGCGATCCACATGGTCAAAGGGATGGCTCAGGAAAAGAGTCAGGACACAAAGTTTTCGACGCAGAGTCAGCTCAGTCTTAATGAATATCTCGGCCGCGTGAAATTGCAGGCTTGGATGGCTCCGATAGTTGATATTTTGGCCGCCGCCGGATTGGCTTTGGTGATGTACTTTGGTGCCAAGGCCGTGTTGGACAAAACAATGACCGTTGGCGACGTGATCGTTTTCTTTGCCTACGTCACAAATTTTTATTCGCCAATGCGTGCGATGGCTCGGCAGGCTGGCGGGTTCGCGAAAGCTTCTGCGGGTGCCGAAAGAGTTGCTGAAGTTTTACAAAGTGAACTCGATGTGGAAGAAGCTGCGGACGCGATCGAGGCTCCGGCGTTCACTGGCGCGGTCGATTTCAAGAACGTCAGTTTTCAGTACGATGATCACCCGGTGTTGCGAGATCTGTCGTTGTCGATTCAGCCAGGAGAATCCATCGCGATTGTCGGACCAACCGGCGCTGGCAAGAGCACGCTGGCCAGCCTGTTGCTGCGGCTTTACGACCCCGTTGAGGGTTCCGTTAATATTGACTCGATGGATATTCGAAAATTCAAGACCGATTCGATGCGAAAACAAATTGGGATCGTGTTGCAGGAATCGGTTCTGTTGAAGGGGAGCCTTCGAGACAACATTATGTTCGGCTGCCCGGGATCGAGTGAAGCTGAAGTTCAAAATGCGGCCAAGCTCGCGTTGGTGGATGAATTCGCCAGTAAGTTCTCGAAGGGGTTGTCGCACGACGTCAGTGAGCGAGGTAGCAGCCTTTCAGGGGGACAACGTCAACGTATTTCAATCGCTCGTGCGATTCTCCGCGATACGCCAATCTTGCTGCTGGACGAGCCAACCAGTAGTCTCGACGTTCAATCGGAGGCCGTCGTGTTGCAGGCGTTAAAGGCGGCTTCAGCGAATCGCACGACCATCATGATCACTCATCGCTTGACCGCCGCCCAAATGGTGGACCGAATCATCGTTCTGGAAGATGGTCGAATCGTCGAACAAGGCACCTATGCAGAACTCATTGACGCCAACGGCGCCTTCTCGCGACTGGCAGCGTCGGATGACGCCGCCACAAAGCCGCTGTGACTCGTGGCTGTGGCGTCTAGCCGCAGTTCGTAGGATTCGTAGGCGAGCCTGTCCCAGACTCGCGCCGTTGAATTTTCTCAGTCTGGGACCGACTGAGCTACTGTTGTTGTTCGTGCCGCAGCAGCGGAAACAGGATGATGTCCCGGATCGAAGAACTGTTCGTCAGCAACATTACCAGGCGATCGATTCCAATCCCCAAACCGCCCGCTGGTGGCATGCCGTTGCGAAGGGCTTTTACGAAATCGGTGTCCATTTTCGCCATTGAATCTTCGTCGGCCATGCCTTCAAGCTGCGTCTCGAAAAGCTCTTGCTGCAAATCGGGATCGTTGAGCTCCGTGTAGGCGTTGGCCAATTCCATTCCGTGGATGAACAGCTCGAACCGTTCGGCCACGGCAGGATTGTCGCGCTTTCGCTTGGTCAGCGGACAAATGCTCGCCGGATAGTCTGTTACGAAAACAGGGCCAACCAACGCGTCTTCGACTTTTGCTTCGAACACATCGCTCTTGATCACGTCTGCGTGCTTGCCGTCGGTGTCCAGTCCAATCGATTCGGCGAAAGTCTTCACGGCGTCGGCATCGAGCGGATCGACGCCGGTGTGTTTCGCGAAAAGCGAGTCGTACGTTTCACGAGCAAACGGTGTTGAGAAATCGATTTCCTTCTCGCCCCATGGCAAAACGTTGCCGCAGCCGATGGCTTCGATCGCATTTGCAATGATCGATTCGGTCAGGTCCATCATCGAGTTGTAATCGCCGAACGCTTGGTAGACTTCCAGCATCGTGAATTCAGGATTGTGCTTGGGGCTGATGCCTTCATTGCGATAAACGCGACCAAGTTCAAACACGCGTTCCATTCCGCCGACCATCAGCCGCTTCAGATGTAGCTCCAGCGCGATCCGCATCACCAACGGCATGTCGAGTGCGTTGTGATGCGTGTTGAACGGTCTCGCTGCGGCGCCGCCAGCGATGGTGTGAAGTGTTGGGCCTTCGATTTCGACGAAATGTTGATCCGTGAGTGTTTTTCGAATCGAGGCAACGACTTTAGATCGATCCAGAAAGCGATCTCGAACGCCTTCGTTCCATGCGAGGTCGATGTAGCGTTGACGTTGACGAACTTCCGGATCAACCAATCCCAAGTGCTTTGCGGGTGGTGGATCGAGAGTCTTTGTCAGGAAAGTAATCTTCGTTGCGAAGATGGAAAGTTCACCGGTTTTGGTCCGTCTCAATTCTCCATCGACGCCAATCAAGTCTCCTAAGTCCAAGCACTTGATCAGTTCCCAATTCTCTTCGCCGACTTTCTTGATGTTGACGAACAGCTGGATGCGACCGGTCCAATCTTCCAGATCGATGAACTGAGTCTTTCCACTTTTGCGATGCAGCATGATTCGACCGGCAGCGCGAACGGTTGGTCCGGACTGCGAACCTTTGCCCTGCTCTTTCATCCAGTCGGCGAGCGTTCCAGCTTCGATTTGGTCGGCCGGTAAATCGAGCTCTGTGCCGTCTTCGAGTTTGTATTTGATTTCGCCAGCGCGTGTGCGAATGTCGCCAGCCATTTGGCGATCGTCGAAACGATGTCCCCACGGATCGTGTCCGAGGGTTTCGATCTGCTGCATTTTCGTGCGGCGGGCCTCAAGAGGGCTCTGTCCACCGCCGCTGTTTTCACCGTCTGTCATCTTAGTGCGAACTTCCTTCACGGATGCTGATTTTCAAGGAAGAGAGTTTCCGTCAAAAACAGGTTCGGGGCAAGGGTTGTCACCCGTGATGACACTGTGGCATAAGCCTCTGGCTTGTGGACATGCAGAACACAGGCCAGAGGCCTATGCCACCGAGACTTTGGCTTCATTGAACGGTATTGCCGTTAAACAAGAAAACGAATCTACGTCCCCGTCCCCATCGCCGGCTCGTCAGGATTGATGACTCGAAGTGGCTTTTCAAGATCAGCACGCTCTGCATCGGTTAGCTCGCGGCCGAAGTACTTACCCAGCGGACTCGCGAGGACAGCAGGAAGCACGATCAAGTCACCGACCAACGCCGCAGCCAGCAAGAACAACATCAGCGTTCCAAACCGTTGTGTCGGAGTGAAGGTGCTCAACGCGAACGCCGCCAAACCTAGTCCACCAATCAAAGTCGTCTGCGTCATCGCAGTGGCGACTTTGTCATAGGCGTGCTTGATCGACTGTTTGCGCGTCTTGCCGTTGCCAAGTGCTTCGCGATACCAAGTGAGGTAGTGAATCGTATCGTCGACCGCGATGCCCATCGCCACGCTGGCCGTCATCATCGAACCGATGTCGACTTTGATTCCATAAAGTCCCATGATGCCGAACACGACTACGACGGGGAAAATGTTCGGGATCATCGCGCACATGCCGCCGCGGAAGTTGAGTAAATTGTCCTTGCGGAAACCTGATCGCCAATCGCGAAGCAACAACATCATCACAACTGAGATCATGACGAACGCCAGCAGGATACTTTCGATCAAACTCGACAGCAGCGAACGTTGAGCTTTGTAGACGATCGGAACGATTCCGGTGTACATCGCGGAAATTTCGATCGGCTCTCCGTCGTCCCGAAGTTCCTTGGCTGTCATCATGCCACGCAACGGTTGCTTGGTGACTGGATTGATCAAGTAAACATGCTCGCGGCAGTCGACGAACTTTTTCGAATGCTTCTTCAAAAATTCAACGTCGAACATTTCGTCGTCTTTGATCAAGATAACGCAATCGTATATCTCGAGAGACTCGGGATTGGTTTTCAAGTTCTCGCGAACTTTGCGAACGCCTTCTTTGGCTTTCTCTCCCAGCTTCGGATTGTTGACGTTGTAAACCGAAGGGTCGAGCCAAGTGTATGACTTGCGTCCCTTCTTTTGTTTTAGGATGCCTCGGTTTTCGAGCAAGTCCTGAAGCGTGTTGCCGAAAATGTAAGTCTGATCGATCAACGTCGAGATCGATTTGCCGCGAGCAAGTTCTGCTTTGATGTCAGTGTTGTATTTGTCTGGATCAGGACCAAGCACGAGGACTTTCGTGTCAGTGACGATGCCGCCTTCACTGGCGTCGTAGATTGCAGCAAGGATTTCTTTGCGGAAACGGTACGCCGTCATGATGGGTTCGATGACCGATTTCAAATCGCCAATGAACTCACCGTAGTCCACGTCGCTAAGCGCCGCGAGGCGAATGCTAATGCGCCACATCTCTCGGCCCAGTGTTTTCGGGTCGATGATCTGTTTTTGGAAACGTGCCGCGCCGACTTCTGAGTGACCGAGCACGGCAAGGTAATCTTGCTCGAGCATATCGTCGCGACTGTCGTACAACCGATTGCTGAAGATGTTACGCCGGACTCCCTCTTCCTGAGAGTCTACCGAAGGCGTGAACACGTCGGTTGACATGCCCGAACCGATATCGCCTGTTCCTGTCGGACCGAAGTACTTTTCTAGGTAGTAGCGGACTCGGCCAGACAATTCAATTCGCTCCAGCATCGACAAACGCATTGCGTAAGAGCGACTGTCGAGGTCAGGAGCTGGTTCGTTCTCTTCAAGCGCCTTTCGTTCTTCATCGGTCTCGGCAGCGGCGATCGCCTGCTGATGAGCCTCGTTCGCTTCGGCTTGCTTTTCCAGTTTGTAGACTTCAGCTTGAGCGGAAGTATCGACGTTGACCACGATCTCAGCAGGCACGAGCTCGCCAAGGTTGTCTTCCATCCAACGATAGTCCTGCAAGATTTTCGCTGACGGATCAAATAGCTTCAGCAAATGAACTTGTGTTTGGACTTTGGAGATTCCATAGACTCCAACGACAATCACGATCAGACCCGCCGCCAGCACGGGACGATAGTGCTTGATCACCCAATCGCCGGCTCGGTCCCAGAATCGGGCAACCGCGGCCATCACGCCGGTCTCGTTTTCAATGTCTTTCGGATCGACCTTTTCGTAGCCAGGTTTGAAAAGCGTCAACGCGGCGGGAAGGTACGTGAACAGCAAGATGACCGTCGCCATCGTGGCAATCGCAGAATACAGGCCGAACTTGTAGATCGGAGCAAGAGTACTCTGTGTAAGCGAATAAAGCCCCAGTGCTGTCGTGAAAGCGGCTAGTGAACAAGGTCCGATGCAATGCTTAACAGCGATCTCTGCGGCCAATTCGGGCCCATGTTCACGACAAGCATCGCGATAATAATTCACTAAGTGGACCGCGCCCGACAAACCAAGCACGTACACAAGCGACGGCATCGACATCAGGATCGCATCCATCGAATCGCCTGACATCCAGACGATCGCAAGACTTGCCATTGCCGCAACACCGCCAACAAAGAACAGCATCACAGTCACGCGCCAGCTGCGAAAGCAACAGTACGCGATCAAGATTCCGATCAGTGCTGAATACTTAATCAGTTTGACTAACGTTGAAGTTCCCTCTTCATCGATCGCCACGTTGTCCGCGGGAGGTCCGCCGATGTGAATGTTTTCTTCGCTGATGCCACACTTGCTGATCGCAAGCTCAAGAATTCGACCGCGTCTTGGCTTTCCCGGTACCGGACGGCCGACGGCTCGATCGAGTTCTGAAATGATTGGCTCGTTGAGCGTAACGACCAAACATGTCTGGCGTGGAGGCGGATCGAGTTCTAGCTGATACCAGAGCCGATACCACAATCGTAAACGTTCCTTTTGACTCGCGTTTGCCAACTTTCCACGGCTTCCGTCGTATTCTTTTTCAAGGACTTCGGCCACAAAGGCGTCGAAACGTTCGCGATAGATTGTGTTCGATTGAAGAATCTTCCACTTGTCTTCGTCGACGTGTTTCAACAGGGAGGCAAATGACCACGTGAATTTTTTTGAGGGCGTGGGGCCAAACAAAGCGCCCGTCAAACGCTGATGAGCCTCAATTTCTGCTTCGAAGGCAGACTTCTCGTTTTCGTCGCTGTCACTGATTCGAAGCGTGCCGTTTTCGCCACCGATCTGTTCGAAAACTTCCAACCCGGAAACGACTGACTTGAAAGGACGGCAGCAGAGTTTCTTTGGATCTTCGTAGAAAGGATTTTCTTTGCCTTCGTTCAGGTTGGGCGGCGGACCGAACTGATCCACGAAGATACCGTCCGCTTCGTTGCGACCGTTGGAAGATTTCTCCATCCAACGCTGGACACCTTCGACAACATTGTTCTGGCCCTTCCAGCGAAACAGTTGCCCCTGTCGATCGATGAAGTACCACTGTTTGTCTTTGCCTTGAAGCCACTTTTCCTGACGCTGGCCCCAGTCTTCATGATAGGTGCCGTTTCGCTTCATTAAGCCGAGCTCATCACCGACACGGTGAGCACGCAGTTCTTCGTCGCGCCCTGAATCGATCAAGATCTTTTCGTACTCGAGTGACTCTTCACGGAGCTTCTGTCGCAGCAGATTGAACTGCGGATTGCCTTCTTTGCACCACGGACCACTAACGACCACGAATTGGTCGCCGTAAAAATACTTGCGGAACTCTTTGAGGTCTTTGGTTTCGGGAAAGTCGTCTGGTAGCCAATCGGAGACATCGTTGGTGATGTTTTCCATTCCCAGTTTCGCACTGCGACCAAGCAGTGGTACCACGAAGGCGATGACGACAAGGATGGCGAAGGCAACGGTTCCGCCGAGAGGAAATTTTTTCGAGAAGAATGGTTTGACCATAGTACCAGCAGATCTTGCACGAGGCTGCGGCCGAAAGCGCCGCGTGAAACAGTAAGCCTAACCGAGTTATCGGAATGTCGTCCACTTCAAAGTGCGTGAAATGCAGCTCATTCGCGGCGCGTTGCAAGCTTTTCGATAAGCTGTGCTGATATTTGGCGTTGAGATCGTTATGTGGTGCAGGTTTCAACCTACCGAACGATGCCAATACAAGCCCGAAGCGCAAGCGAGGGAGCAGAAAATCACCGGGCGATGCCAATACAAGCCCGAAGCGCAAGTTTTGAAGTTGCACTATATTTGCCCATCCCGAAGGGATTCAAGCTATTAGCCGGTGATAAGCGCAGCGCCATCACCGGATTCGGTCGCAAGCAAACATGATCCCGAAGGGATCACAGCCGGCGTCTGCTGCGATCCCTTCAGGATCGAATCGTGCATGCATCCTTACGGTTCCGGAGGTGGTCGCTACGCTCGACCTCCGGCTAATGGCTGAAATTCCTTCGGAATAAAAATGTGTGCAACTTCAAAAAGTGCAAGCGAGGGAGCAGAAAATCACCAGACGATGTCAATACAAGCCCGAAGCGCAAGCGAGGGAGCAGAAAATCCTCGGAAATATTCCCTCGCTTGCGCGTCGGGCTCGTATTAGCGCAACATCAAAAAGCGTGAGCGAGTGGATAGCCAGTCCAACGAAAAAACGCCACCGAAGAAAACTTCGATGGCGTTTGAGTGGAGATGACCGGGCTCGAACCGACAACCTCCTGCGTGCAAGGCAGGCGCTCTCCCAGTTGAGCTACATCCCCAAAAATTGTCAGGCACCGCTGGGATGGTGCCTCTCGTGCCCCCAAGTTGGGCAGTGGTCGTAGCAAGATTCGAACTTGCGACCTCGTCGTTATCAGCGACGCGCTCTAACCAACTGAGCTACACGACCATATCGTAACTTGCGAACAAAAGCATGAGCCCTCTCGTCCAACAAGGTTCGCTATTCTATGGAAACCTCAAACCCTGTCAAACCATGGTTTGACCAAAAATCGAGGATGTTTTTATCCAACAAAGGCCCTGACAAGCAGCCATTTGTACTCCGAAAGCTATCACTCCATCATCGTGGGATCAGGGCGAAATCTGTAATCTCGTTTGTGTTTTTGTCGCATTTTCTGATTTACGAAAAATCGCAGGTGACTGTCGCCAAGTTCGCTAATCCGCATAGCCTTCCCAAAACCGTTGATTCCCGGCTACGCGACTGTCAAATCAGGAAAATGGCGGTGGTAAAAGAGATCAGTTTTCCGATATAAACGGTGGAGTTACTACGGGCGCAGGCGCCCAATTCAACGCTAAACAGGTTTAACCATGATGCCGTTCGACCAAAGTCGTCAAATCAACCCTCTTTCGAAAAAGCTGAGCACGCTCGCAATTCTTGTCGCGACCTTTTTGGGGGTCTCTGCACAGGATGCATTTGGCCAAGCCGAAAAGAAGAAATTCACTGAATCAGAGATTTCCACGGCTCTGACGTACAAGGCCAAGCAAAAAGGAGTCGACTACGACTTCAAAGTCGACGGACGTCCATCTGAAGAGATGGTGAAGAAGGCTCAAATGCAAAGCAGCACCAAGCAGTTCGGCAAGACTGGCTACGTTTTGGCGGACGCAACAAACCGAGTCGTGCGTGTCCTGTTGGACACGAACAAGGATCGTAAGCTGGACTTTTTCTCCTACTACAAAGACGGCATCGAAGTATATCGTGAAACAGACACTGATTACGATTCGGAGCCAAACGAATATCGCTGGATGGGTTCAGCTGGAACTCGTTGGGGCATCGATAAAAATCAGGACGGTGAAATCGATCAATGGAAAGTCATTTCAGCGGAAGAAGTTGCATACGAAGTTTTCATGGCGATTAAGACCCGTGATGATGCTCGATACCAACGGTTGCTTCTGACAAATGACGAGTTTCGTTCGCTTGGATTGTCAGGTTCGATTGCGAAAGACGCAGTCGCCCGTTTGGAGAAAGCTCGTAAAGAATTTCCCAACATGGTGCGTTCTCAAAAGTCGATCGACGGTAAGGCCCAATGGATCAATTCGGGCAACGGACAACCAAGTCTTGCTCCAGTTGGTATGGGGCTTGCGAAAGACATCATTTGTCATGACCACGCATCGAGCGTTTTCCAGTCATCTGCTGGAACCGACACGCTGGCTCTGGGTACGCTCGTCCAAGTTGGCGAAGCGTGGCGTCTGATGGAGTTGCCGCAAGTTGTTCCCAAGGGCAAGCCGATTGAAAACGGTGGGCTCTTGTTTCCAGTCGCACAGATCGTGCCGACCTTCGAACCCGGCGGCGGAGGCGGCGTCGACCTCGTTGACGAAGTGTTGGCCGGGCTCTACGAGAACCTGACGAAGCTGGAAGCAGCGATCGGTCAGGAAGGCGAACCTGGCGTTGCGATGGCCAAGCTGCAAAAGGAACGAGCCATGCTGCAGTGGAAAATCTACCAGAAGATTCCCGCCAAAGAGAAAGTTAACTGGTTGGAAAACATTGGCGATACGGTTTCAAACGCCTATCAGGAAGACAATTATCCTGAAGGCTTGAAGTTCCTGCAGTTAGTCATTAAGACGCTGCGGGAAAACAAGAAACCGGAAGGATTGGATTACATTCGATGGCGAATGATTCACGCCGATTACTACAAGAAGCTTGAAGATGGCGATAAGCGGCAGGACGAAGATGCCAGTAAAGAACATTTCAAGCAGCTTGAAAAGTTTGCCGCTGAATTCCCAAACAGTAAGTTTGCTCCTGAGGCCTTGTTTGCGATCGGGCAAAATTATGAGGTCAGTCGCAGTGCGGACATGGAAAAAGCATCTCGTTGGTATCAAGCCTGTAAGCAACGCTATGGCGACACTGAATTTGGCAAGCGTGCCGGTGGTGCGGTTAATCGAATTGGCGGACGCGGAAAACCGGTTCCGTTTAAGGGAACGACCGTCGACGGAAAAACCTTCGACATTTCAAACAAGACGCTGAGGAACCGAATCGTTGTGGTTTACTTCTGGGAGATGTGGTGTGCCGATCAAAAGGCAAACGCAAAAGGGGACACCGCCTTTGATGTCTTCCAGGATCTCAAGAGCAAGTTCAAAGATGAAGTTGTCATCGTGAGTGCCAACATTGAAGGTCAGAAAGCGAACTACGAAAAGTTCGGCGGCGACCTCAGCGGTGTCTTCGAGATGCATTCTCCCGGTGGCATGGAGAACAGTCCTCTGGCAGCCCAGTTGGGAATCGTCAGTGAGCCGACGATGATCGTCTGGGACAAGAAGGGGAACATGCACGACAGTGAGTCGGGTGTTGGTGATCTTGAACGAATCATCCAAAAGCTTCTCAAAGGTAATTGATTAGCTAATCAAAGATAGTCAAACCCGCGCGAGAAATCGTGCGGGTTTTTTTGTGGCTTGTCCGATTGGGAATATCAATCACGACCCGACGCGCATTAGGAATTGCATGTTTTTGGTTTGTCCGCGGAAATCCTAACCCGACGCGTGAGCGAGGTACCAGCTGCACCTCGCTCACGCGTCGGGTTGTGATTGCCAGTATGA
>CALLUY010000033.1 GCA_938010615.1 uncultured Pirellulaceae bacterium | reverse complement strand
AAGTTTCTCGATCAGAACATGAGTCTCTTTGAAGAAGAATTTCATTTCGTCAAAATCGAAACGGACAAAATGCAAGGTGGCAACGGAGTACTCGAAGAGTTGATGAAGGGGCGAGAAGGCGGGTTGCCGTGGATCGTCATTCTCGATGGAGAAGGCCAAGAGTTGTCGTCTTCAAATGACTCCGAAGGCAACAACATTGGCTGTCCTGTTGCGGATCATGAAGTCGAGCATTTTGTCGAAATGATCAAAGTTTCGTCAGGAACGTCTGAGGAGCAGCTAGGTGCGATCATGACTGCGATGAAAACGTACGCGAAGACTTTGGAGAACTAGCGGGAGAGCGTTTCAAAACCAAAGTAGCTCGACTCTCCGAGTCGTTTTTTGCCGTCCCAAACGACTCGGAGAGTCGAGCTACTATCGGCGATCCGGGCTTTGAAATGAAGTCTAGTTGAATACGATCGTCTTGTTGTCGTAGGTGATCGTTTTGTGCGAAAGTGCTTTTTCAAGCGCGGTTGCGAAGACTTTCTTTTCGACGTCGCGCCCGATTTTTTTCATGTGGTCGACTGAATCTCCGGGCTCTATTCGAATCACGTCCTGTTCGATGATCGGTCCCTGATCGAGTTCCGGGATGACGTAATGGGAAGTCGCTCCGATTAGTTTGACGCCTCTCTCATAAGCCAGTTCATAGGGCTTGGCACCGATGAAGCTAGGGAGGAAGGAGTGATGAATGTTGACGATCGGACAGCCGACTTCCGCGATAAATTCCGCGGACAGAATTTTCATGTAGCGGGCCAAGCCGATAAGATCCGGTTGGTACTGTTGGACCAGTTCAAGCTGCGCGGGTTCATGCTTCTGCGGATCCTTCCAAGTTTTAACGAAGTGAAACGGGATGTCGTGCCGCTGCGCGTAACGCTGAATCTCCGCTGAGTTCGAAATGAGGAAACAAATCTCAGTGTTGGGGTACTCGCCAGCCTCGCAGCGATTGATGGCTTCGATCAAAGTGTGCGGTTCTTTTGATGAAAACAGTCCCAGCTTCTGTGGCTTGTCGAAAAAGTGAGCTCGAAATTCCGCGCCTTCAAACTGATTGGCTACGGTCGAAAATGCGGCGCCGAAGTCGGTGGCGCTTTCCCACGGATGAGCTCCTTTCCATTCGAGGCGAGCAAAGAAATATTGGCTGTCGGTGTACTCTTCGAACCGGGAGATAGAAACTTGGTTGTCTTTGAAGAATGTAACCAGTTCAGCAATAATCCCGACGCGATCGGAACACTGAAATAGCAGGCAGGCGGATCGTTGCATGTTTGAATTCTATTAGGGATGGTTTGGTGCCGTTTTTTAGCATGAATTCAGAGCTGTCGGGAGGCCAGCCTTGAACGGTGTCAATCACTGTGAGACCCTACGTCGAAACGAAATTCGCTAAAATAGAGCTATGAAAACCGAATTGCATCCGATCGAAGCATCTGAACTGCATGCTCGCCGGGAACGTGTGTTCCTGTTGTTGGCAGGTGTTTTTTTGGGTTCCTTGGCGCTACTGAATGTATTGGGGATCAGCCGTTTTATCGTGTTGGCCAGCTTGTCGAAAGATGCCGCCGGCGACTATGCGTTTAGTTGGGGGCAATGGGGACAGATTAGTTTCGCGTTGGCGGTTGGAGTACTACCCTATCCGATCACATTCCTGTGCACAGATTTGATCAGCGAGTTCTATGGGCGCAAGCGAGCCAACTGGTTGGTGGTCGTTGGGCTATTGTTGAACGTTTGGGTGGTGTTCATCTTGTGGCTGGGCGCCGCGCTACCGCAGCAACCTGACTTCGACGAATCGGGCGTGCCAAAAATCGAAGTCGTCGAAGTGCAAACCGAATCGGGTGTAGAGCATGTTGCGAACGTGCCGCCGGACTACGCGTTCTATCGAATTAAACAGCTGGCTTATGGAGCCGTTGTGGCTTCGATGATCGCTTACATGATGGCTCAGTTTTGCGATGTCTGGCTGTATCACTTTTGGAAGAGGCTAACCAAAGGCAAACATCTTTGGCTTCGGAACAATGGTTCGACCTTAATAAGTCAGCTTGTGGACACCGTTGCAGTGATTTTGATCTCTCAGTTTTACGCACATTCGCTGCCTCCACCCGCCGAGGGTTCGACCTTGATGCAGCATTTGATCATGTTCATCGTCACGGGTTATGCGTTCAAAGTCGTGGCCGCGGTACTGGATACGCTACCTTTTTACATCGCCGTCGCGTGGCTGAAAGAGTATTTGGAATTTGATCCAATGGCAGAAGAGAATCAATGAAGCGCATTAAAAAAGGCTCATCGGAATGATGAGCCACAAACCTACCTGTAGGCGGTTCTAGCGGCGTCGCTTAATCAAGCCGACCATCCCAAAGGCTACGACTACGATTGCCGATGCTGGTTCGGGAACGGCAGTTCCAATGATCTCGAAGTTGTCGATTTCCAATTCGCTGTTCCCAAATTCAGCGAAGTCGTTCACGATGATTTCGATCTGCGATTGATTATTCAACGCGGAATTCAGGCTGACGTATCCAGAATCAGCGAACTGGTTTTCTGGATCTGGCGTTGCATAATCCATGTAAGTCAGTGGGATATTGTTCTGAGCAGTCTCTCGAAACCAAGTGCTGGCTCCACCGACGCGATAGAACACATCGAATGTTTCTGCTAGATCTCCGGGCGTTGATTCTGCGTCGAAGCGGAACTCAAAATCCTGATAGCCGGTTCCATCGAAAACAATGTACATCAGTGCGTCGTTACCGAAATCTTCACCAGCAACTGCTCCCGCACCATCGTTCTTGTCGACCGTGAAGGTGCTGATGCCACCGATGTCGAAGTCAGCTCCGCCACCTTTGAGGTCATCCCATTTGGCAGTTCGCGTTGGTTGGTAAGTCAGACCGCTTACGGGAGAAGTGTAAGGGACGAAGCCGCCACCGCCGTTGTGATCAAGGTTGAGCGGATCGCCCAGGAAGAGCTGCATGTTTGCGGTTGTGTCAATTCCAGCGTCAATGCCGAAGTCCATCTTGTTGGGAGCCGTCGCACTGAAGTCGTAGTCGTCCTCCCAGCCCCAGAATGCAATCACGTCCTGTGCCTGAGCGGCTGAACCGGAAGCTAAGGCAAAAAGTAGGAGTGTCAGGCAGCGAAAAAGTTGTGTCATCATGTAGTTCCATCAATAAAGAGGTCTGGTAGCGATTGTTCTGTCTGGTGAAATTTTCGATGCACCGCGGCATGAAGGAAATCCGAATCTCCAATTTTCACAAAGGAATCATCGTTTCTTAATGTGTCTGGCTCAAACGGATCAGTTCCGCCCAGAGTTTATTGTCCGTTGTCGTTGTCCAGTAGAGGAATCAGTTTCATCATGTCCTTCAGCGGTACGTTTTTGAGGAAGCTTTTCTTCTGTCGTTTCATGTAGAAAGTCGTGCCACGGGTCGTTTCGGAAACGTGAAAACAATCCCAGCGATTCTTGCCGCTCTCGTTAAGTTTCTCTGCGAGGATGTCGGGAGTCTGTTCGTTCGCCATGCGGACGACTTTGTACTCCCAGGCATTCATGCTATTCCAGTCTTCTGCAACCCAGTCTCCGGCGCTCTTGGCAGAAGTCAGCCCGCGGTCGCTGAGTGACTTGTACATTTCGTTGACCCAATTCATGGTGTCATCGGTTGTTTGCCCAGTCGCGTCCCCGGCATCGCTAAGCATCTTCTTCATGTCATCAAGCGACGGCGTTTTTGATTTGGCCTGTTCAAGAAGATCCGTGACTTTGCTTCCGATACCGTCAGCGACACCTTCTTTACTTTGTTCCTGTTGAGTCGCAGCGACATTGGCGATGGGCGCCACTGGTTCGTTGGCACAGCCAGTGAATATGCCGCAAGCGGTTGCAAGGCAAAGAAGAACTGAACGATTCATGGCAGACTCCTGGGATTTGATTGTGGCACACAGAGTATACCGCATCGAAGACCGACAAGTTTTGGCCTTAACAAGCGATGTGCGCACAAAAAAAGTCACGGCATGTCGCTCCATCGTCATGCCATGACTTTATCCTGATACGGGACGGTCCGTGTCCCGCCCTTGCGGCGTTTGGGTCTGATCTTTCGATCCACTACAATCATCGACTTGTCAAATCGAATGACGTTAGTTTTTTGTCAGAATTCTTTCTGCGGCCGCTTTTTTGATTCAACTGCTTGGCTTTGCGCAGAGAAGCGCACGCGTACAGACCGTCAACTTTGAACGATTGATCAGCATGATCAGAACAGATTACCACGCAACGCTTACTTTTGCGCCTTCACGGATGCCGAGCATGTCGCTGAGGCTGATTCCGACGATCTCGATTTGAACGAAACCAGATTCTCCCAAGCTTGCAACCATCGTTGCATCGGGTTCGCCGTGGTCTGCGGCGAAGATGCCAAACGTTTCATGGGCATCGAATTTTACCGAAACGCCATCGTCACCAACGAGTCCGGCGACCGAATCGTTGGGAATGTCGGTTACTAGGTTTCCTGCCGAATCACATGACGCAACGATGCCGTCGATTTTGTTTGAAAGAGCAGTCGAACCTTCCGAAGTTTTACGCTTTGCCATTTGATTCCTCCACCATTTCCATGATCCGATCCTTGGACTGGGCAATTATTCAAAAATGGTGGCGGTTCTCATATACCAATTATTTTCAGAATTGCTTCTCGAAGAACACCTGGGTTTACATTTGGATTGATCTGCCTGGCCTTTCCGATCAGTGAACCGACGGCCTTCAGTTTTCCACCTTTGATTTCTTCGATAACTGCGGGGTTTTCATCGATCAATTGCTGGCAAAGCGCGTCGAGATCGCCCGAATCGACCTTTACGATGCCGAGCTTATCGAACGCAGATTGAACATCGCATCCGGATGAAAGCATCTCTGCAAGCACTTCTTTGCCGCGAGTTTGATCGACTTCTCCCCCCACAATGCGGGAAAGTAGGTCCGCCAATGTTTCCGCCGAAACAGGATAGTCTTCAATCGTAGCGTTGTGCTCGTTGAGGTAACGCATGATTTCTTGGCCGACCCAGTTGCTGGCCATTTTTCCGTTCGGCTTGCCATCCTTGCCAGAGCCATCGGCAAGTGCGCGAAAGTAATCGACCATCTTGCGGCCAGCGCTGACGATCACTGCTGAGTCATACTCGTTCAAGCCGTATTCGGATTGGAGCGTTGTCCTCAAAGACGCCGGCAACTCGCCCAGCGAATTTTTCGCCGTTTCGATTTCTTCATCCGTGATGATGACGGCGATCAAGTCCGGGTCGGGGAAGTATCGATAGTCTGCCGATTCTTCTTTCTCTCGTTGTGGAGTCGTGCATTGAGCACTGTCGTCCCAGCCGCGAGTTTGCTTCGGCGCATCGTGAATCGATTCGCCGGATTTTTTCCACTGTTTAAACTGCCGCTTCGACTCGTGCGTGATCGCTCGTTCGGCAGCTCGGAAACTGTTCAGGTTTTTGATCTCAACGATTGGCGTCGCGATCGTTTCACCATCGATCTCAAAGTGCAGATTCACGTTGGCATCGCAGCGAAGGCTTCCTTCCTGCATGTTACAGTCGGAAACGGCGATGTACTCGAGAATCTGTTTCAGCTCCGTGAGAAACGCCTTTGCTTCTTCGGCACTGCGAATGTTGGGCTTGGTCACGATCTCCAGCAGTGGCGTGCCGGTTCGGTTCAAGTCAATTCTCGAAACGCCGCCCTTGCCCGATTCGTCGTGAATGCTCTTACCGGCGTCTTCTTCCAAGTGAGCTCGCTCGAGCCGAATCTTTCGCGACGGCTGATCGCTCTTTGGAACCTTTACTTCGACAAAACCTTCACCGCAGACCGGTTTGTCGAACTGGCTGATTTGATAGCCTTTGGGAAGATCCGGATAAAAGTAGTTCTTGCGATCCCATTTGGTGTAGCGAGCAATTTCACAGTTCAGTGCGAGACCGGTCTTGATTGAAAGGGCGAGTGCCTTCTGGTTCAGGACGGGCAACGTTCCAGGCATGCCGGTGCAAACAGGACAGGTTTGTGTGTTGGGATCCGAACCGAACTTTGTCGAGCACCCGCAGAAGAGTTTCGAATCGGTTTTAAGTTGTACGTGGACTTCGAGACCGACAATCAGTTTCGCATCGCTGAACTTGATCGAGTCACGATCGATGGTGGCATTCATGATTGAGGCCTTTTCGAATGCCAATCTGTTTGAGTTTGATATTGGTGGGCTGCTTTGAGCAGCGTTGATTCCCAAAACATGTTGGATTGGAGCTGCAATCCGATTGGCATTCCATCTGATGAAAAACCGCAAGGCAATGAGATGCCAGGTACGCCGGCTAGATTCGCGGAGGCGGTGTAAATGTCAGCGAGATACATCGCCAACGGGTCTTGAGCGTGTTGTCCGATTTTGAAAGCCGTCGTTGGCACAGTCGGGCCAACGATCACGTCGACTTTTTCGAACGCCGCGTCGTAGTCGTTCTTGATTAGGCGACGAACCTGTGAGGCCTTCTTGTAAAGTTCGTGATCGTATCCGGAAGACAACGAATAAGTTCCCAGTAAAATCCGACGGATGACTTCCTCGCCGAAGTTTACTTTCCGCGTTTGGGAATACATGTCAATCAACTTCTCAGCCGGTTCACGTGACGTGTAGCGAACGCCATCGAAGCGAGAAAGATTGCTGGAAGCTTCGCATGGGGCAACGACGTAATAGGTCGCGACAGCGTGTTTCGTGTGTGGTAGATCGATCTCTACCGTTTCGGCGCCGAGTGATTCGAGAGCTTTGATGGCTTCTTCGACACTGGCTTTGACTTCTTCGTTGAGACCTTCTTCAAAATGTTGTCTGCAGATTCCGAGGCGAAGGCGTTTGATGTCTTGTTCGCAATCAGCCGCGAAGTCAGGTACGTCATTGCGAGCAGAGGTTGAATCCTTCACGTCGTGCCCGGATAAAACGTTCATCAAAATGGCGCAGTCTTTGGCACTGCGAGCCATCGGGCCGATCTGGTCGAGCGAACTGGCGAAAGCGATTAATCCAAATCGACTGACGCGTCCGTAAGTTGGCTTGATGCCTGTGATGCCGCAGAACGAAGCTGGCTGACGAATCGAGCCGCCAGTGTCTGAGCCGATTGAAGCCGGTGCGATTCCTGAAGCGACCGCAGCAGCCGATCCGCCGCTCGAACCGCCAGCGACGCACTCGGTCGACCAAGGGTTTTTTGTGACGCCAAAGAATGAGTTTTCTGTTGAGCTGCCCATCGCGAATTCATCGAGGTTGGCTTTGCCAATGCAAATTGCTCCAGCGTCGTTCAGTCGTTGCACGATGGTTGCGTCGTAAGGAGGAGCAAAGTTCTCCAACATCTTCGAGCCAGCGGTTGTTACGTGTCCCGCAGTGCAGATGCCGTCTTTGATTGCGATCGGAACTCCAGCGAGCGGTCCAGCGTTTTCGCCGGCTGCGATTTTTGCATCAATGGAAGCCGCGCGTTCGCGAGCCGCATCTTCGCAGTCGCTGATCATGACGTTCAGCGAATCGTTTTGAGCACGAATCTGGGCAATCGATGCGTCAACGCACTGAGCGGCAGAAACGTCGCCAGATGAGACTTGTTGAGCAAGCTGTTCGATAGAGTTGTCGAGAACTGACATAGAATCGCAAATTATAAAACGGGCGGAACGCGATAAAACTCACCATCAGAATCCGGTGCATTTTTCAGAATTTCTTCGCGATCGAAACTCGGGACGACGGCGTCTTCGCGAACCGCATTGGTCGATTCCGTCGCGCCAAAGAATGGCTCGGTGCCATCAGGGATTTCAACTTCGTCGAGCTGATGAATGTACTCAAGGATCGAATCGAATTCCGATTGAACTTTCGCGGACTCCTCGTCCGTCAATTCGATGCGGGCCAGCGAAGCGATCTTTTGGGCGGACGTGTGCGACTGAGACATAAGTTTGGCAAAAAGAAGCTATAAAAAAATCCGAGCACGAGGCTCGGATTCTAACACGCGAGCACGAGGCTCGGATTCTAACACGCGAGCACGAGGCCCGGATTCTAACACGCGAGCACGAGGCCCGGATTCTAATACATTTTGAATCGAAGTCGACGCTACGACTTCGGAAGCGAGAATGGCTTCTGCTTGACAGCTTTCTTTACGAAGCCGCTGCGAATGCAACTTGTGCAAACTTTCATTCGCTTTGATCCGCCACCCGGCAGAGCAACGCGGACTCGTTGAAGGTTCGGACGGAACTGACGTCGCGTCTTTCCGGTAATCTTCGTACCAACACCACCGAGATACTTCGCTTTACCACGAGTCTCAATAGAGTGTCCCATTTGAGGGCCCTTGCTACAGATTTCACAAACGCGAGCCATGACGAATCCAGATATTCAAAGTTAGATAATTGATCAATTTAGAGAGGCAGAATTATAGCCGTTCAGATACCACCCGCAACCGCAAAAAACCGAGGTCTCGTAAACGGCGTTTTCGGCAACTGCCCGGGAAAAGCTTTGGTCAAAACCAGACAATCCAGCAGCTTAGGCCGCCTTTTTCTCCCTGGCAGCACGCTTGGCCAATTTTCGAGCCCGACGTCGGTCGGCTTTGCTCATTGAGATCGTCTCAGGACCGTCGTCAACGGCCGGAGCAGATTCAACTGGTTTGCTTTTGGCGGTCGTTGCCTTGGTTTTTTGTTGGGCGACCTGAGGCTGAGTTTTGGCAGCCTTGGCTTTTCGTGTCTTTACCGGAGCGGATGCCGGCGGCTTGGTGTTGGTCGCCTTGGTGTTGGTCGCCTTAATTGGTTGGGCCACCGGTTTCTTGGTCGAGGATTTCGCATTCGTCTTGGCAACCACGGCGCTTTTGGGCTTCGACTTCGCCGGTGAATCTGAACTGGAACTGCTGGCTGCTTTCGCTGCCGGCTGAGCCCCTTTGGTCGGTTTCGCTGTTTTGACCCTCATTTGAATCAGGCCGTGAGCATGCAGAAAGACAAAACGGGCATACACCGTGAGCGCGATTAGCGATCCGACACATCCGAGCAAGACACAGTTTCCGTAAGCCACGTTTGGGTCAACGGACGCCAAGCTATCTGGGAGCGGAACGTTTCGCAGCACGATACAGCCGACAAACCCAAGCCACACAAGCAGAACTGCTGCCAGAGAAAATCTCGAAGCTCTTACTTCGAACAGCATTCGTATCACGATGATGGCCAGCACAATCATCTCGATGGTTAGCATCAACCATGGAGTCTGGATCAGCGATCGTTGAGTCAGATGCTCGAACAGTTTTGCCGCAACCGACCTGAGATCAACCGCGCAATCGATGCTGGCAACGACGAACATCAACGCCATCAAAATCCAGACGCGATACATGCCGCCGTAGTCATCTCGTTTGTGCTGACGCAGCAAATAAAGTTGAGCGCAAATTCCTGCACACAGAAGCAGGCTCACACAGCAGAGCCAGTTTGCAAGGGTTCCCGGCCCGAACAACGCCACCGACCGCGCTCCTGATTCTCCGATGACATTAACCAGAGCTTTGGCGTTGAGGGCCAGCACATTGAGACCGGCGACGCAAGAAACGAGGAACAGCAAGAACAAGCCAAGTGCCGTCGCACGTTTGGGAATTAAGTCGGTCGTTTTTGGCTGGTTCCGACGGTTGGCTCCGAAAGAGTATGCTTTCATCGGCCCTCGGTTACCTGCAACAGTCGTCTCATCGGTCGGAATGAATTCCTCACTCAGCACACGTCTTCTTCGAGCGTCGGTGCGACGTGTGACCATGATTTGAGTGACCTCAATGAATACGACAGATACGTATTCTGTATTTCGGCTATCGCGAGCGCGAGAATTTAGTCATCCCGTACCGAAGGTCGATTGCCCCATTCTGCCTAGAAACTCGTAGCTAGCAATCCGTCATCCGATTGCGCAGAATGCCGATCCCTTCAATTTCGACTTCCAGTTGATCTCCGTCTTTAAGGAAAACGGGAGGTGTTCGCCCTGCCCCGACTCCTTCGGGCGTTCCGGTAAAGATCAAGTCGCCAGGCTCGAGCGTCACAAATTGTGACAGATGCGCGATCAAAAAGTCGATCGGGAAAATTAGGTTGCAGGTATTGGATTGCTGCATGGTTTCGCCATTTACTCGTAGCGAAATTTTCAGGTCGTGTGGGTTTTCGATTTCATCAGCGGTCACAATACAGGGACCAAGCGGCGCGAAGCCGTCGAAAGTCTTCCCAAGCAGCCACTGTCCGCCCGGTTTTTCTTTCTGCCAGTCGCGGGCTGAGATGTCATTGCCACAGCAATAGCCAAAGACGTGACTCATCGCATCGGCTCGATCAATGTTGCGTCCTTCTTTTCCGATCACGACGACAAGCTCGGCTTCAAAGTCAACTTTCTGGCTGATCGGTGGTAGGACAATGTTCGACTCAGGGGCAGCGATCGCTGAATTGAACTTGCTGAAAATGACAGGAATCGAAGGTGGCTCTGACCCCATCTCCTCGGCATGCTTGGCGTAGTTCTTTCCAACGCAGATGATCTTGCCAGGATTTTCGATCGGTGCCTTGAGTCTCGCGTCTGATTTGGCCATCCGCGTGCCAGATTGTTCAACGGTGTCGATGTTTAAAGGGTTCTTTGCCCAATCACGAATCAAGCTCTTTATAGAGCAAGGGACGTCCGCTTTTGTTGGCAGCACGGCGAAATCACTTCCCATGTCGACCGCGAGGACCGTCGAGTTGTCGTTGCCAATTGATACAATCCGCATGATCGTCATACTCCAAATTGAAATAAGCGAGGAAAGCCTGTTTGCAAGAGAATCAAACGAAAATTTGACCGGAACAACGCCTTTACATAAACGGCAACCTACCATTTGATTCGAACAGCTGCATCTATTTGCAAGTGATATGACAGAGCAAACCAACAATCAAGATCCGGTCGAACACGATGACGCGACGAAAGTCCTGCTGCCGTACCTGAATACACTCTTTTGGTGTCTTCGAGAAGGCGTCATTTTTGTTGATCGAGAATACAGTGTTGGCGCTTGGAGCCAAGCCGTCGAAACGCTTACCGGACGTTCTACTGGCGATGCGATTGGTCAAACGATTCGACCGTCATTGTTGTGTCTTCACGATATGAAGAGTGGCAAGCCAGTTGCTGGTGAGGATTGTCCCGTTGCGGCGTGTCTACAAAGTGGAAAAATTCGCAGCGGAGACTTTCGGATCATCGGCCCCAGCGGACGCGAAGCGAACGTCAACCTGACGGCGATTCCTGTTATCAACGATGACAATATCGTTCTTGGTTCAGTGATTTTGATCCACGACTCATCAGTTCAACTGGATCTTCAGCGACAGCTAAAAGATCTTCACGAAGTGTCGGTTCTTGATCCACTGACTCAAGTCGCAAACCGCGGTGAGTTAGAACGGGTGCTTAATGAGACGATTTCCAACTGTGAACAAGCAAATGACTACAATGCGAGTATTATCATTTGCGACATCGATTTTTTCAAATCAATCAACGACAATTTCAACCATCACATTGGTGATCTTGCCCTGATCGCATTCGCCAATCAGCTCAAAAAGTTTGTTCGATCTCAGGACTTGGTGTGTCGATTTGGAGGCGAAGAATTTGTCATCCTGTGTGCTCAGTGCGATGTCGAGTCAGCGATCGAACGTGCCGAAGACATTCGTCGATCGTTGGAAGTCACTGCTCTACCTATGCTTGAAGGCAAGTGCATCACGGCCAGTTTTGGCGTTACGCAACTCAGGCCGACAGATTCCGCAACAGACTTCTTCGTGCGAGCCGATTCGGCTCTGTTGAAGGCGAAAGAAACAGGACGTAATCGTGTGGTTGCTGTGGCTTCACCTTTGAATGACGAAATGAATTCCGTTAAAGGCGGTTCACTTTCTGGAATCAAATGGAAAACAGAAGGTAGGCGTTCACTTATAGTAGAAGAGTTTGTGACTCAGACTCCGATTTCAGTTTTGGTCGAAAAACTTCGTGGCTTTATTTTGGAGTTCGACGCGGAGATCCGTCAGGTTAAGTCGGATTTCGCATCCATCGAAGTTGAACTCGAAGATCGTAAGGACTACAGCCGCCGCGGTCGTTTTCGGGTCATGTTTGAGTTCTGCGAAAAAGAAGTCGCTTCAGAGCGCGAGGGAATGCGAAAAATGAGTTACATTCGCGTGATGATTCGCGAAGCAAAACGCGGATGGTTTTCGACAAATTGTACAGAATTGGCTCCTACGCTCCTGGCTGAGATCCGCCGATATATGATGCTGAGCGAAGAATCGAACCAAGTTCGAGTTCAATCTGCGGGCTCGCCTACAGAAGGCCGCTAGTCTTCGTTTTTTGCGATGCTTTACATGCCCGCTTAAATGCAGGGTCAGTCTCTTTCCGCATCTTCTTTGATGCGATATCCTTTCCTGCTGGCCAGACGCCCGAAATGCAGCGTCATTTCGGCTTTTCATAACGTCAACATACAGGAAACACTAATGGGTTACGCTCTTCCAGAACTTGGTTACGACTACAACGCGCTCGAGCCACATATCGATGCTCGGACAATGGAGATTCACCACTCAAAGCATCACAATGGCTACGTCACGAAGGTCAACGCTGCTCTTGAGGGCACCGATCTTGCCGATAAACCGATCGAAGAAGTTATCTCAAATCTTGATGCCGTTCCGGCAGACAAACGTGGAGCAGTTCAGAACAATGGCGGCGGCCACGCGAATCACTCACTGTTCTGGTCGATCATGAGCGCCGACGGTGGTGGCAATCCAAGTGGCGATCTTGCGGCAGCGATTGACGAAGCCTTCGGAAGCTTCGACAAATTCAAGGAAGCTTTTGCGGCAGCGGCAGGAACTCGATTCGGAAGCGGTTGGGCTTGGTTGTCTTTCGGCGATGGCAAACTTCACGTTGAAAGCACTGCCAATCAGGACAATCCGTTGATGCACGGACACACGCCAATTCTTGGCTGTGATGTTTGGGAGCACGCGTACTATTTGAACTATCAGAATCGTCGTCCCGACTATGTTCAGGCGTTTTTCAATGTCATTAACTGGGATGCCGTTGCACAGCGCTACGCTGCTGCGAAAGGATAAACATTTCGGATGTGCCATCTGATGAAACGATGGGCTGCAAACGATGGGCTGGCAAGTGCCAGCCCTTTTTTGCGCCAGTTGCTGAATTCTTGATACCAAACACTCTGTTCCTGCATGCCTTACACATACGAATATCCTCGCCCCAGTGTTAGCGCTGACGTTGTCGTTGTCGATCTTGAAAAACGATCACTACTGCTCATCCAACGCAAGAAGGATCCGTTCGCAGGTTGTTGGGCGTTACCGGGAGGGTTCATGGACATGGACGAATCCGCTGCCGACGCCGCGATCAGAGAATTAAAAGAAGAGACTGGTTTGGTCGTATCCAGTGTTCAACAAATAGGATGCTACTCGGCTGTGGATCGCGATCCACGCGGACGCGTCGTGACGGTCGCCTTTTATACGACCGCTAGCGAATCGGATGAATTCGCGGCAGCAGATGATGCCGAAGATGCGAAATGGTTTCCGGTTGATGAACTTCCTGATCTTGCCTTCGATCACAGCGAGATCCTCGCCGACTGTTTTGCGAAGTACCCTTATGGTGCCTGAACTCGCGATCTTCGCTTGCTTTCCCTGGTTGCCAGAAACTGCTGGCGCTTTTGGCGCTTGACGGCCAAAACAGGCATCTCTAACATCCCCGCGCGAAAATATTGTGCGAATAGGATCACCTGTTTGGACCAATTTTCCGATAAATCGCTTTAAGTAAACCTTATCGATCAGGGCCAGTTCTCCCTTTCGTAGAACACCACCCGAAAAGTTGGGATTCCGATGCTTCAACAACCATGCACCAAAATTTCAAACCCAAAGGCGTTCAGCGCGATCACTCTAGCGCTAGTTTGTAGCGTCCTGATGTTTTCCGGGTGCCAAGCGATGAAGAGCAAGTTTGGTGCGATGCCGAAGTTGCCGACAGGGAAAAGCCTGGCATTTTGGAAAAAGGAATCTGACTCGCTTCCGCCACCGCCACCGGCTCAACACTTGAGCCCGTCGCCAACTGATGGCATTGTCAACGGAACTCGATCAGCACTGGCTCAAAGCGATAGTAAAGTAGACATTGATGACTACCAGCGAAAGATTGACGAAATCAAAAGCGGAATCGCGTCAACGAAAAACAAGATGAGCGAATCGTTCGAGAGCAACAAACCGATTCGAACTCCCTACGACGGCAAAGGATTCGGATTGGAGCAAACGGGTAACAGCATCGACAAAGGGCTCGCAGAAGCAAAAGAGATGGGGACAAATTCTTTGAGCGATGCACAGCAGAAATTTAACTCAGCGGTCGCCAGCGTGCAGCAACCAGCAACGTCCGGTGGTGGATTCAAGTCACCTTCCGAGATTCTGTCGACCAAGCCAGCGAATGATTTCAAGGACACGCTTGCAGCTGCGAACGCCAAATTGAAATCGGGCGCCAAATCGACTTTTAAAGAGGGTGGATTCAATCAATCGTTGGCCAAAGTCAACCAATCGCTCTACGACATGAACGGCCAGCTACGCAGCGGTTCTGGGGCTGTCGCGAAAAAGACGGAGAGTACCGTCGACGCGGCTCGCCAACGATTCAGTAGCGCTCTTGGTTCGGTCGGCGATCGGGCGAAGGAAGCCACTAAGTCCTCAACCGAGTTCGGTGCCAACTTGAAAGATAAGATTGTATCTGCGGCCACCGAAATGAAGCCTACGCTTCCTGGCGGAGACAATTCCTTCAAGCCATCGTTCACTCGTGCAGCAGATGCGGTGACCAGTGAAAGTCAAAGTTTGCTTAGTAAAGCAAAGGAACGGGTTTCTGAAATGGGGGGCGGATTCGGTTCTCCAAGCCAAAGTAGGCCATCGTTTGTCGCCGTCGCTCCGAAGACGGTTAATCCCGAGCGGATCGCTCCACCGGCTAACCAAGGTGGAACGTTTGATCGGACGCGAGTCGCGAACGTGACCCCGGCTGCAAGTCAAGCAACATCGAACTCGACGTTCGGGCAGCGAAGTGGCCTCGAGTCAACATTGACCAAGGCTTGGAACGGTGGCGAAAAACAATCTCAGCTTCAACCGATTCAGGTTGGCCCTCCCAAGGATGCACCAGGCAACGGCTTAAGAACGGCTTCGTTGCAAACCAACAAGTTTGAAAGGCCAGCCGCTGCTTCGATTCCAGCGGCCTTTGATCAAGCCTACAACACGATGGCCAGCCACGTTAGAGAGATCGAAATTCCAAATAAGATCCTTAGTGGATCAGGAAACTACGCGCCTGGAAGCGTGAATAAAGTTCGGTAAGCTATCGATTTCGTGGAGACAGTTCACGCGCTGAAATATCTTTCAGCAGGATGTCAGTGGTTGGATCGTGCCCCTGGAAGATGATCGTGCCGGCCTCAAGGCGTCGACCGCGACGTGGATTTTTGTCTGGTTTGCGCTGATCAGACCAATCGGTAACTTGGAAGCCGTTGACCCAAACCGCGACGTGCGGACCAGTGGTGAGAATCGTTTTCGTAAACCACTCGTTGTCATCTGCATTGACATACCTGGCAGGACTGCGACGGAAAATTCCGCCGGTGCCACAGTCAACTGGTTTGGAGCGATCGTTTTCGTTGAACTGATTTTGAATCTGGCTTTCATAGCCGTTCATCAGCTCGCCGGGAATGCAACGAAAGAAGACTCCTGAGTTCAACCCTTCCGCCTGTGTCTTACACTTCATGGCGAAAACGAAGTCTCCGAAAAGTTCTTTCGATTCAATCTGGCCCCGCCCTGACAAAATGTTAAGTTCGCCTTCATCGGTAACCTCAAAGCGACTGTCGAGTTTTTGATCCGTTTTCCAGCCGGTCAAATCCTTGCCGTTGAAGAGTGGATTAATCCCGACTGGCTGAAGGCGAATGTTTCGAAACTGAGCCTTGCCAGAATTGAACTGTAGTCCGATGTAGCCGCAGCCAATCGCTTTCTGGCCAGCGGGATCTTGGTAGTGCATCGTGAGCTCGCTATCGACATAGACGCAGACGTTTGCTCCATTGGCAAGGATTCTGATTTCATGCCAACGGTCGAACCATGCTGCGTCGCCATTGGTGATGTCGTCGCCTTTTTGTCGCTTCACCAGCGTGCCCGTTGAAAATGGACTGACACTGGGAGCTGCCAAATTAATCTCAAAGCAATCTCCGGCGGGATCGCGTGGCTTGGGACTGGTGCGGATAAAGATTCCGCTGTTAGTGTCTGGCTCGATTTTGAATTGCACTTTCAAATCAAAGTCATCAAATTGAGCCGTCGTTCGCAGCAGTCCACGTTCCCCTTCACTTACTGAAATGATCCCGTCGGCGACCTGCCAGTTTGCTTTCGATGCGGCTCTCCAGCCAAATGTCGATTTGCCATCAAAGAGTGCCAGCCAACCGGAATCAATTTCACCTTGGTTCAGTCCGCAGGTTGTGACTGTTGCAGGCGTTTTACCTGCCAGTTTGTCCTGCCCCATAACGGGTAAATTCCCCGAAATTATCGTGTCAATGCAAACAACCAGCAGGCAGATTCGCTTAAGAAGTGAGATGGAATGCCGGTAATTCGGGTTTTGAATCATTGAAAAGCTACCTTGGGTAGTCTGCTTAGTTTCATCTTGATTCTACTTTCCAATTGAAGAATCGACGACTCGGAACATAATATTCCCTCTGGGTGATTTTAACCATTTCCCATCACCCACCAAGGCTTCAAGGCTAACAACGTGACTGACTCAACTGATTCGCCCTCCGTCAACTCTTGCGTTGTAAAAGGGAAAACCTACATTCTGCTCACCGGGGCGACCGGTCTAGTTGGCCGATATCTTCTGCGCGACCTTATCTTGCGAAAACAGCGAGTCGCAGTGATCGCTCGGCCGACATCGAAACTGTCTGCCCGGCAGCGTGTCGAGTCGATCATGCAGTATTGGGAAAAGCAACTCGAGAAAAGTTTGCCTCGTCCGATCGTGATCGAAGGCGATATCTGTTCTGAAAATCTTGGCGTATCGAAACGTGACGCTCAATGGATTTCTGAAAATTGTGTTGAGTTGATTCACAATGCGGCAATCTTGAAATTTGAGGCGAGAACTCGCGAAGACGAGCCCTTTCGGACAAACCTCAACGGAACAAGGAACGTATTGGATTTTGCGAAGCTCCAGGGTATTCCTGACTTGCACTACGTTTCAACCGCCTACGTTTGTGGCAAGACCTCAGACGTCGTGATGGAAGATCAGCTCGATACCGGGCAAGAGCTGCGAAACGACTATGAGCAAAGCAAGTTTGATGCGGAGACACTTGTTCAGGCTGCCGAAGGGTTCCGCAATGTGACCATCTTTCGACCGGCGGTCATTATCGGCGACTCGAAAACTGGTTTCACTTCAACGTACCATGGGCTGTTTCTTTACTTGCGACTGATCGCGATGCTGGTTCCACATCAGAAACGCGACGAAAGCGGAAAGCATCAGACGCCGATTCGTTTGCCGATGAACGGTGACGAGCCAAGAAATCTTGTTCCGGTCGATTGGGTTTCGGCCGTTATCGCACATATTGTTTGCACGCCGGACGCCCACGGACGTACCTACCATCTGACGCCGGAAGAATGTTCTTCGGCCAGACAGGTTATCGATAGCTGTTGCAATTATTTCAATTCAGCGGGTGTTGAGTACGTCGGAGTTGATGCCAAGCCGGATGCAGACGATGAGTTTTCAAAAGCGATCTTTGAAAATACGCGGATCTATGAGTCCTACGAAACGAGTGATCCAGAGTTTGATCGCTCGAATGTAGACAAGTGGGCAGGACATCTCCCGTGCCCTGCGATCAATGAATCAATGATCCATCGGTTTATCGAATTCGGCGAAGCAAATCGCTGGGGCAAGAGTCGCGTTGGTGCTCCGAAAGTCGAATACTGGTTTGATGATGAACTTGAGCGAATCGGTCAATTGGCTGAGTCAATTGTGGGTCGCTTAAGTGCGACACTTGATTCGTCAGTGACGATTGGACTTGATATCAAGGGCGAAGGTGGCGGACAGTGGACGCTTGCCGAAATCGCAACTGGTATTCGAATTGTTCGCGGCCTGCCTGGTGAGGGAAGTCCCATTTTGGCAATTGATGGGCGGCATGTGGCGCAATTGCTCGACAAACTCTCAATTCAGGATCCAGAATCCGCACTTGGTTTGTTCGTTGACCAATTCGAGACAACGATCTCGCTCGCGCTGCGTTAGTCTGACCTCGCTCGCGCTGCGGTAGTCTGACCTCGCTCGCGCTGCAATCGCCAAGCCTTATTGCGGCGTCGAAACGGATGCGACGTGTAATTGCTTGCTATCGATCTGGTAGCCGATGCCTCTCCACGTGACAGACTCCATTCGCATGGCTCGAATCACGGCCAAAGGGTGTAGCACTTGGACCATCATCAAGGACAGGATTCTCCATCGCAAGGGCGGCTTGGGAGTCGGATGGTAGACAGCCGATTCCCGCTGTCCTAACGCTTCTTGATTGCAATATTCGATCAGCATCAGCAAGAGAATGTTCAGCACTTGATACACCAACCACGCGATCAAAACTGATCGTCCGGCAATGAAGTATCCACACGCGAACAAGCCAACCGCAATCACGGGCGCTGCGATCGTAGCGACTCCGGTGATCAGCCCGTGAGCCATCACAAGCGGCCACGCTTTATGATGCAAGCGTACCGTTAATAGTTGACGAGCGATCCATTGAAAGCTTTCCAGCACAGTTGATGTCTCATTGTTTTCCACGATGAGATTGGGAACGCGATGCAGTCGTAGTCCTTTGTCCACAATCGCTTCGGTAAGTCCAGTGTCTTCGCAGAAAGACTTCGACCATAGCTCGATCAAGCCACATTTCTCGATGACGTTCCTGCGGACTGCCATCGTGCCTCCCCACGCAATATCGTAGGCTTGCATTTGCACGATCGCTGCTGCGTTCCAATGTTTGCGAACCAATGCGCCTGTCGAAACATCAGTTGGATCGAACCATCGGTTACCGGTTGTGGCACCGATCTGACTGTCGTTCATCATTGGCAAAACGAGATCCCGCAGCCATTTGTCATCGACGATCGCATCACCGTCACAGAAAGCAACCACTTCGAATTTTTCATCGAGCTGACTTAGCGTGTGCACGATTCCCGAGCATTTGTAGCTGCAGTTCGGCAATGGTTCGAAGAAGTGCAGTTGAACTTTTGAGTTTTGATCTTCAAAGAAGTCTTGCACCTGTTGTGCTGCAGGATCTTGAGGGCTATCGAAAGCGATATGCAGTTCGTAGTCCGGATAGTTCTGCCCGATGAGCTCCGCGAGGCAATCAGGTATGCCTTCTTCAAAGCCGCGAAGACACAAAATGATCGCTGCGCGTGGGAAGTTATCGCTACCGCCTTGAGATTCATTATTGCTGTTTGGTTCCTTGGCGTCTCGCAGAAACCAACGGTAGTCCATTACCAAAAGCGTTTGCATCAGCGCAAGCAGCAGCACGAGGATGATCAGAGGAATGGAGATAAGTGGGATCATGTATCAACGGCATCGAAGTGGCGATTGTACCCAAGCGCAGTGGCAGGATTGAGATCTATGGTAGTCAGCACTCAGTTTCCGAATAGCTACAATTCGAGAATTGTGGGGCAGGGTCGCGACCTGCCATCATTCTGATAGGCAGCAAACCTGCTCCACCTATGACTTCAAAGCGGTGACTTCAATTTCAATTTTCATGTCAGGGGCAATCAGTCTCGCTACAACCATGGTTGCGGCTGGTCGGATGTCATCGAGGCACCGTTTTAAGACTGGTTGAACTTCTGCAGCGATGGCTGCATCGACAATGGTGTACTGGATGCGAACCACGTCTGCCAACGAAAACCCAGCCTCAATAAGTACGCTCTCGATGGTCGCCAACGCGTTCGTTGCTTGATCCGCGGCGCTGGTCGGCATCTCCATGGAATCATAGTCGTAGCCCGTCGTGCCAGACACAAAGCACCAGTCTCCTTGGACAACGGCACGCGAGTACGCAAACTTTTCTTCGAATGGCGAACCGGAAGAAATGAGTCTTCTGTTCCTTGTCATCACGGATACCTGCCCATTCGAATGCGCCTTCGATGAAGTCGTTCAGATCTTCGGCAGACAGATTGTAAGCCACCGAGCGAAGGAGTTAAAGACTGGCAAGCGGACTCCAGTTGTCACCATCCCATCGCTGGATCTCAAACGAACCGTTTTGGCTGATCGTGCATTTTACGGCGCCTAACTGCTCGGTTGTCACAACGTTGCATGGGTGACCAAGTTGGAATAGACGTTGCTCTGATTCACCGACTCGACCCTTCCCGCAACTCGCGACAACCACATCCGGTTTGCACCAGCGAGCAAACCTTTCTGGATCGCTGTTCTTGCTGCCGTGATGTGCCGCAACGAGCAAGTCGACTTTTTCGATTGGTTTTCTTAGAAGCGACTCCATTCCAATATGTTCAACGTCGCCCGGCAACATAATGCTACGCCCGTTCCAAATCAGATTTACGACAATGCTGAGCGAATTGTCGTTGATTTGATTCGACGAACCATTCGGGAATTTTGGTGGTCCAAGCAAATCTATCTTTAGATCCGAGCCGTTGTTCGAAGGAAACTCAATGCTGTGACCGCCGCCAACTTCGATGGTTGGGACCGAACTTTTCTCCAATGCGTCAAACAGAGTTGTTACCGATTTTGCGTCGTCGTCTCCCATCATGGAGCTAATCCAAACTGAGTCGATGTCAAACCGCTCAACCAATTCCGGCAACGCATTGAAGTGATCCACATCTGCGTGCGAGATGATCACGGTGTCAATTCGCGCGATACGTTGTTGCCACAGAACGGACGAAATGGTTCTGGCCGCATTGTTGGATCCAGAAAGTGAACCACAGTCACATAAAATGTTTCTTCCATCGGGGAGTTTAAGCAACGCCGCCGATCCATGGCGGACATCGATGATGATGACTTCCAGCTTTTGATTTTCTACCCGTTTAATCTGCGCAATTCGATCCGGAACCAGCCAGCCAAAGACGAGCCATCCGGCAGCGAGCAAAATGCACCACCGCGGCGGAACTTTGGTTTGTGGAATCACGGCAAACAGCGCGACGCCCAGATAAAAAATAGCAACCGAAATTCCTGGCGGACCACTGGACCAAGTGTGGCCAGAAAGCTGAGTCGCTGAAAAATCGACCATCGCCTGAATGCTTCCAAGACTCAAACTGCATGCCGCCGCGGGTACGACTGCGACCATCGGAAAAGTCATTCCGCAGGCGATGGTTGCCAATCCAAAGTACAACGCCATTGCCATTGGGATTAGCAGGAATGGATTGAGCAAAGGAGCGACCATCGCAATCGAATGAAATTTCCAGGCAACGAGCGGTATTCCTATCACCCAGATCATGAAGCTGACGCAGAAAGCAGCTCGAATTTCACGGCCCACAGATGCAGTCCAGCGAACGAAGGCCGGGCGAGTTTTGGCGATCAGTTGATCGATTGGATCCTGTGATGTCGGTCGAAAGATCCACGGCTTTCCGATGATGATCGAAGAGATAGCCAAAAACGAAAGCTGAGTGCCGAGTGAAAATAGATCTGCCGGATTGAAGATCAGAACAAGCATGAGAGCCGTTGTTAGACTGCCCCACGAAAGCGCGTTACGACCAAGCAGTCTTGCTCCACACATTACGCAAATCAAAATCGCGGCTCGCAAAACGGTGGGGCGAAACTCGACCAGCCACGCGTATGACACGACGAACGCGATCGTCAACAGCAGGCAGTTCCGTCGGCTCAAAAAACCCAATTTCAAAAGCAGCATAAAGCCGCTCGCGAGGATGCCAACGTGAAGTCCGGAAATCGCCAGCAAATGCGACGCGCCTGCCTTGAGGAAACGACTTCGAGTTTCAATATCCATTTGATCGCGATTGCCCAACAGCACCGCGGAAGCAAACGCTGCTTTTTCCGGAGCGAGATGTCCGTGCAGTTGAGCGTCAATCTTTGATCTCAGTTTTGCACGGATGCCGTGACTTGGGTTTTTCGCGTTAGCAATCCTTTGCACTGAGTCTGTCGACTTCGCGAATACCGACACAAATTGCCCTTTGGCTCGGAAGTGATTCTCGAAATCAAATTGGCCGGGATTGGATGTTGGGCGACTTCCGACAAATTCTCCAATGACTTCTACTGCATCGCTACAGTCAGGCAATTCGATTGCTTGTTTTCCTGCGGACTGTTCTTCCGAAAGAAAAATTGAAACGCCAGCGATCCCGGATGCAGATTTCCACTTGCCCTGATCTCGAATCGAGTGAACTCGCAATTGAAATCGAACCCGTTCTTTCGGCTTCATCGTGTCGAGCGTCGGATGCCAAGCCGCAGCGGCGACTCGAACAGGTTCAGTAACCAAAACCCCTTTCAAGGCGCAGGCTTCAAAGTCATCCGAGGCAAACGTTCCGATCTCATTTTCAGGAAACCAGTTCCATCGCGCGTGATGCCACAGTGCTCCACTCGACGCGATCATGATGTAGAGAAGGCAGCATGCGACGATCGCTTTCTGTGAGGATAGCTTTTGAATCGCGAACCAAGCTATCCATGCGAGTGTCGCTACAGCAACCGATGCGATTCCGGGCAAGTCAAGAAAGCGATCGGCCAGAATACCAATGGCAAAGCAAACCGTCGTCGGAATCATCGGCTCGTAGCGGAACCGGCGATCTGAGCGTTCGGAAGTTGTAGTTGGCCGAATCGACACTGACGAAAACCGTTGGCTTGGAAAGGAGTCCGTAGTTTATCAGAATTGATTGCATGTGTTTCGTCGCTAATTCCATTGGGGATGCCTCGCGACAGGGCATTTTACTCGGTGCAATACGCGACTAGAGGCGCACCACAAACGGCATGCACAAAGTTCATTTCGTCCGCGTAAAATCACCTTCCGCAATACCATAACTTTCTGTTGAAACCGAATACTGATCCGAAAACCATTGTTCTATCTCAGGTTGAGCAGCCGGATCAAAGTCGCGTTTCGTCGCCAACGTTTTCCCATGCACGACGTTGCGAATCTCAAAGTCCTCGACAAGGATCTGCCCGCTTTTTATTACGTAACGTGGAACGGCAAACATTTTCTCTTTGTCGTCGTCCTCGCGATAGATTGCAATGTCCGCATCAGCACCAACGCCAAGATGCCCTTTGTTCGGCAGCCCCAAAAGCTTCGCCGGACCGCTGCGGGTGATGATCGCGATCTCAGAGAGTGAATACTCCCGAGTCATATCTTTGAGGCCGCAAAAATCCAAAACCTTTGGGTTTACTTGGGCAAGCATCTCGTCCCGAAAGCTCCGATCCATCAACAGCCGAATGATCTGCGGATAGGCCATGAAGCTGCCGCCGTTAGGGTGGTCAGTGCTCATCACGACTTGCCACGGATTGTTGACTGACAGATACCATTCCAATCCAATCGCCCATTGCAACGAGTGCACGAAGTTTCGATCGCGATACTCGATCGGGGAAACGCCACATCCCGATTCAATTTCGGCATCCGCGGAGTACCATTTGTCGGCACCGATTTGTTGCAGGTAATATCCCAGCGGACCATCGCCCGTCATGCTCATCGTCGAACCGAACATGACTTGGCCGACGTCCACAGATAGTTCAGGATTCGCGTTGATGAACGCAGCCAGCGGCGCGACCTTCGAACACAATGACGATTCGCTTTCATCACCGCCGCCGTAACTGTGAAACTGAATGTGAGTCAGATGGGCTTTCAGGCCAGAGAGTGCTTCCATCGTTCCCAGTGTCGTTTCCCAGTTGCCAGGAATTCCGAGGTTGTTCGTGTGAATGTGAACAGGGTGTGGCAGATCAATCGCATTCGCGGCTTGAGCAATCGATTGAATGATCTTTCGCGGAGTCGTTTTGAATCCATCGATTGTTTGATCAAGATCCCTCGCGTTTCCAGTTCGCTTTTGCTTCCAGAGTTCCACGCCGCCAGGATTGACGACCTTCGGGGCATAGGAGCCAACCTTGTTGAGCAGCCAAGCCAGAAAATTTTGCATGCCCTGTTGATTGCCCTCGGCGGCACACTGCATCACGTAGTGGTTGTTGCCAACGAGTGTAAAGAATCCGGTGTCGACGCCCGGGATGACGTTGAAATCGTGATGAGCATGTCGTGCTGCCAACGGAGAGATGGCCGCATCGAAACAAGTCGTGTAGCCGAGGCCCGTGTACTTGTAGCCGGTCGTAAACAGCGACGGTACAGCGCCCATGTGCCCTGAGTTAAACCACTGCTTGTCGAACTGGCGGCACTGTTCAATGGACCTGCGATTGAGGTGCGGCATCATCATCCGCGCTGCGTTGACTTTTGAGCCCGCGATGTGACAGTGCATGTCGATTGCACCCGCCATCACGACTTGTCCACCGACGTCAATTCTGCGAACGCCAACACGGGATTGTTCGTCAGTTGTTGGCGGTGCGATGATCGCGCCATCCAGAACCCAGACATCCGTGACGTGGTCAACGTTATTCGTCGGATCGACAACGCGTCCGCCAGAGAGACAGAGATAGCTCATGAGAAGTCCGCTATCGTGGCTTGCGTGGACGCCATTTTCGTTTCTTCTTTTTCGGTAGATCGAAAACCGGTTCTTCGCCTTCTGGGAACAAGCTCAAGAATGCTTCGTCATTTTCGAAACGATCTTCCAACCCGGAAAGAACTTCATCCAGCTTACCGTAATTCTCTTCGATCCGATTCAAACGATTCAGGATCTCCGGCGAATCCGATTTGAGTTCCGACTCATCGATCTTGATGCGAATGCGGCGAAGTTTTTTGTCTGTAAAAAAGGCCATGTTTCTATTGTCGTTGCAGCCCGTATGATCGGCAAGGGCTACGTTTGAATTGGTGACAATTCAGGTTCGGAAGCCGGGATCGTGCTTCCCCAAGAGTGATCTAGAACGCAATGCGCTGTCTCGTCGGATCTCAAGTGTCGCGAAAAATCCGGGTTAAAGTGGCTGTGTTGCGTACAAATTCACAAGTCAGCCCAACAATTCGGAAGGACGATACTTTTGACAAGGGAAATTGTGCGCTTCCATTGCCCTGCCCTGATAAGTTGAGGACGTTCCCTAATGGTCTTTCAAACACCCAGAATTGATGCAATGAAACGGGCGTTCAAAATATTTTCGCTGGCTGCATGTTTTGCGGTGCTCTCTGCGGCGACCGGTGTCGCACAGGAATCTGGTTCATTCGTTGAGCCTGTCATCGAAGCATCGAAAACAATGGGCGGACTCCAGTTCGGCGGCGATGCGAATCAGCTCGAAGATATTGCCGGCGAAGCCGTTTCTGAAGATCGCGGCAACGCAAAATTGAGCAAACCGGATTTCAGTGCCTACGGTCCGGTCGGAGGAATGTCCAAATCGACAGCCGATCAAGTTCCTGCGTTGACGCCGCAAGAGGGCCAGCAAAACGGTCGCTATGGCGAAACGATTCAATCGAGATCTGATGCGTTGCCAAATCAGTACAAAGGGGAGCTGATCGTTCCTGATTGGATTGGCAAATCAAGCGAGAGCTCACCATCTGGTCGTCGCGTTAATAGTTCAAACGGCCTGCCGCAGCGATCACAGGGCAAAGCTGCACTCAGGGCGCCGCGTCTTCGCATTGATGGCATGAAGGCGATAGAAAACGCCAACCGCGACTTCGATTCTCGCAGCCACGAAATTGTCCGAGAGCGTTACCCTGATGGTAGCGTAAAGATCGTCCGCACAATCGCACAGGACGCCGAAGGAAATTACTACAACGATGGCGGATGGTTGATGTACGATCGCCAGCAACGCCCGATCGCATCTGGCACGTTTGTGCGTGGAGCGATGGAGGGCGATTGGGAGCGAGTTCACGAATCTGGCAGCGGCGGATTGTTTTCGCAGTCTCCATTTAATCTGTATTCCGGACCGTTTCTGTCGCGGGCTAACTTCGTTCGCAACAAGATCGATGGCGTCTGGTCAATTTCCGACAAGTCCGGAGAAGTGATTTGCACGATTACTTATCAGGACGGAAAACGCAACGGATTGGCGTCTTGGTTTTATCCCAACGGGAAGCCAATGAGAAAAGCGACTTTCGAAGACGGAGTTCCTGACGGTTTTGTTTTGCAGTGGGATCAACAGGGCAACCAAATACTGAAGGAGCAATTTGTAGACGGTCGCAAAGTCATCCGTAAGAAAACAACGTTTGCCAATCAGACGGTAGCGTCCGAACGCGTTTTTCAGGATCAAAAGTTGATGCCGCAAGGTGCCGACAATTGGTGGGCGGCCAAGCCAGCGACGTTTGCTCGTGATGGTGAACAGGTGCAGCACGGTCCGGTGACGGAGTGGTATCCGAATCGTCAACCGAAGATGACCGGTCGCTACGTTGATGGGCTGAGGGATGGCCTCTTTACGTGGTGGCACGAAACTCACAACAAGAAAGCGGAAGGCGAATTTTCCAAGGGCCAACGAGTCGGGATGTGGCGCTACTGGTACGAGTCGGGAATGAAACGTAGTGAAGGTGAGTTTCGTGACAATGAACCTTTTGGCGTTTGGCGAACGTGGAACGCGGACGGCAAAGTGAACGAGGAGAAAACGTTCCCTCTTGAGAAAGAGCCTCTGTTGAACGACGCTGATTCTGAAGGGGCTGCTTCGGTAATGGATCGAAGTGAAGCAACGGATCCCGAACTTGATCTGGATAGCGAAGTGCTAGACTTCAAGGTCGACGTTGAGGACGAGGCAGACGAACCGATTTCAAATGATGATCCTTTTGGCGAAGAAGGCCAAGTTCAGGATGTTGAATCGTACGAGGGGATCGACGGAGAGCCCGTGCCGGATTCAGATTTCAACAACTCCGATCCTGGCTCACTGGGCGGCGTCTAGAGAGCATTTCAAAACCAAAGTAGCTCGACTCTCCGAGTCGTTTGGGGCGGCAAAACACGACTCGGAGAGTC